>JBJTOP010000400.1:0-15700 GCA_046074645.1 Planctomycetaceae bacterium | reverse complement strand
CTCGACGGACTGGAAGTCCGTCGTACTTGTGAAGACTGTAGGGCCCATGTACAGCGACACGGCGACTCTCTCACCAGCGCGTGCACCTGCGGTGCGAAGCACAGCCGGGGGCTGCCGCCCAACCGCTGGTAACAGCCGCGTGGCGGCGGCCTGCGGGCAAACGGCCACGCAATCGCCAAGCCAACGCCCGGCCGCTTGCAGTGTTTCCCGCCGCGACCTATGCTTCCGTTCACCCTGCCCGACAACATCTCTCCGTGTTGTCCATTCCTTCCCCGGATCTTCATTGCTCTCAACCCTCCATTTGTAAAGTGACTCCACATGCCGAATGCCCCGGAAATGCATTCTGCCGAGGACCAGCAGCGTGCTCAGCGACTGGTTGCGGCCTGTGATCGTGTTCGACAGGAAGTGGCCCGAGTGATTGTGGGTCAGCAGGAAGTGGTCGAGCAGCTTTTGATAGCGATTCTGGCGCGGGGGCACTGTTTGCTGGAGGGCGTGCCCGGGCTTGCCAAGACGCTGATGGTCCGATCGCTCGCGGATGCGATGTCGCTGTCTTTCCATCGCATCCAGTTCACTCCGGACCTGATGCCTGCGGACATCACGGGGACAGACATTATTCAGGAGAATCGCCAGACTGGTCATCGGGATCTGGTGTTTGATCGTGGCCCGATCTTTACTCAGATGCTGCTGGCTGACGAGATCAATCGCACGCCTCCCAAGACTCAGGCTGCTCTTCTTGAGGCGATGCAGGAGCACAAGGTGACCGTGGGCGGCACCACGTATACACTGGATGAACCCTTCTTCGTGCTGGCGACCCAAAACCCGATTGAACAGGAGGGCACCTATCCGCTCCCGGAAGCACAGCGGGACCGTTTTCTGTTTAACGTCATCGTGGACTATCCGAGTCGGGATGAGGAAGCAGAGATCATTGACCGAACCACAACGACTCAGCACGCGGTTCCTCAGGCGGTGATCACTGGGGCAGAGATTCAGGAGTATCAGTCGACGGTGCGACTGGTGCCGCTTCCGCCGCACGTGCGGAATTTCGTGCTTGATCTGGTCAGAAGTGCACGTCCCGGAGAGGCCGGGGTAGCCGCGTGGGTGCGTGACCAGATTGACTGGGGCCCGGGCCCACGTGCCAGCCAGCAACTGGTGCTTGCGGCAAAAGCTCGAGCGCTGCTGAAGGGCCGTTACCACGTTACGCTGGAGGATGTTGAGACGCTGGCACTGCCTGTGTTGCGACATCGTATTGTTCCGACATTCAGTGCGGAGGCGGAAGGCGTCAGCGTGGACGAGCTGATTCGCCGGCTGCTTCGTGAAGTTCCCCGCCCCGACCGCAAACTGCTCTAGGTGCCGGATGTCTGCTCCCCAGATTCTTTCCGCCGGCGACGTGAGTCGACTGAGTGGCCTGCAGCTGCTGGCGAAACAGGTGGTTGAAGGCTTTTCCTCTGGCCTGCACCGCTCCCCGCACAAGGGGTTCAGTGTGGAGTTTCGGGAACATCGCGCGTATGTACCGGGCGATGACATTCGCACGATTGACTGGAAGCTGTACGGCAAGACCGACCGTCTTTACATTCGCGAATATGAGGAAGAAACGAATGTTCGCTGCACGATTCTGCTTGACTGCAGTGGTTCCATGAAGTACCGGGGCAGCCGCGCTGGGGGGCTCAGCAAACACGAATTTGCCGTGCGTTCAGCCGCCTGTCTGGCATGGCTCATGCTTCAGCAGCAGGACAGTGTTGGACTTGTGACCTTCGACACTCGCGTGCGACGCTATATTCCGCCCCGCGCCCGACCGCGGCATCTGAAACATCTGCTCAGCGAACTCAGCATTCAGCAGCCGGGCGACGAAACAAATCTGGCGGACGTATTTCACCAGATAGCATCGCAAATCCACCGTCGCGGACTGGTACTGGTCATTTCGGATCTGTTCGGCGACGTTGATCAGCTGATGAAGGCTCTGGCCCATTTCCGACACGCGCGTCACGAAGTGGTCATCTTTCAGATCTGGGACGACGACGAGCTGGATTTTCCGTTTCGTCAGTGGACGCAGTTCACCAGCCTTGAAGACGCGAACCGTCGCCATCTGGTGGATCCTGCTCAGCTGCGGGCGGCCTATCTGCAGAGGCTTGCGGAATATCGCGAGCAGCTTGGCCGCGGCTGCAGCCGACAGCGTGTCAGTCTGGTGCCGCTCACAACCTCACAGCCCTGCGCCGATGCACTCGCCGCATGGCTGTCGATTCGGAGGCGAGCGCGATGAGTCTGTTAAATCCCCTGCTGATTTTTGGCTCCGTCGCCTTCCTGATCCCACTCCTGATCCATATTTTTAATCGCAGCAGATTTCGCACGGTTGAGTGGGGGGCCATGCATCTGCTCGAGTCCGTGATCAGTCAGAATCGTCGCCGGTTTCGAATTGACCAGCTGATCCTGCTGCTGATTCGCTGCCTGATTCCTGCGATCCTTGCCGCCTGCCTTGCTCGCCCCGTGCTGACTGGTACGGGCTTATCCGGTGAGGCCCCCGTCGGACTTGTGCTGCTCCTCGACAACAGTTACTCCATGGAGGCGGCTGATCCTGCCGGAACGCGATTCTCTGTGGCTGTGGACACCGCCTGTCAGCTGCTTGCTGATCTGCCACGGGGGTCGCAGGCAACGGTGGTGCTCAGCGGTGGCAGACCGACGCTGCTGTTTGATCGTCCGCTCTCGGATCGGCAATCGGTGATTCGTCGTCTGCGGCAGCTTCAACCCGGTTTCGGCGCCAGCGATATTGCGGGTTCGCTGCAACTGGGCATGGAGCAGCTGCAGAGCATGACCACGGTGCGGCGGCAGCTGATTGTGATCAGTGACCTGCAGGCCGCTGACTGGTCTGTATTGTCCGCGGGCCCCGCGAGCGCCATTCAGAAGCAACTGCAGGCATCCAGCATTCCCGCAGAACTGCTGGTACTCCCTGTCGCCACGGAACAACAGCTGTCAAAAGCCGACAATGCAGCGATTGAAAGCATCGAGCTGCCGCAGCAGCCTGTGGGTGCGGGGCAGGAGTTTTTTGTGCGGGCTCGAATCAGGAGTTATGCCTCGAAGGACTACACGGCAGCGGAAGTCTCGCTGACTCTGGATGACCAACCGATATCCACGGTGCAGACAGCGCTCAAGGCCGGTGGCACGGCGGATGTGTTGTTTCGTTGTCGCAGCGAAACGGCCGGTTCACACGTGCTCACAGTTTCTCTGTCCGCCGACGATCTGCTCGCGGCCGACAATCGCCGATCAGCAGCCATTGAACTGCTTGACAGTGTCCCGGTGCTGCTGGTGGATGGTGATCCCGGCACACAGCCGCTGCAGGGAGAAACGGATTATCTGAGCGTAGCGCTGACTCCATGGACCTTTGGTCGAGTGCCCCTGACCGATCTGCTTGAAACTCAGGTCGTGCCTCCGGCTCAGTTCACCGATGCACTTCTGAAAACTGCTCGCGTTGTCGTCCTCGCGAACGTTCCACGGCTCACTGATCAGCAGCTGGAATGGCTGAACACCTGGGTGCGAGGCGGCGGTGCACTGCTGGTCACGGCAGGCAATCGTCTGGACCTTGACTGGCACCGCCAGAAGTTCTGGAATGCAGGCACGGGACTGCTGCCGGCGGAGTGGGGTGAGGTACGTGGAGCGGGTGGAGAAGCGACGTCTGTAAATTCAAATGCCACCGGTCCCGGCAGTCCGCGAGCAGCGAAGATTGTGTCACAGCGTTCAGAGCACCCTGCCCTTGCGTTCTTCAACGATCCTGCGAATGGAGACCTGTCGACGGCCGAAATTCGTCGCTGGCACGGATTGAAGAGTGCACCAGCCTCGCAGCCTGCGACCGCCGCAACTCTCGACTCAGGAGACCCACTGCTGCTGGAACACCGCTGCGGTGAAGGAGTGGTGCTCCAACTGGCCACGGCGATCGATGCCGACTGGTCTGATTTGCCGCTGCGACCGTTCTACGTTCCCCTGATGCAACAGCTGATTACCTCTCTGGCTGTACAGATTCAGCCGCCGCGCAACGTGCAGGCAGGCGTTCCTGTCGTGGCGATGTTTCCAGCCACCGAGCCCGTGCCTGCCCAGCCCGTGCCTGCACAAGCTCAGCCTGCCCAGCCCGAGCCAGCCCGGGACGGGACCGGCCAGCGAACTCCAGCCGAACAACTCCCGACGGTGACTCTTGTTGATCCCCTTGGAGCCCGCAGCGCGCTGACGACGCGTCCGCAGGGGCGCTGGCTGCTTGCGGAGTCCACCGCTACGGGTCGTCCCGGAGTCTACACCGTAACACTCCCGGATGGCCGTCCGCAGCATTTTGCCGTGCAGACGGACAGTGCGGAGTCAGATTTGACGCAGCTGGATGCAACGCGGCAGAAACAGGCCGTCGAGCAGTTGGGTGGGCAGTTGTTGAGGTCATTGCAGGAGTATCTGGAGTCTGACCGCAGACGTCGCCATGGACAGGAGATCTGGCCGTTGTTACTTGCAGGACTGCTGGGGCTGATGGCTCTGGAGGTGATGCTGCAGCAGCGATTTGCGGGAGTTGTTCGATGAGCCTGCAATTCACCGGTGTGGTACCATTCTGGCTGGGGCTGAGTCTGGCAGTGGTTGTGTCGCTGTTGTCCTTTCGTGGATATCGGCGGGAGACACGTGGTCTGTCAGATCGGCTGCGCTGGGTCTTGCCAGCACTGCGTTCTGCCGCCTTTCTGCTGGGGATGCTGATTCTGACTGGTCCGGTGCTGCATCATCGTACGATTATCGGTGAACCAGGCCGGCTTGATATTTTTCTCGACGCCTCCGCCAGCATGCAGTTGACCGACCCGCAGATGTCGGCAGCACGTCGGGTGTCTGTTGCACAGGGACTTGGATGGCTGGAAGCGGACCAGACGCAGCCCGATGATCCGGTGGTTGTCGCGGCTCTCGCGAGGCTGGACGAATTGCCTCGCTGGGAACGGCTTGAGCAGGCGTTGACAGTTGGCGAGACGAGTCTGCTGGAACGACTGCGGGAACAGCACGAAGTGCGATTGCACCAGCTGCGCGGGTCTGAGGTTGCGGCAGTGTCCGGTGAGTTGCAGTTTGGTGACTTTGCGGCAACGACTAATTTGACGGCGGCGTTGAGAGTGGCGGCGGGTTCCGGGACTCGACGTGATGCTGTCACGATGCTGATCACTGATGGCCGTCACAACTCCGGCGACTCCCCCATCGCGGCCGCTCGTGAACTGGCAGCGGGCGGGAGTCGTGTGGTGACGGTGTCGATGGGTGCGGCTGAAGAACCGCCGGATCTGGCCATTCTGAAACTGGAGCATCCGCAAAGCGTGTTTCGGCGGGACGAGGTCCGTGGCGTCGTGGTGCTTGGCGATCGCGCTCCGGCGGGAGCGCCGTTTGTGCTGCAGATTCGATCCGGAAGCGAGGTGCTCTGGCAGTATCAGGCGCAGGCAACGGGATCCGGGGAGCGGCGAATTGATTTCAGCTTTGCGGTGAACGATCTGGTGGAGAGGCTCTCCGGAGATGCACCGGAAGGCATCACTCTGAACACCGTTCCCCTTGATCTGACCGCTTCGGTGACTCCGCTGCTGAATGAAGCCAGTATGGAAAACAATGAAGCGGCTCTGCGATTATCTGCTGTGGTTCAGCGCCAGCGAGTGCTGTTGCTTGACGGCCGCTCTCGCTGGGAAACCCGATATCTCCGAAATCTGTTTGAGCGGGACGAGCAATGGGAATTGAATGCAGTGCTGGCGGGGCCGGGGACTCCGCAACGCGAGCTCTTGCGGGGCACGGCCGCGGGAGAATTCCCAGAAAATCGGGACCAGTTATTTGCCTTTGACCTTGTAATTCTCGGAGAGCTTGACCATTCGCTGCTGTCTGCGGCTGAACAGCGGTGGCTGCGGGAATTTGTGGAACTCCGTGGAGGCGGTCTGGTGCTGATTGACGGGCAGCGGGGCACCTTGTCCCGATTTGCCCCGGAGTCACTGGGAGAACTCATCCCGGTCTCGCGCGAGGCGTCAGCTCCTGTTTCCGCCAGCGCCCTGCAGCTGACGGATCGCGGGGCTGCGGACCCGATGTTGAAGCTGGTGGCCGAGGACGCCGGGAACCGGGCGTTCTGGAACAGGCTGCCACCGCCGCAGGGCCTGATACCCGTGCAGGCATTAGCGGGTTCAGAGGTGCTTGTGGAGGCGGTTTACCCGGGCGGTCCATTGCCGGTGCTCGTGTCGCGACGTTCGGGGGCTGGTCAGGTGCTGTATCTGGCCACGGACGAGACCTGGCGGTGGCGTTACAAGGCCGCAGATCAATGGCACCAGCGAATCTGGAATCAGCTGGCGCGCAGCATAATGGCACGGTCGTTTTCTGTGAGCAGTGAGTTTTTGGCGGTGGACAGTGGTCCTGTCACCTATCAGCAGGGGCAGGCAGTGGACGTGCGAATACGGCTGCAGGACGCGGAGGGGCGGCCTGCTGTCGAGGCGACCGCGGATGCACTCATCTGGCGGGACGGCCGGGTGGCTGCTACAGTTTCACTGCAGCCTGACGAGCACGTGCCGGGAATCTACCGGGGCCGGGTGACGGGATTGACGAACGGGGACTATGAGATTTCAGTGCAGGCGTCCGGCTACAGTGCAGACGCGTTGAAAGCCCGCAGTCGATTCACGGTGATCGGTGAAACAGCAGTGGAACTGCGGGAAGGATCAGCGAATGAAGCGTTGCTGCAGGAGTTGGCGGCCGCAGGTCAGGGAGAATTCCTTCGCGAGGAAGATTTGCGACGCTTACCGGAGATTTTGAGCGTTTACAGTAACGGTCGGATTGTGGAGTCGGATAGTTTGTTGTGGCAGAGTTATTGGTGGTTTTCTTTGATGCTGCTGTTGCTGACCATTGAATGGCTGCTGCGGCGGAGAGCAGGTCTGATGTAAGTTTCGGACGAATTTCGGACGAGTAAAGGACGGGCCCATGAGCATTTCACTGGATCCTGTAGTTGTGCGCAGGCTGGAGCAGTTTGCCGGTCGTCGTCGGCTGCTGCTGACCGCGCGGGGGCTCAGTGCCGGCCTGTTTACTTTTCTGCTGTGCCTTGCGGCCGCGGCCGCGGTGGACTGGTACTGGCTGTTGACGGATGCTCAGCGCTGGCAGTTGTCAGCGTGTGTGTATTTGCCGGCCATCTTTGTCGGCTGGCTTGTCTCCGGCCGTCAGTTGATGCGTGAGCCGGCCAGTACGGAGATCGCTGAGCATGTGGAGCAATCAGAACCGGAGCTGCGTGAGAAGCTGCTGGCTGCTGTGGAACTGGCCGCTGATGATCCGTCCTCGCTGCATGATTCCCCGATGTTTCGAGGTCTGTTGCAGGGGGAAGTGGCGGCAAAGCTCAGCAGGGTGCAGCCTTCGGCCGTGCTGCCTTTCCGTCTGGCAGTGAAGTGGGTGTTGGCGGCGACCGTCGTGATGCTGCTCGCGCTGCTTCTTCTGGCATCCCCGAACCCGCGTTTTCGGCAGCTTGCAGCGCGTGCAATGCTGCCAATGGCGAATCTTGCAAGAGTTTCTCGGGTGCAGGTGACCATCCTTCAGCCAACGCCCCACTCGCTCCTGCTCCCACAGGACGAATCGAGTGCTGTGATCGTAGAAACAACAGGTGATACCGTCCGCACTGCAATTCTCGAGACGCATCACTCAAGTGGCGGTGTCTCGAGAATTGAAATGTCGCCACAGTCTGAATCGCGATTTTCCGCCAATCTGAAGCTTGACCGTGACTACATCGACTACCGTATCCTTGCCGGTGATGCGATCACAAAATGGCATCGGATACGCACCAGTCCACGGCCCCGCGTGGAGCTGTTCACAAAGACACTTAAGTTTCCGGAGTACAGTCAGCTGGCCACCGTCACCACCAAAGACTCGGACGGCAGACTGGAAGCGCTCCAGGGAACTCGAGTGACGCTTGCAATCGAGACGAATCTGGCGGTTTCGGCTGCCGAACTGCGACTCGATCAGACAGGCGTCGAAGACATGTCGGTCATTCCGATGAAGCCTGAGAGCGGGATCTGGAAAGCTGAAGTTCCGATCGAGCAGCCAGGGACCTACAGGGTGCATCTGGCAGCAAAGGAAACGGGATTCGAAAACGTGTTCAGCCCGCGTTACGAGATCCGACCACAGCCGGACCTGATTCCACGAGTCGGCTTTGTGGATCAGCAGCAGACAACGCTGCTCCTTCCGCCAGACGACATTCTTCAATTGAAGGCATTGGCGGAAGACGACTTGCCGCTGGTGAGTCTGGAACAGCAAATTTCGATCAACGGTGAGGACTGGATTTCATTGCCTCTGCAGACCATCGTGGTGGAGGGAACAGATGGTCGCAGCGTGACGGCTGACTGGCAGTGGGACCTCGCACCGCACGCTCTGCGGAAAGGTGATCAGGTTCTGACAAAGCTGTCAGCGATCGATCGTCGGGGCAGTCGCGGCGAATCCGCACCGCTGCGGCTGGTGATCGCAGACCGCGAGTTCGACCCGCAGCGACACACGCAGATGCAGCGAAAGCTCAGGCTTCAGCCCGAACTTGTAAAACTCGCGTCACTGCTTGAGGAACACAGGACAACGGCCACGGAGATTCTTGAGCGGATGAAGGGGCTTGCCATCGAGTCACCGCAGGCGGTAGCGGACAGCGCAACTCTGCAGAACCTCGCTGATCGTCAGAGATCAGCTGTGGAGCCCATACTGCAGCAGACGCTGTCGCTGGTTCGCAGCCTGCAGCCAGGGGCAGACGTCGGAGATGTTGAGCGGACAGGAATCCTTCTTGCCAAACTGCTGATGGACCAGCCCAACTCCGTCGCGGCTGCTCTCGTCGCATTGACCAAAGCGGCTGACGACAGGCAGCGGCAGGAAGACGTGGCAGAGATCAAACGCGGCTTCGAAAGCTCTGCCGAT
The DNA here is from genome assembly GCA_046074645.1 of Planctomycetaceae bacterium. Taxonomy (GTDB): domain Bacteria; phylum Planctomycetota; class Planctomycetia; order Planctomycetales; family Planctomycetaceae; genus SXXK01. The sequence continues at coordinate 6,814 of JBJTOP010000400.1, read as the reverse complement.
GATGCGCGAAACCTTGCTGAACACTATTCGTGGATGGCCGCATGGAATTTGTTTGATGCGGCCTCCTTCGAACTTCAGGTGATGCTGGAACAGCAGGAATTTGTCGTCAACAGTCCCACGCAGACGTGGCCCCGTCTGCAGCGGCAGCTCCTGCTTCAGGTGACACAGTTCGAAAGTTTTGAACGATTGCTTCAGGAGCAGCGAACGATGCTGCCGGAAGCCCTCAACGGTCACCTGAAACAACTGCTGGACTGGAGCGTCTCCAGCCGCGAGCAGCTGCAGTTATTACTCGAATCCGAGGAACGGCTGGTCCAGCTTCAGGCGTTTTCGAAGACTCTGCGCGACCAGCTGTTGCAGCGGCAGAAGCTGGATGTACTGGACAGTGCCATCCCCGGACGCCTGACAAATACGTGGAACGACCTCGAAAATCGCACCGGCGGCCTGGCAGTGTTGATCGAACAGGCTGCTGAACAAATCCGTCAGGAACGACAATACTCTCAGCAGGCCACTGCTGCAGATGACTCCGGCCGCAGTCAGTTGCTTGCAGCACAGGCCGCGCGGCACGCTGCACGACTTGATCTGCGACTGAATCCCGCAATGCAGCAGCTTCGCAGCCGTCAGCGACTCGCAGAAGCCAGACCTGATGCTGACCTGCAGTACGCTGCAGATGCCGGACTGGCAATGCGCGCCATCGACGCAGTGCTCTATCGACACCGCTCGGAAGATCCAACGGCCGAACCGGAAAAAGTCCCGGAGCATCTCCTCGAAATCGCCCCAGCATGGAGAACACTGGAAGCCGGACATCAGCTGGCCGTTTCACTCCGAGTCATGGCCCGTCTGCAGGAACTTGAACGCTGGAATTCGCGGCAACGATCCGCTCGAATTGACCAGCCACGACACTGGGACCTGCTGCAGCAGTCGCTTGAGGTCACCGCGCGAAAACTCAGCGAAGCACGAATCGACAATACCTTCATCAATCGACTGAATGAGACGCGCTGGTCTGCCGCAGCCCGAGATGCCGGCAGACGGATTTCCGAACGCCGCTGGCGAAGAGATGCACTGACTGCTGCCGGCCATGAACTCGACGACATCGCCGTCGAACTGACTACGGTCCATGAGGATCTGCAGCCGGCAATGACAGCCGCTCGCGCAGTGCTGGCCCGCTTCGCCCCCTCAATTGCACAGCTCGCAAAAAATGCAGCCGAGGAAGTGCGCAAACTGGAAGAACAGACGCTCCAGGCCGCTGACAATCCTGAACCCTCGACTCCTGAAACGGAACAACCCCAGCTCGCTGAACTGCAGCAGCAACAGGAACGGGCCAATCAACGCATCGAAGATCTGGTGCAGGCACTCGTTGAAGATGCGGCAAGTCAGGATCTCTCCGATGAACAACAGCGCGAGCGGGCACGAGACGGAGATGACAGCCTCGCACTGATTCAGCCGCCAGCAGAACGCATGAATCAGGAACTGCAGCAGGCCTCCACAGCTGCCAACGCCGACGCTCAGCAAAAGCAGCTTGCCGAGGCCGCCGAACAGCAGGAACAGACAGCTCAGGCTCTCGATACTGTGGCCAAACACTTTGAAGCACTGGAGCAGGGAAAGGAAGTCGCTGACACCAGAGCCAGCCTGCGGCAGACTGAACAACAGCAAACCCTGCCACAGGAGCTGGCCGAACAATATCAGCTGGCGACCGCCGCTGATCAGCAGGCACAACAGACCGCTGAAGAACAGCTGAAGAAACTCGAAGCCGAACTGCAAACCAATCCCGAAATGCAGCAGGCACTCTCTGAAATTGCCCAGAATGCCCTCGCAGATGCTGAAAGCCTGCTGAGAGATGCTGCGGCTGAAGATCAGTCCCTGCAGCAGGCCAATGAACGTGCCGATACCAAATTCCAGGAACAAAAACGCGAACTGGCAGAAGATCTCCGTCAAATCGGAACTCAGGCCTCGCAACTTTCCGGGATGCTGGTCGCACAGGCTGCCCAGGCTGCTGCTCAGGGAAAAACACCCGAAACGCAGGCAAAGCTCTCAGAAGCTCAGCAGCAGCTGAACGCCGCTGCCTCACGTGCCGCCAGTGCCCGCGAAGAACAACTTCTGTCCGAACTGCAGCAAGCCTCCGCCGACGCAAAACAGGCACTGCAGGAAGCCGCAGGTCTGCTCAGCCAGGCCCAAACCCAGGCCGCCGCTGCAAAGGAACAGACAATCTTCCCCGATGCCCCTGCTCGCGATGCTCAGCAGAAAAACCTTGAAAAACAACGACAGGCATTTCGCGAACAGCAGAAGAAAACAGCCGCAGAACAGCTGAAACAGGCCGAAGACGCAACGCGCAGGGCTCAACAGGCTGTTAAAAACGCAGAGAATGAAGTGCAGGCCGCTGACCGTCGAGTGGAACAAACACAGCAGCAGCTGACAAAGAAACCCACTGATGCAGGGCTCCAGCAGCAGCTGGCCCAACAGCAACAGCAGCGTCAGACCGCCCAGGACAAACTGAACAGTGCCAAAAGACAGCAGGACCGAACCACCCAGCGCACGCAGGAAGCTCAGCAGAAGAAAGATGCCGCAAATAATGCTCCTCAGCCACCGCTCACTGCCGCCAATCCAGCCGCACAACTCGCGGATCAATACTCCGCTGAAGCCGGCGAAACTCTGAAGAAACTCCAGCAGCAGGCGGAAAATCTCAATTCCGACTTCGGCAACACTCTCGCGCCACCACAAAATCAACTGGCCGCGGCCGGACAGCGACAGCAGGAACTGACGCAGGATGTCGCAAATGCGGCCGCCGATGTCGCCCGAGCCGCACGACATGAAAAAAGACTCAATAATCCCGCCGCTGCCAGTGCCCTTGAACAAACCGCCCAGACTGTGAGAGAAGCCGCCGCTCAGGAATCTGCTGCTGCCGAACAGCAGTTGCAGGCTGCAGCCACAGAAGCCGGACAACAGGCCGCTCAACCACAGAACCCACCAGCGAATGCAAAAAGTCTGGAAGCTCAGAGAGATCTTGAAGCGGCGGAAAATGCGTTTCGCGAAGGGGCAGAACAGTTAGCTGGTCAGCTGGTCAGCAGTCAGCCATCAGCGGGTCAGGAGTCAGAGGGTGAGCCGACGGGTGCTCAGCCACCAGGTGCTCAGCCGACGGGTGCTCAGCCACCGACGGGTCAGGCATCAGCGGGTCAGCCACCGGCGGGTCAGCCACCGGCGGGTCAGCCACCGGCGGGTCAGGAGTCGGCTGGTCAGCCACCGGGCAGTCAGGAGTCGGGTGGTCAGCCGTTGTCGGGGGAAGCGCCGGCTGGTCAGCAGAGTGGTGGTGTGGGTTTGGAGGAGCAGCGGGCTGAGGCTCAACAGTTGGCGCGGGCTTTGGATGAGCTCGATCGGCAGATGGCCGAGGCGCAGGCTGGTCAGTTGGGTGCTGAGCAGCAGGGGGCGGCTTCTCAGCTGCCACTGTCACAGTCTCAGAGTGCTCAGGCCCGGCAGGCAGCGTTGGCAGCGGCGAGGCGTCGGGCTCAGCAGCAGTCGCAGCGATCGCTCTCACAGTCCGGAGCACAGTCTGCAGATGGGTTCTCCGAGCCACCGCAGTCGGAGCCGTTCGAGGTTTCTCGTGTCAGTCGCGAGCGGAACGCAAATTGGGGACGTCTGCGTGGCCAGTCGGCCGAGGATGTCTCTCGTGGGCGGGGTGAGCAGGTTTCGGAGGCATATCGAAAAAGCGTGGAAACCTACTTCCGTGTGTTGTCAGAACGATCTCGAAAACAGCCCTGATTCCGGGTGGAATATGATTGACTTGAGCCGACAGCCGCGCAAGGGGGGAGGCAGGGGACTTCTGTGGTCACAGAGAATCCTCCTGACGGCCGCCTTCAGTTTGACTTCGTTGCGCACAGACGCGCAGGAGCCTGCTTCTCCCGCAGCGGGCGCAGGGGGCTCCCAAACGACTGAAGTCTTTCAAAAAGATGAAGTGGACATTTCGGTGGATCGGGCGGTGACTTGGCTGCAGTCAAAGCAGCGCGAGGATGGTGCGATTCTGGATCGTTCTCACGACACCACCATGACGGCTCTCTCGATCATGGCGATGGCCAGCGTGGGAGTTCAGCCGGGCAATGCCTCACCCCAAAGTCAGTCCATGCAGCGGGCGCTGGCATTCGTGCTGCGGGATGATCGCGTGGACGCGAACGGATACTTTGGTGATCGGGATGGCTCGCGGATGTACGGCCATGGGATCATTACTCTGATGCTCACAGAGATGCTGGGAATGGGCACGACACTGGAACAGGACGCGTTGCTGCACGACCGATGTCAGAAGGCGATCGATGTCATCCTGAGTGCTCAAAAAACGCGAAAGCCAGTCCAGGCCCGCGGTGGCTGGAGATACACACCATCGGCATCTGACGCGGACCTGAGCGTTTCTGTGTGGCAGCTGATGGCCCTTCGGTCGGCGAAGAACGACGGGCTGGACGTACCGGCCGAATCCATCGCGGATGCGGTGGAGTATCTGCGACGGTCGTATGCATCACCGCTGGATCGCAACGGGCAGCCTGAAAAGAAGGCCAGCGGTTTCTGTTACGAGCCGAATCAGAACAATCCCACGTTTACGATGACAGCCGCCGGGTTGCTGGCAATGCAGGTCTGCGGAGAATACGAATCACCTCTGACGATCGGTGCCGCTGACTGGTTGCTCGTGCACCCGCCACAGTGGAAAGAACGATTTTGCAGCTACGGCACCTACTATTACGCTCAGGGGATGTATCAGCGCGGTGGTGAGCACGCCAAAGTCGCTGCCCAGCTTGTCCAGGAAATGCTCCTGCCACGCCAGTCATCAGACGGATCGTGGCTGGCGGAAAATGGTGAGGAAAAAAGCCACGGTGCAGTCTACAGCACGGCCATGGCGGTGCTGAGCTTGTCGGTAAAGTACCACTTTCTGCCGATCTACCAGCGATGATTCCCGCCCCGGCCGACACTCACCGCGCTTTCAGGACAGAAATTTTGTCACTTGAGCTGCCCGCAGCATACCGTGAGGCGAAGCTGAGGTGGTGAAAAGTTGTGAGGCAGTCCCATTTTAATAGTTTACCACGGTTCCAATCGATCCTACTCCGGAGCGGTCGGCGACCACCGCCCCACCTCATTCCCCGGCGTCTGCCATAGCGGGGACTATCCCCGGCAACGGCGGACGCGTTGCGGATTCTGGCAATTTTAAGGTTTACGACGAATCTAACACCCGGCCAGCAGCCGTTGTTCAACGCCTGTCTCCGTGCCCGCGGGGACTGTCCCCTGTGTTGTACCGAGCGATGCAGATTCCAATAAATTCTCAAGGATTTTCGCTTCAGGTGCCATGCACCTCTGGGCTTCAGGTGCCATGTACCTCCGCACGCTTCATCTGTGGAATCTGTGAAATCTGTGGTCCAAATTCGCATCCCCTGTTTTACCGACAGATTCCATGGACAGGTGTGTTGAAAGCCTCGGGCACGTTTTTGACGACAGGTCTCTGGCAGCGTTGGAAACAGATTCTAATGAAACTTCTCTGCCTGAATTGAAACTGACTTGCAAACACGAGACGTTGCAGACAACGGGTCAGGAAATCACAAACGTATCGGGCGTGTTAAGCGTCGTTCGCTTCAAATCAGAAAAGACAAGGAAATCACCTCCGCGACCATGTCTTGACCGCCACTGTTGAAACGTACTGTTCCAGACGCTTGTTCCGGAGGTCGGATTCGCGGCACTGACAGAACCTGAGTCATCCCAAAAACCGAGGAACTGCTGATCATTGAAGTCATAGGAATCACGAACATAGACGCCGACATCTGTAATTGTGACCTGATGCCCGGATGGTCTTCGAGCCGCCACTGTCCCTGCAACGATGACTCGAAAAACAAAGCTGCCCAGCGCTGCGGTCATGTCATCAAGGGACAGCTGTGCGGAGGTTACAGCACGAAAGTTGATGTAATCCGCATCCAAAGTTTCGACGGAGCGAGTCAAATTGCCAAATGACCTTGTGCCGCTTCCACCGATCGTCAGCAGTCCGTTGCGTCGCAACGTTGCAGCGATCGTTCTTTGTGCGGCAGGATTCACCCAAATTCGATCCCTCATGAGTTGATCATAGACCGTTCTGGCCCTTGGGAAAGTGAGCACCCAGTTGTCCATCAGTATCGTAGATGTATCAGACGGACCGTAACCAGGGGCAGTGGCTGGTGGTCTGGAAAACCAGATATCCATAAGCCTCGCTCCGTTTGACCAGCCGTGCCGTCGCATGATTCCTGGAATATTCGTAATCGTTATCGCCATACCGGGATTCTTTTCCGATCCATTCCCATTTCCAAAGTCAGGCCGCAAGTGACGTCCTCTGAGACGGTAGCTGGTCGAACAATTGAAAGCAATCACTGTGCAGCCTGCCGTTCAAATTCTTCCGAGCGATTTGGCCACTAAAAACATCCCATGGCGCGCGGCTCAGCAGATGGGCGGAAGCCCAATGGTCTTGAAGTTCTTTGGAATCCTGCGAAAGGACGGGTGAAGAACTGGGAGGGCGAGGCTGGGATGGTGAAACGGCGTTAAGACGGGAGTTCAGGGGTGTTTTTGGCTTGAGCGAGGAAAGGTCGTGGTTTGAGGTTTTCAGCAGTGAAAAAGCTGGGTGTCCGTTTCGACGGAGCGAAACGCGACTCTGTGCAGAGTTCGCGCCGTTTCGTCATCCCAGGGCGAAGCTCCTGCTGAGCCGCATCCCTGACGCGAGCGCTGCGCCGATCCCTCCTGCTTCGCAAAATCGTCGGCAATCGCTCACAGCGCGCACCAGCGTTCGGTGGCTCGGCAGAAGCCTCGCCCTCGGATGGTGACAAGGCGC
>JBJTOP010000399.1:0-12164 GCA_046074645.1 Planctomycetaceae bacterium | reverse complement strand
CCGCCCAGCACAATCGAGCCGCGACCGTCAGGGAGTCGGACAAACACCCTGGGCACCTATGCCACAATGAAGCAAAAGGTGCATGGCACTTGCAGAGCATCCATCGAGCCGCGACCGTCAGGGAGTCGAACAAACACCCCGGGTACCTATGCCACAATGAAGCAAAAAAGGTGCATGGCACCTGCATGGCACCTGCAGAGCATCGAAAGAGCAGAAAATGCGTAAATTAACTGCACTTCGCGGCCTCGAGTGGCGCGCCGGGGACAGTTTGTGCAGACGGCGATTCGTCGGAGAACGAACGGGAATTGGTTGGACGGAAAAACTGTAACGGACCGCAGAATCGTCAGGCTCCGCAGCATCGGAACCGGCGTCGGGGACTGTCCCCGGAAGCGTAACGGCCGGGTTGAGTGACGGCTGACGACGGTCGGGCAAAGAGGGGGCACGCCGCGTCAGGATGCATGGCACCCGACACTGTCATGGCACCCGACACTATCAACACCGTTTCACCCTTCTCGTTGCCCCACCCGTCATCCTGGATGCGTCTGTTGCCAAACGCATCCGGACGGTTTCAGCACCTAGACTTCCACCCTTGCGTTACCGGAAAACACAAACCCATCGCGTGCGGCATCGATCAGGATTGTGTCACCACTGACGAAGTTTCCTGCCAGCAGTTCATTTGCCAGAGCATTCTGAATTCGCTGCTGGATGACGCGCTTCAGTGGTCGTGCTCCGTATGCGGGGTCGTAGCCTTCTGCTGCCAGCAGTTGCCGGGCCGCCTCGGTAACTTCGAGACGATAGCCGTTTTTCTGCAGCTGGGTATCAAGTCGTTTCAGCTGCAGGTCCACGATCTCCCGGATCTCGTCGCGTCCGAGCGGATGGAATACGATGACTTCGTCCACTCGATTCAGAAACTCGGGCAGGAAGTGTTTTTGCAGGGCATCGAGAACGCGATTGCGAATGGCTTTTTCGTCCGCCTTTCCGGAAAGCTCCTGAATGGCCTGGCTGCCAATGTTCGAGGTCATCACGACGATTGTGTTGGTGAAGTCAACGGTGCGGCCCTGGCTGTCCGTGAGTCGTCCGTCATCGAGCAGTTGCAGGAGGATGTTGAAGACGTCGCGATGGGCTTTTTCAACTTCGTCAAGCAGGATTACGCAGTACGGATTGCGCCGCACAGCTTCGGTGAGTCGGCCGCCTTCCTCGTATCCGACGTATCCCGGAGGTGCTCCGATGAGCCGCGCCACGCTGTGCCGCTCCATGAATTCGCTCATGTCGATCCGCACCATGCTGCGTTCGTCGTCGAAGAGAAATCCTGCGAGCGCTTTGCAGAGTTCGGTTTTGCCGACGCCGGTCGGGCCAAGGAACATGAAGGAGCCAATCGGACGATTGGGATCCTGAAGTCCCGAACGCGAACGTCGCACAGCATTGGAAACCGCTTCCACAGCTTCGTGCTGATTGATCATGCGACGATGAATCTCCTGTTCCATATTCAGGAGCTTCTCGCGCTCGCCCTGCATCATTCGGGCTACCGGGACACCGGTCCAGAGACTGACGACACGAGCGATGTCTTCTTCAGTGACTTCCTCACGAAGCAGTCGATTGTCGGCGTCAGCCCGAACTTCGGCTGAACGAGCTTCCATGACCTGCAGCTGCTGTTCGGCCTGCCGCAGTTCCTGTTCGGTCCGCTGTGCCTCCACGAAGTCTTCGTTTCTGAGCGTCTGCTGGGCGCGGGAGAAGGCCTGCTGGAAGGAGGTTCGCAGACGTTCAATATTCTCCTTCAGCGGCTTGATGCCGGAAAGTGCCGATTTCTCAGCTTCCCAGCGCGCCTTCAGCTGACTGGTGGTTTCCTCGCGCTCCGCAATCTGCCGCCTCAATTCCTGCAGACGCTCCCGACTGTCTTCGCTCGCTTCCTTTTCAAGCGCCGCAGCTTCGATCTGCATCCGGGTGAGCTGACGTGTGGCTTCATCAATCTCGACAGGCATGGAATCGATCTCCATGCGAAGTCGGCTGGCGGCCTCATCGACGAGATCAATGGCCTTGTCCGGGAGAAACCGGTCGTTGATGTAACGGTCGGAAAGAGTGGCCGCGGCGATCAGCGATTCGTCAAGAATTCGCACGCCGTGATGACTTTCGTAACGGTCCTTCAACCCCCGCAGAATTGATATTGTGTCCTCCACATTCTGCTCCTGCACCATCACCGGCTGAAAACGCCGTTCAAGTGCCGGATCCTTCTCAATGTGCTTGCGGTACTCGTCAAGAGTCGTCGCGCCCACGCAGTGAAGTTCACCGCGAGCTAATGCGGGCTTCAGCAGATTGGACGCATCCATGGCGCCCTCGCCCGCTCCAGCCCCGACAACCGTGTGCAGCTCGTCTATGAACAGAATGATCTGACCGTTGGAACCCTGTACCTCCTTCAGGACCGCCTTCAAACGGTCTTCAAACTCGCCCCGGTACTTCGCACCCGCCACGAGCGCTCCCATATCCAACGCAAATACTCGCTTGTTCTTCAGGTTCTGTGGTACGTCGCCCAGAACAATCCGCTGCGCCAGCCCCTCCACTATCGCCGTCTTACCCACACCCGGTTCACCAATCAGTACCGGGTTGTTCTTGCGACGACGCGACAACACCTGAATCACGCGGCGAATCTCATTGTCCCGACCAATCACCGGGTCAATCTTCCCTTCCCGCGCCAGCTGCACCAGGTCCTTGCCGTACTTCTCAAGAGCCTGAAACTTGTCTTCCGGATTCTGATCCTGCACGGTCTGACCCCCTCGAATTGACTTGATCGCCTCCAGCAAATCCTTCTCTTCCACTCCGTTCAGAGACAACAGCCGCTTCGCCTGGTCCTCAACCTGCGATAACCCCACCAGCAAATGCTCCGTCGATGTGTACTCGTCACCCATCGAATCCGCCAGCTTCTTTGCTGCGTTGAGCACCTTCATCGCTTCAGGACCCGCACCCACGGGTTCACCTGTGCCCGAAGTCGTCGGCAATCGGCCGATCTCACCGTCCACCATCTGCTGCAAACGCGGTATGGAAACTCCTAGCTTCTGCAGGATCGGCTTCATCAGCCCCTCCGGCTCCTCAAGCAGTGACTTGAGCAGATGCAATGGCCGCAGAAATCGCTGCTGCTTCTTATCTACCAGATCCTGTGCCCTCTGAATCGACTCGCCAGCCTTCACTGTCAGTTTTCGTGGATCAAATGCCATGGCTGACCTCCCCTCTTTATCAATCGCCGAACAATACTGCCTTCGAACGGCCGCATACGATTTCCACACGCTGCTAATCTCGTTCCATATCACAAAAATTGAACAAAAATCAGGTTTTTTGCTGGCGAAAACATCGCCGATAAATCAGTAGCTGCCAAATAGGCAGTTGCGTTGATTTTGGTATTCAACCGGCGTTCTGTCAAAATGGCAGCTGAGTTGCTGCTGTCGCGATCGGCCGTCGCGTTTCCGTCCGCGAAACATCCGCTTCCCGCAACGCCCGCCAAACCCACGAAAGTCGCGCCCGCCAGCCTTTGATTCACACCCACTCCCTCCTAAGATCCACGGTTTGAACCACTTTCCCATCCGCCCACCACCATCACCACTCGCGCCGACTCCTTTGCCCGAAAGCCGCGGTCCCATGAAAGCCATCGCTGTCCGTCCCGGAACTCCCAACAGCGTTCATCTCGCAGAACTCCCGAAACCATCCGTCACCGACATTCCTGACGGTCGTGGGGTGCTCGTCAGGGTGCTCAAAGTGGGCGTCGATGCGACGGACCGGGAGATCAACGACGCGCTCTACGGAAACGCTCCCGCCGGCTATGACTTTCTGGTGATTGGACACGAATGTTTTGGCATCGTCGAGGAAGTGGGTCCCTCGGTGAAGAAGGTGAAGCCCGGGGACTACGTGACGTGCACCGTGCGTCGACCGGGCGGTTCGATTTACGACCGCATCGGGCGCAACGACATCACCAGCGAAGAGACCTATTACGAGCGTGGCATTAATCTGCGGCATGGGTTTCTGACGGAGTACTTTGTTGACGAAGAAGAGTACATTGTGCGAATGCCGCAGGGGCTTCGACATCTGCATGTGCTGGCGGAACCCATGAGCTGCGCGGCGAAGGCCGTAGAACAGGCCTATCTTGCCCAGCAGCGTCTTCAGGTGTGGCAACCGCAGCGCGCCTGGGTGACTGGTGCCGGCCAGATTGGACTGCTCAGCACGCTCATCCTGCGCCTTCGCGGGATTGAAGTCTTCACGCTGGCCCGTGGTCGCAAACCATGTCTCAAATCCGAAATCGTCGAGGGCTTCGGTGCCCACTACATCAGCACCAGCGACACGTCGCTGCAGCAGCTTGCAGACACCCACGGCCGACCGGACCTGATCATCGAAGCCACCGGCAGCAGCGCAGTCGCCTTCGAAGCCATGCAAGTACTGGGACACAACGGCTGCATGGTCTGGACCAGCATCACTGGAGGCAACAAAAAAGTGGAGGTGCCTGGCGACAAAATCAACATCAGCTGGGTGCTTGGAAACAAGCTCCTTGTTGGTTCGGTAAATGCCAATTTCAGGCACTTCGAATCCGGCATCCGCGATCTGGCTCTCGGCGAAGTCACATGGCCGGGCGTCATTCAGAAAATTCTCACAACCCCCGTCTCAGGTCTCGATAACTATCGCGAGATGATGCGGCTTCTTGTGGAAGACCGCGAAGCTCTGAAAGTGTTCGTTGAAGTGGCTCAGGGCTGACCGACTGCGTTTTTCAACAGTCACTCCCAGCAGGTGTTTTCCAGGTTCCAAAGGCGGTTCTTCAACATGGCCAGATGTCTTGTCACGGGCGGATCCGGCTTCATCGGCAGCCATCTCACCGAACTTCTGCTCGATCGCGGCCATCACGTTGTTGTCCTCGATAACCTCTCCACCGGCCGCGCCGACAACCTGGCTGCCGTCCGCGGCCACAGCCAGCTCGAAATCCGACACGCCTCAATCACAGACCCCACAGCTCTGGCAGAAGCCGTGCTGGGGGCCGAAGTCATCTACCATCTCGCTGCTGCTGTCGGAGTCAAGCTGGTGGCTGACGACCCCGTACGCACCATCGAAACCAACATCTACCCCACTGATCAACTCCTGCGACTCGCCGTTCAGGGCAAGGTCAGGCGATTTTTTCTCGCTTCCACCAGCGAAGTCTACGGGAAGAATCCGAAAGAGCAGTGGACCGAGGAAGACGATCTGCATCTGGGCCCCACCAGCCGTCCACGGTGGGCCTACGGCTGCTCAAAAGCCATCGACGAATTCCTCGCACTCGCCTACCACCGCAAATACGGTTTCAAGGTCACCGTAGGCCGTTTCTTCAATGTCGTCGGGCCAAGACAGGTCGGAAACTACGGCATGGTGGTGCCGCGATTCGTCGAAGCGGCACTCCAGCACCGTCCCGTCACCGTCTACGACGACGGTTCTCAGGTGCGCTGCTTCGCACATGTCCGGGAAATCGTGGAATGTGTGCTGGATTTGACCGAGTGTGACGCGTCGGCGGGCCGCGTCTTCAACATTGGCAGCGACCAGCCGGTCTCCATCCTGCAGCTGGCTCAGCGCGTGCTCGAAAAAACCGGCAGCCCCGCCGGTATGGAATTTCTGCCGTATCACCAGGCCTACAGCGAAGACTTTGAAGACGTCCAGCGACGCGTTCCCTGCGTGGACCTCCTGCACACCACAATCGGCCGCCGCCCCACCGCAACACTCGACCGCATCCTTGATGATGTCATTGAGTGGAAACGCTCCCAGCTGAACACAGCACCACGCTGAAGCACCCACAGCGGATGGACGGCCACCCTGCGGCTGACGCGATTTCCCCGGTACCGCACGCACTCGTCCGTTCACGCGGCCCGGCGGCGTTTTCGAGGCCGTGCGGGGCGACGGTAAAGAAGTGAGTTGCCCTGCTTGCCAGCCAGTTCAAGAAATTCCATGCGGCGGAAGCACCACGCCGCTTTCTGTGCCAGCCACCGCGGGATCTCACAGGCTTCAGCCAGCTGTGCCGTTGAGAAGATTTCCGGAAGATCGGCGTCGGGCTGAAGCAGCTTCCAGAGGTCGTCTGCAGTCTTCAGAGACTGCTGTGATTCAATCGACACCAGCAGGCGATCCTGCACATGATAGCGTTTCTTCCAGGAACTCCGGGATGTCGGCGGCAGTCTGAGCTCCTCCTGCTCTGTCAGCACAAGATCCAGCTGCAGTCCGGGACTGGGGAACACCCCAAAATGCACCAGTTCCAGAAAGATGTGTGCCGGCTTCTGCCTGGCCGGGCTGCGACGCGAACGCAGTGGCGGCCCGTCGGGGTGCTGCAGGGTCGTGACGCGACGGAGCGAGACCAGTGGTTTGACAACCACGACCGCGTGTCCCAGACCCAGCAGGTTGCGGACTTTGTCGCGAATGGCGGCCAGCGCTGCACACTGAACTTCGATCAGACGGCCGACATCATCGACGGCGTCAATCCGGTAGCCATCGAGAGAGACCTCGTGGCGACCAGCATCCGTGACGTAGTGTTCCCGGAGCTGCCTGTGCAGTGAAGTGGCCAAGCCGCGGACCTCCCTGTCCGTCCAGTCAATGAACAGAATTCGCTGAAAACAGCGTTATTTTGCGTCTTTGAGGCAGTCGATGCCCATGTAAATCACAAGGGCTGCCGCCAGAATAAACAAGACATCAAACGTGGCTTGACCACCAAAAGGTACCGCTGCCGCGAGGTCGGCCACAGCCAGCAATGCCAGCAGCCCGGCAACTCCCATGGAACCGAACACGATACCTTGGGAACTTCCCGCCATAAGACAATCTCCACAAGAATCTGCTGCCCACACCCAAATGCTGAGCTTTGAATCGGCCATTCCGACAGTCCCGCGAAAGTTTAGCTCAAATACCGGGGAAATTTCGACAGAGAAAAGGTGGAAAATTATCCGGAATTTACTTGAATCGGACGCTCAGTGGGACTGTAGCGGCTCCGCCACCCCCCGAAGAAACCTCCGACAAGCCGCCGCAAAGCCCGTCAGGGGCTATGCTTTCATTTGATCTTTTCAGCGTGACTTGATTTCGCGGAGCCGGGCAAACGAAAATACGGGCTGTCCTGCTGAGTTTCCAGACCCTCAACCGCGAAAGGTCACCTCGTGACTGCCTCCGAAATGCCCGATCCGTCCACACTGCACGTGCTTGCCATCCACGCTCATCCGGACGATATCGAATTCCAGTGTGCCGGCACACTGCGGCACCTGAAGCGTTTGGGGTGCCGCATTTCAGTCGCCACAATGACCCCGGGGGACTGCGGCAGCGCGGAATATTCGGCCGAAGACATTGCCCGCATCCGCCGCGGTGAAGCCGCCGCAGCCGCGAAGATTCTTGAAGCCGATTACACATGCCTTGAATTCCGCGATCTGTCTATCGTCTTCGACAACGACAGCCGTCGCCGGGTCACCGAGTTCATCCGCAGGACGCGACCGCACATCATTCTCACCGCTCCACCCATCGACTACATGCACGACCATGAAATGACCAGCGCTCTGATTCGTGACGCCTGTTTCAATGCCAGCGTTCCCAACTATCGCACTGCTCAGTGGGATCCGGCTCCGCCGACAACAGCAATTCCATGGCTCTACTTTGTCGATCCTGTCGAAGGAACCGATCACTTTGGCCGCCGCCAGCCAGTGGATTTCATCGTTGACGTCACCGAGCATACGCCGGCCAAACTTGACGCTCTCGCCTGTCACGCCAGCCAGCGCGAATGGCTCCGTCGCCAGCACGGCATGGACGAATATCTTGAAGCCTGCCGCCGCTGGAGCATCGCACGCGGACAGGAAGTCGGAGTCCCCTTCGGTGAAGGTTTCAGGCAATACAAAGGTCACCCACACCCCACTTCGAATATTCTCGCAAAACTGCTGACACCCCACGCGAGATTTCAGCAGTGAATCAATCCGCAAAACGCTTTCCCTGACAAACAGAAACCGCAACACAGCCCACCCGAACGACTCATCCACCACGTCACCCGGATACCCAACGCATGGCATCGCGTCTGTTCGCTCTCGTCCTGCTGACCGCCGCTGCCGACGTTTGCTGCGGCACTCCGGCTGCAGGTGATGATTCAGTCACCTCCCGCGATGCCCTGCGGGTGCTCTCCACAAAATGTTTTGCCTGTCACGGTCCCGACGAATCACAGCGCAAGGCCGACCTGCGTCTGGATCGGGAAAGTGACGCTCGGGCCGTTCGTGACGCAGGTGCAGCGGTTGTTTCCGGAAATCCGTCGGCCAGCCTGCTCATTCAAAGGATCGAAGCTGACGATCCGAACATCGTCATGCCTCCTCCCGACGCTCCGCATCCACTCAGTAATGCCGAGAAACAGCTCTTGCGTCGCTGGGTCGAGCAGGGAGCCGTGTTCAGCGGCCACTGGTCGTTTCAACCGCTGCTGAGGCCGGAACTGCCCGCAGATGTCAATGCTCGCAAGGCCATTGATCACTTTGTTCATACGCGACACATACAGCTCGGCCTGAAAGCCAGTGCTCCTGCGGCACCGCACAAACTTGCCCGTCGCATGTTTCTCGATGCCATCGGGCTGCCACCCGCAACAGCCGAAGCAGATGCCTTCGCAACAGCGCCCGATCGCGCTGCCGCCTGGGAAAGACTCATCGATGATGCCCTCGCCCGACCCGAGTTCGGCGAACACTGGGCTCGAATGTGGCTGGATCTCGCCCGCTATGCCGACACCAAAGGCTACGAAAAAGACCTCGGCCGCACCGTGTGGCCCTGGCGCGACTGGCTCATACGGTCACTCAATGCAGACGTTCCCCTCGATCAGCTCACCCGCGAAATGCTGGCCGGTGACCTGCTCCCCAACGCCACTCCCGATCAACGACTTGCAACCGCCTTTCACAGGCAGACGATGGTCAACGATGAAGGAGG
The DNA here is from genome assembly GCA_046074645.1 of Planctomycetaceae bacterium. Taxonomy (GTDB): domain Bacteria; phylum Planctomycetota; class Planctomycetia; order Planctomycetales; family Planctomycetaceae; genus SXXK01. Next base: position 3,254 of record JBJTOP010000399.1, on the reverse strand, counting down.
GACCGACGACGAAGAATTCAGAATTGTCGCCGTCAAAGACCGCGTTGATACCACGCTGCAGGTCTGGATGGGACTCACTGCCGGCTGCGCGAAATGCCATTCACACAAGTATGATCCAATTTCACAGCAGGAGTACTACGCGCTGTTCGCCATCTGGAATCAAACTCAGGATGCGGACCGCTACGACGACGCCCCCACTCTCGAAGTCCCCGCAGCTGACTCTGAAAAACAGCAGCTGCAGTCGGCTCGCGACACTGTCCAGCAACTGCAGATGGCTCTGGCCGCCGCTGAAGATGCTCATGCCGCCAGTGATCCCGGATGGCTCGCCCCAAAAGTCATCGAAGCCACCGCCACCGACGGAACTCTTCTGCAGAAGCGATCGGACGGATCCGTCCTTGCCAGCGGCAAATCCCCTCCCGAAAATGTGTATACCCTGCGACTCCAGCTGCCCCCGGGAGCATGGACTGCGGTTCGTCTGCAGGCCTTCGCCGATACCGCCTCCGGAGGTCCCGGTGCCGGACGCAATCCCGCTGATCCCAATTTCGTACTGTCGGAAATTGAACTGTCGCTGGAAACCACAGCCTCAGTCTTATCGCTGAAACTGCATCAGCCGAAAGCCGACTTCGAACAGTCCGGCTGGCCCGTATCGGCAGCCCTCGACGGCAATCTCAAAACCGGCTGGGCCATCAGCCCCCGCCAGCGCGAAAATCACCTCGCCCTCTTTGCATTCACTGAACCCCTCCAGACACGCGAACCGGCTGTGCTGCAGGTCACTCTGAGACAGCACTATGGCAACTCACTCACCCTCCGCCGATTCCGAATCAGTCTCACCAGCGAACCAGCAGCCGAACTGGAACCACTGCCCCCTTCTCCGGAAGTCCGCAGCCTCACCGAGAAACTGGCGGAGGCCGTCAGGCAACGGGATGCCCTGCAGGCAAAGCTCCCGAAAGTTCCGGTGATGATCGCCATGACCCCCGAACAGCAGCGAGAGACTCGAATTCACCGCCGCGGCAATTTCCTCGATCCCGGCGAGCTCGTCACTGCAGGTCTGCCCGCGGCCTTCGTTCCATCCTCAGCACGCACAATCACGCTTCCCGAAAGTCGGCTGCCAAACACCACGCGACTCGATGCCGCTGACTGGCTCATGGCCGCCGATAATCCCCTGACCGCTCGCGTCTGGGCCAACCGCATCTGGGCTCGAGTCTTCGGGATTGGTATCGTGGAAACCGAAGAAGACTTCGGACTCCTCGGATCCCCTCCTGCCCACCCACAGCTGCTGGACTGGCTGGCCTGCGAATACCGCGACGGCGGCTGGTCACTGAAAAAAATTCTGAAACAGATCTTCCTCAGCCAGGCATACCAGCAGGACTCCTCTGCCTCCCCCGAACGGCTTGAACAGGATCCCCGGGCCGTCTGGCTGACGCGCGGACCGCGATATCGGCTGCCTGCCGAAGTCCTCCGCGATCAGACGCTCGCTGCTGCCGGTCTTTTATCTCTCAAAAAAGGTGGTCCTCCCGTAATGCCGCCTCAGCCCGACGGTCTTTGGCGGTCCACCTACAACGGCCAGAAGTGGATCAACGCTGACGGTGAAGATCGCTTCCGCCGCGCGCTTTATACGTATCTGAAACGCACCACACCCTATCCGTCATTCACGACGTTCGACAGTGGAAGCGGTGAGGTCTGTCAGATTCGTCGCATCCGCACCAATACACCTCTTCAGGCACTCGTCAGCCTCAATGACCCGGCCAATCTGGAAGCCGCCGGTGCTCTTGCCTTGCAGATGCAGGCGGCCGGGGCTGATGGCGTGCAGTATGGCCTCCGTCGTGCCCTGATTCGGAATGTGGCACCAGCCGAACTGCAGCCACTCATTCAGCTTCAGCGCGATGTAGCCACACAGCTGAATGAACATCCCGAACGCGCTGCCGCGCTGCTGCAGGCCGCCCGTCTCCAGCTCCCGCAGGGTGCCTCCGCTGCCGAATTGGGAAGCTGGGTCGTCACCGCCAGTGCCATTCTGAATCTCGATGAATTCCTCACAAGAAACTGAACTCATGAATCCCCTTTCAGAATACTGCCAGCTGCAAACTCGCCGACATCTGCTGCAAACCGCAGGACTTGGAATTGGCTCCATGGCGGTCCAGTCACTGCTGGCTGCGGAAGGTGGCCAAACCGCAGCCAGCCCCGCACCCGCACCCGCTCCCCCACTGCCACTGCTCACACCCCGCGCGAAACGCGTGATCTACCTGCACATGGCCGGTTCACCCTCGCAGCTGGAACTCTTCGAACACAAACCCGCCCTGCAAAAACTGCACCTGCAGGACTGCCCGCCGTCCTTTCTGGAAGGCAAACGGTTTGCGTTCATCCGCGGTGTTCCAAAGATTCTGGCCGGGCAGTTTAACTTTCGTCAGTATGGTCAGAGCGGTCAGTGGATCAGCGAACTGCTGCCGGAATTCGCCAGCGTCGCCGACAAAGCCTGCGTGATTCGCACCATGCAGACCGATCAGTTCAACCATGCCCCGTCTCAACTGTTCATTCACACCGGCTCACCCAGACTCGGTAACCCGTCCCTCGGAGCATGGACCGCCTGGGGGCTGGGAACAGACAATCAGAATCTGCCGGCATTCGTCGTCCTGTTGTCGGGTGGCAAAACGCCCGATGCCGGCAAGTCACTCTGGGGCTCCGGCTTTCTCCCGTCCGTGCATCAGGGTGTCAACTGCAGAACCACGGGCGATCCCGTGCTGTATCTCGGAGACCCCGGCGGCATGGATCGCAGCATGCGCCGACGAATGCTCGATGCCATCGCAGAAATGAATGCCGCTGAATTCGCCCGCAGCGGTGACCCCGAAACTCAAACCCGCATCGCTCAGTACGAACTCGCCTTCCGCATGCAGGCGACCGTTCCCGAAGTGATGGACCTGGCACGCGAACCAAAACATGTTCTGGAACTCTACGGCGCTCAGCCCGGATACGTCTCGCCCGCCGAAAGTGCGGATGACCCGCGAGTACTCTATCGCGGAGACGATCCCACATTCGCCAACAACTGCCTGCTGGCCCGAAGACTGGTCGAAGCCGGAGTTCGCTTCGTGCAGCTCTATGACTGGGGCTGGGACCATCACGGCTCTTCTCCCGGTGAAAGCATCGATGAAACACTCCCAATCAAGTGCCAGGCTGCCGACCGAGCGATGGCAGCACTCATCAAAGACCTCGAACAACGCGGACTGCTCGACGAAACCCTGATCATCTGGGGTGGCGAATTC
>JBJTOP010000398.1:0-56121 GCA_046074645.1 Planctomycetaceae bacterium | reverse complement strand
TTGTTCTGCTGCTGAAGCCGATTTCACTGAGGCCCTGCGGTACTACGCCGCAAGGAACCCAGAGGTTGCTCTGCAATTCGACGCAGAGTTTGACGGCGCTCTGCAACGAATCATCGCTGGACCTGAGCAATTTCCAGCGGTTGATGACCGTCACAGGTATCTGCAACTGCGAAGGTTTCCATTTTTGATCATTTTCCGCGTCTGTGCAGACGGGATTACCGTAATCGCTGTTGCACACACATCGCGTTCGCCTGACTTCTGGCGTGGACGCTGATCCGTGTGGATGTGGCAGACCGCTAAGTTGCAGACTGAAATCCGATTCTGCTGGCGTCATTTGGACCAAAACAAACGACCTCCACCATTCTTACACCACCATCACTCCGCAGTCGGATTTCGTTTTTTGCCGAAACTGCCTGGCGGTCGCAACTGTTTGTTTTTCATCCTCAGCGGTCCAAACGGACGATAACCCGGGTCGGTGTGAGAGTCGGAGAGGGGTGAGAGTTGCGGAGGAAAGGGGGACCGGGAGGTGTTTGGCGGGGTGGATGGTGATGTCGCGCTTTCTGCGGTGGCAGAGAGTCTGAGATCTCGCGTGTCGGCGGAAGTCGTTGCCAGGGTTGGCGTTGTGTTGCGGGGAGTGCGCTGACTGGGGAGTTGGTGGCGTCTCAAAACCCGGCGGTCTCTGGATTTCGATTTTGCCAAAACTGCTGGAGGGCCTGAGTTTCGCAGGCTGACTCCCGGGTTTTGCGGACTCTCAGACGCTCAGCAGAAAGCTACGGGGCGAATTGTGGCCTGAGGGAATATTGACGAATCCAGATTCCCTGATAACCCGCACAGTGGTATCGAGGCTTTTCGGAGTTGTCATTCATTTCCACGGTGACAATCCGGCTGCCATGGTCGAAGACGCAAACCGTCGGACGGCAGTGTAAGGCCGGCGTATTCTGCGGCGTGGAGAACTGACGAACACTCCTGTTCAATCGAGTGGCGACAGCACAGATCATGTCTCTGTTTGAATTTCGTGGTCCGTGTTGTTTCGCTTCGCTGCCCGGGGTTTGCCCCTTGAAGACGGGGGTTGCCAAGGGGGCATCACAGATTTTTCCTGCCTGCGGGGGCATCAAGGTCTGGCGTTTTTCAGAAGCATCGACGTCTTAGCCCGCGAAATCGGCGATGGAGCGGGCCAGTTCGTCAGCCCTGATCAATGGCATCCAGTGAGTTCCTCCGGGAATAATCTCCAGTGCTGAGCCCGCTGTAATTTCATGCAGCCGCTCAGCCTGAACTACGGGAAAGTGCTTGTCGTGTTCCGCCCAAAGAATCAGTGTCGGACACTTGATGGTCCTGTACAGATCCGGCAGCCGGTCCAGCGAGCCCTGATAGCCGGCGCACATTTTGCTGATGAAACGCCGGACGGCAGGAGTGAAAAAGGCAGTCTGAAAATCGTCGCGAAGCGGTTGATCGAGCCGCTGTCGTGGCGGCAGAAAAGTGCGTTCGGCCCGGAAAAAGATCAGTCGAGGCAGCGTTCGCAGTGCAAATCGATTGAAACCGAACTTCCGCAGCAGGCAGATCTCCCACGATGTCGGCTCGTTGCCCAGCACCAGCGAATTCATCACCACTACCCGCGCAATACGATCGTGGTGCAGCGCAGCGCACACCAGAGCAGGCTGGCCACCCATATCCAATCCGACCAGTATCGGTTGCTGGATGCCCAGTTCATCCAGAATCATCAGCAGACGCTCAGCCTGCAGCCGCGGTGTGGCGCCCCCGGCCAACTCGTCGCTGTATCCCATGCCGGGCCAGTCGCAGGCGATGACTTCAAAACGATCGGCGAGCAGGGGTGCCAGCCGGCTCCAGATCTGCAGGTTCTCAGGATACCCGTGCAGAAAAACAATTGGAGGCCCCTGCCCCAGACGTGCCACCCGCAAATACTTCCCGTTGCGCAGCAGGACCCGCTGTGTGGCAAGCAAGCGTGTGTCGGGCATCATCGTTGAACCCCTGTATCCGCCAGCAGCAGATCAGCGGCAAGAATTCCGCTGACAGCACAAAAGCTGACCCACTGTCCCGGGTGCGTGGCACTGCCGGCCAGATACAGCCGACTGATCCAGGGACTTCGATGAGCCACTCGGCCGCTCAGCATGAAACGAGAAGTCATCACCGGGTTCATACTGTTCCTGTACAAATGAAACTGCCGACCCCACTCCAGCGGGATTCGCGTCTGCAGCACACGAACCTCTTCGAAGTGCTCTCGCCACCAGCCGTCTTCTTCAACCACCCGCCGGAGAAACTCACGCTGGCCCGCTTCGCCGCCCGCTTCAGCGCGCAGTTGAGCCATTGGAGCCACCAGTCGAGCTGGATACCAGCCGTGCCTTTCGAGTGAAGCATCGACGACTCCCGGAGTAATCAGCAGCCGGCAGCCATCGGGTTCATTTCGCAGCCGGAACCGCAGATATGGCGGCTTTGGCTTTCCCTTGACAGCGAGATATGCGCACACGCCGGGGGACTGCAGCGGAAGTTTCTGATAGTACTGTCGCGTTCGCCTGCTCAGCAGTGACTGCTGGTCGTCTTCCAGCAGCCCTTGATACGTGGCCAGTCCCGCGTTCGAAACCACAGCATCCGCGGCCAGAAACTCCCCGGCTGCCTCCACACCGATCACCCCCCTGTTGCGGCAGCAAATGCGGCGAACCCGGCTCTCAAAACGGAACTCCACGCCTGCCGCCACTGCCGCTTTAAACAGCACTGCCGGAACATTGGCGATGCCGCCCTCTGAATAGCACGCTCCGGCGCGATGAATCACAGACGCCACCAGCGCAAGCGGGGCTGGCGCTGCGCCAGCCAGCTGACCGGCCACGTGTGTCCAGATGCCAAGTGCCTCGACCACTCGCTCAGGCAGCTGCCACGATTTCATGACCGAACCCAGTGACCGCAGCACGAACGGGATGTCCCGCCACGCGCCGCTCAGCACCAGATCTGAAATCCCGGGACGTGATTTCCACTGCAGCGGCTGCATTCGCTGATAGATCGCATCCGTAGCAGCGATGAAACGCCGGTAAGTGTTGCCGGCACCGGGCCACTGCGCATCCATCGCAGCCGCTGTTTCCTCCAGCGAGTCAAAAATCACCAGCGGCGGTGCCGAGCCATCATCCACCTGATAAACACTCGAAATCCGCTGCAGCTGCACCTGACTGCCGCAGTCAATCTCCAGTTGGCGAAAAGCCCATTCCAGACCAGGGCGATCCAGCAGCACATACGGGCCGGCATCAAATCGAAAACCATCCAGTTCAAAACCCGACGCCAGGCCACCGGCTGATGATCCAGCTTCGACGACGGTCACGTGGCAGCCATACCGAGCCAGACGAATGGCTGCACTCAGCCCGCCCACCCCGGCCCCGATGACAATGATTCGTCGAGTCATTCGGGCCTCACGCATTCGTGGCTGGAGTTCGAAAGATTCAGCCCCAGCAGCCAGCGTACCGCTCGCCGCACCGCACCCAGCAAAAAGCCTTCCCGCCGTCGCAACGGAAAAGCCCGCTGGTCCATTTCCGGCAAAAACAGAGAACCGCGACCGCTGCCCAGCACATACACCGGATACGCCATGATGCTCAGCAAAGCCCGCAGCTCGTTATGATAGGGGCCCCGCCAGGCAGCGATCTGTGAATTCTCGCCACGAATCTCCACGCGCTTCGCCGCACCGCCAAACCACTGGCCTGCACTCTTCAGAAGACTCGAAGGCCCAAACTGCGCAACACCCAGATGCTGCAGCACCACAGCATCCACTGCCAGTGAATCACAGCCTGCGTAAAATCGCAGCGGGTGAATCGGTTTGCGGCATCCCATCACCCCGACCAGACCGTCCGGGATGTTTTCGAAAGCATCGACAATGCCAAAATGCGGCGGAAAATCGTTCAGCAGCATCATCACTGCCGTCGCGCGGTCAGCCTGTCGCTCCAGAAACAGATATTGATCACAACGGCCACCAACCCACTCGGTATTGCCCACACACAGCAGAGCCATTTCAATCGGATGACTGCGAAGTTTGGGAAACGAAATCCTGAAGTCAGCGTCCCGCCACGTCTGTGCAATCGTGTACTGAGCCATGCCGCGCGAATACTGGTGACGGACCTGGTCCTCTTCAGTGTCCACAATCCGATAATTCTCTGAACCAATACCGAAATAATCCGCCACCTCTCTGACAGTGCGATTCTGAAAGAAATGGTCAAAGATGTTGCGCCCCTCCACAAGTGCAACGTCCGCGCATCCCAGCTCGAGCAGATACACCGCCAGTTCGTTTAACAGTTCCGGATCCGTCAGCGGGGACAGGTCCTTACGATGATAACCCAGCATAAATGTCGGCTTAATGGCAATCCGCAGCTCAGCAACAGACTTCTTCAGAAACGCAGCCCGCCGGAGAATCGACTCCCGCAGTCCGCTCTCTTCCAGCAGCCGACGGAACAGAACGAGCTTTTCGTCCTTACCAGCGGCACGAAGACACACGACCGGCTGCCCGCTGCCGACGGGATTTTCGATATCCGACACCCGGCGCTGCGGCCGCGGCAGAAACTCTTCACCCACCTCACGGATCTGCTCGATCAGCGACTCAGACGTACAGGTCTCGGCAATCGTATCCGTGTCTGTCAGAGCACCAGCCAGGATTTTAAAGATTTTGCCGTGACGGTCCTCATCCTCAGCCACGCGTCTGAAATCGCGACTGAGCTGTAAATCCAGATCCGGCTGCGAGGACGCAAGTTCAGCGATCCGGTACCAGCAGACAGCCGCGGTTTCTTCAGCATCAATGTTGAAGGTGCAGAAGTTCCGAAACGGCCCCAGGCACAGATGCCGCTTCACGTCGCGCGGCACTTTCCCAACCAGACTGCCAGCCGCCGTAACCACCGTCGCCAGGAGCCGCGACAGAGGCGCGCGGCTCCAGCGACTGTGCTGCATCACTGATCCCGCCCAGCCACCAATTCCGCCCGCTGCCTGCGTCAGAAACGCCCGCGATGCCAGTCGCCAGCCTCCCAGCTTCAGAATTGCTCCACGAATGTAAATTGTATGCATCTCCTCATCTTTCCAGATCCAGATGAGGGCGTGTCGGAGCAATGCCCTGATGTCTTCCGGCAGCGGCATCGCATCGATGCGCTCCTGCATGAGCGATTCTCGGTACCCGATCGACACCAGTTCCTCACGCTCCAGCGCCAACAGGAACAACTGAATCAGCTCGCGCCGCGGATTGTTGCCGCACGCGGCCCGGGTCGCCGCCAGCTCTCGCTGAAATTCTTCGAAAACCGCACCCATAGGAGTCTCAGACCGGAAGAAAAAAGGAGCGACCACGTGTAATCGACCGCAGGTCCACGCGAATTGCAACTGAGTCAGCCGCTGAATATGGACAAAACAGCAAGCACAGCCCGATAACAACACTCCCGCAAATACCCCCAAACTACCAGTGTTCCCGAAGCAGGGGCAAACCGCAGGAATGCAGTCGCCAGAGCAGTGGAGGAGAACGGAGCTGCACCAATGACCATTCAGCAGGTACTCAGTTTTTCACTGAAGACTGTGGCAACAATGTGATTGGTGTGGGTTTCCGGCCGTTCAGCGCAGCTCCATCAATCTGGCATGTGATGCCAGGTCAAGGGCCCCACTATGTTCTTCTTCCTGTCAGGGCAGCTCTCAGCAGATTCCCCACACCTCTGCCAGGGCACTCCGCTGGAGCGAGAGCCAATTGTCCTTGAATTTCCGGCAGAGACCGTCAGTGGGAGGACGAAGCTGGGATGACGACGCGGTGTTAAGGACACTTGAGATCGTCTATCGGATTTCATGCAGACGCGCCGCCTGGCATCCTGCTGCAGCAACTCTTACCTCACGTAAAGGCCCCAGGGCGCAAAGCTGGAAATGTTGGAAATTTGAACCTTCTGTCCTTCCTTTGCGCCTTTGCGCCTTTGCGAGAGACCAACAGTCCCTGCACAAGGGATCGCGGTGAGAGCTGTCAACTGGCAAGCAGAACTGAAAACATCCCAATTCGCACGAATTCACACCGTTTCGTCATCCCAGCTTCGCCCTTCCCGCACCCCATCCTGCCAGAAAGTCAAGTCTGGCTTTGGGACTGCATTTTCGATGCGGATTATCGCTGGTGATTGCAGTTGCAGTGTGGGTGCGCGTTTGGTTTTAGTGTCGTTTTCAATAGCGATCGGGGTGGTTTTGGAGTGAGTTGAGTTTATGGATGCGTGTGAGGTGTTCGTCGATGTGTTTCTGTGTGATTCGGATGAAGGCACCTTCGGTGAGTGATTCTGCGAGGCCTCCAGCTCGACCGTCCTGGAGTCGGTCGAGTTCTCCGGCGAGTCGTTGCATCCATTCGGGGGGCTCGAGTCCAGAGCCGATTCGGGAGGCCATGAATTCGGAGATGGTACGGCGAAGTTCGTGGAAGCTGGTTTCTGCGGCTTCGCGAGTGACTCCACCGATTCCGGGGCAGGAGCGGGCGATGAGGGCGGCCATGTGATTTTGTGTGAGACTGCCGACGACTCGTTCGTGGATATGATCATGAAGTCCAGGGAGTCTTACGCCATATTTTTCTTCGAGTGCTGAGAGTTCTTCGACGAATTCTTCCGCGACAACTTTGCATTCGCTGCTGAGGTGTTTTTGTACGGCGGTGGCGACATCGTTTTCGCCGCGGCGAAGGAGTACTTCGTGTACGACCTGCCAGGGGACTGCGTTCCATTCGAAGCGATCGTAGAGCGATTCGACGCGGAGGAAGTCGAGGAGGCAGTAGAGTCGGCTGCCGTAATCGGAATAGGTGGTGGTGGTGTTGTATTCGAGGAAGCGATCGAAGTTATCGACGACGCATTCGAAGACGAATTCGGACAATTCGATGGCATCGTCGCGATCGATGATACTGGCTTCGAGATCATCAAGGATTTTGATGTTTTCGGTGAGTGCGACAGTTTCTTCGAGTTCTTTGAGGAGTGATTCGGCGCCGTGGTGCAGGATGGCTCGGGCGTTGCCGAGCGTCAGCATTCGGGTGTGGAAGAGATCATCGCCATAGGTTTCAACAAATTCGCGAACATCATCGGCGAAGTCATCTTCATGGAGGTCTTCAACGATTGAAAGCCGCATTGAACTGCTGTGGCTGACCCACAGACTTGCGTAGGCGCTGAGGAGCTTAAGGATGCGGCGGAAGACGCTTTGGGTGCGTTGAGCACCTGAGACTTTGAGTCGAGTGGCGGCTTCGATGATAGCTTCGACGCTGTTGCTGAGCCCCATTCGATAGAGTCGATCAAATTCGGTGACGGCTTGTCCGGGAGGGCGGATGGAGCGTTCCATGCGGAGTGCGGTGAGGAGGAGTTCGAAGGTTTCGGCGAGCAGTCCGAGTCTGGGGAGTTGGCTGAGGAGGACGCGAATAATGGACTGGAGAGTGCGAGCTTTGAGGATGGCGGCGGGTTGTCCGCCGTTTTCGAAGGGGACATAGAGCAGTGGGCGTTTGCGAAGATCGCGCAGGAGGGCCGGGAAGCCGGCGCAGGCTTTTTCGACGTCGCCGCTGAAGATAGCGGTGAACATGCGGGAGATGTGTCGATCGAGTGATTCGGAGTCGGTTTCGGGGCCGGGTTCTTCGGCGATGACGGCCCCGATGAGCCGTTCGGCCATCAGGAATTCGACGGTGGTTGAGAGTGCGTTCTGCATGAGCAGGAAGCGGCACTGCATCTGGATATCGTATTCGATGTTGGCTTCGAGACCGCTGGTGTTGACGGTGATTTCGTAGTCGCGGACTTCGGCAACGAGTTCACCGAGCCCCTGCAGGCGACCGCGGATGGCGGCGAGCCATTCGCGGAGAGTGCCTTCGCGGGAGGTGTTGGTGCGTTTAATGTCGGTGTTTCGGGAGACCCAGAGAGCGGCGAGTCCCCAGAGGGATCCGACGGTGTGCAGAAACTTGAGGCGAGGTTCAATCTGTCGGTAGAGAATCTCGAATTCGGTTGTCCCTGGAGTGGGGGCGCCATCCATGGTGTCTGAGGCGTTGCCGTCATCGGTGGAGTCACGGTAGGTGACATTATCCCAGGCGGCACTGAGTACATCGTCTTCGCCATCGCCGTCATCGAAGAGGTGTTCGAGGTCGATTTCGTCACCGGGGCGCTGGCGTTTATTTTTCTGCAGTGCGAGGAATTCGCTGAGCCGAGGTATTTCCCAGAATTCGCCTGCATTGGCTTCCATGAAGGCGAAGAAGCGTCGGAGGCTGTTCCAGCCCTGACCTGGGTCGGGCTGATTGCAGATGCAGACGAGGAGTCGATTGAGGAGACGGTGAATGGAGTGTGGGCCGGATTCGAGTGGGACGGTATCGGCGCAGCTAAGCCATTGCATCAGGAGTCCCATGGCGGCGACATGATCCCGGCGTTCGAGCAGGATTGAGACGACTTGAGCAAAGCTGCCGCTGGAACTGAAGTCCTGGACGTGATTTCGCCAGAAGGAAATATCACCGGCTGATTCGCCTGCTTCGCGCCAGAGTGCCAGTACGCGGGCGACTCCGAGGGCAGCTTCGACGGACCGCACGCCTTCGATGTGAGTGAGATCGTGGACGGTGGTGGTGGCGTAGGCATCCCATTCTTCTGCCATGGAGCGGAAGTCTGCGAGCACGGCGTCGTGGAGATCCGGACGACCGCTGGCGGATGCTTCGCTCATAGTGAGTGTGCACGCATCGAACAGCTGGCCGACGATATCGAGGAGCACTTCGAGGCGATTGTCGGGAATGGAGTCTTCGCGGTTTGAAAAGAGTGGGAACAGGCCCTGGAAGCCGAGGATGCACCAGGGATCCGCGAGTCCTCCGCAGCGGATTCCGCGGTGCCAGAGTTCGATGACTTCGGTGATCAGGCGGCGAGCCTGGTCAAGTTCGGCGGTGCGTACGAGCCGATTGATCATGACGAGTCGGGCGTGAATTTCGGATTCGATGCGTGCAGAGAGGCAGGGGATGATGGAGGCTTCTTCGCGACTGGCCTGTTCGTAACCCATGCGAGCGAACATCCACGAGAGATGGCGATGCTGGATTTGGTCGGCGCCGTATTTGGCGAGAAACATATTCAGGTCGTGGCGGACGTGACCGAAGGGCTGGCGGGATTCGGCGGCGAGTTTTCGGAGTCGTCGACCGCGATCGCCTGTGGCCAGTTCCAGCAGTCTTTGGTAGAAGAGGTCTCGCTGGCGGGCGACGATGGGAAGGAGTGTGGTGAGTGAGACGCTGGAGTCCCAGGTACCGGGTCCTGAGCCGCTGATGGAGGAGGCCATGAGGATGGTGCCGGCGAGAACAGCGGAGGCATCGTAAAGACGTTCCGGATCGAGAGTTCGGCTGGATTTGCCCTGACAAACCCAGGACTGCAGGGCGTCGAGAATCAGCCGGCGGACCATAAAGCGGCGGTAGAAGCCTTTGGTGTCGATTTCATCAGGGTCCCATTCACCAAAGACGTAGTTGGTGCGTTTGGTAACGGGGTGGACATGGTCATGGGCGCGGAGGTCGAGGCAGAGTTCCTGAAGGCGTTCGAAGGAGAAGTGGGTGCCGTTGAGCAGGTCCTGGGGGACTTCGCGAAGGAACCGGATTGTGGCGGATACAATCGGTTCCCAGGGTCCTGCGGCGACGCCGACATCGCTGACATAGAGAGGAAGCGGGCAGAAGCGTTCGTGGGGGTAGACTTCAGAACGGCGTCCATTTTCGAGTACGGGTACGGGGCGATAGCCGACGTAGGTGTTGAGTCGCTGGAGGACCTGCTGTACGGCGGATGGCTGTGTGAATCCACTGGATTCGGCGCGAACGGCAAGTGCGGCTTCGAATATTTTGGCGACCAGCAGTGGGTTGAAGAATTCATGTTCAGGGACGTGGGCGAGCAGATCGGAGTGGTGTTGTCGGAGGGCGGGGAGGAGGAGATTGAGGGTAATCTCGATGGTCTGTTCGGCCTGTGCTGACTGGGAGAAGACGGGTTCGCCGTCGGCGGCGAGTCGGTGGAGTGCGTTGAGGAGGTAGTTGCGGAGCGCTTCCGGACTGGAGTTGCAGGCGGGGTTGCGGAAGAGTTCGTTGAGGCAGATGCGAAAGCGAGCGCTGGGGGCGCCCTGAGAGAAGTTCAGGTAGCCGAGCAGATCGCGCAGTGCATCGCCTGGGGGATCGGACGTGTCAAACAACTGGTTCTGCCTTGTGGTCACGCGGATGCATTCTGAGTCGTGGGCTGGAGGGGTAGTGGTGTCAGAGTGGAGTCTGGTTGTGGTTGATTTTGATTATCGGGCGAATTCGATGTTGCGTGTTTCACGTAGGACGGTGACTTTGATTTCTCCGGGGTAGGTGAGTGACTGCTCGATGGCGGAGGCGAGGTCACGGCAGAGTCGTGCGGCCTGCCGGTCATTGACGCGGCTGGAATCGACGATGACACGAATTTCGCGTCCGGCCTGAACAGCAAAGGCATGTTCGACGCCGGGGAAGCCGCAGGCGAGTGCTTCGAGTTCTTCGAGGCGTCGGACGTATTTTTCGAGTGTTTCGCGGCGTGCGCCGGGGCGAGCGGCAGAGACAGCATCTGCGGCGGCTACGAGCACCGTGTAGATGTGTTCAGGGCGGATATCATCATGGTGTCCTGCGGCGGCATGGACAACTTCGCCGCCTTCGCCGTAGCGTTTGAGCAATTCAGCGCCGACGGCGGGGTGTCCGCCTTCCATTTCGTGGTCGGCTGCTTTGCCGATGTCGTGGAGGAATCCGCAGCGGCGAGCGAGGGTACCGTCAAGGCCCAGTTGTTCGGCCATCATACCGGTGAGGTGAGCGACTTCGATGGAGTGCTGGCGGACGTTCTGGCTGTAACTGACGCGAAAGTGCAGGCGGCCCATGAGGTCCATGAGTTTGGGGTGCAGTCCTCGGACGCCGGCTTCTTCGCAGGCCTGCAGGCCCAGCCGGCGGATATGTTCTTCCATTTCGCGAGTCGTTTCGGCAACGATTTCCTCGATTCGTGACGGGTGAATGCGTCCGTCCTGAATGAGTCGAACGAGCGACAGTTTGCCGATTTCACGGCGGACATTGTCGAAGGCGGAGACGATCACGACGCCAGGGGTGTCATCCACGATAACGTCCACGCCGGTCGCTTTTTCAAACGCGCGAATATTGCGGCCTTCGCGTCCGATGATACGGCCCTTGACTTCATCGCTGGGGATATCGACCGTGGAGACGGTGGTTTCAGAGGTGTGGGCGGAGGCGTAGCGCTGGACGGCCATACCGATGATTTCGCGAGCGCGTCGTTCGCATTCGATTTTGATGTCGGCTTCGTGCCGGAGAATGATGGCTCCGGTTTCTTCGGCGAGTTCTCTGTCGAGTCGTTTGAGGAGTTGTTCGGAGGCCTGTTCGCGGGAGAGTTCGCTGATGCGGTAGAGTTGTTCCTGTTCGTCGCGGATAAGTCGATTGAGTTCTGTTTCGCGGGCGTCGAGGAGTCTGGAGCGATCAGCGTGTTTCTGCTGAGTCACTTCGAGCATTTTTTCTTTTTTGCGGAAGCCTTCCTGTTGTTCTGCGAGCTGTGCGAGGCGTCGGTCGAGTTCGCGTTCACGGTCACGGAGCTGGTTCTGGCCTTCAGCGATTTTAGCATCGAGTGCTTCGCGGTGTTTCAGAAGATCCTCTTTGAGGCGAAGTTCCTGATCGCGGCGGAGGCTGTCTGCTTCGCGCTGGGCTTGCTGGAGGATTTCGTCACGGGATTTCCAGGCCTGTCCCCGGATCAGTCGATCGAGGAAGAAGCCGATGGCGGCGCCGATGGCTCCGGCGAGCGCGCCGATGAGCACTTCAGTCATGGACTGTTCCTTGAAATTATGAACGGTCCGGGCCGGAGTGTTGAAGCTGTGCGGTGCGACTGCATTTCAGTGAAGGGATGCAGAGCGATGCTTGTCGGGAATGCCGAGTTGGAGAATCGGTGTGAAACGTTCTGTGCGAGGGTGCAGCGGGTTGCCGGGCAGGAACCCGGCAGGGATGGCACGGCGTGATCTGAGCCCACTCTGCAGCGGACGGCCCGACGGCGGGGATGTCCTGACAACGGCAAACGGAATGGGTGTTCCGTGGGATTGCCGTTGCAACACAGCGAAAAGCAGCACAAGCGTGATCAGAAGCAGGCAGATGAACATTGCCATCAGAGGGACGCACCCGGCAGTTTGAGAACTGGACCGAAACAAACAATTCAGCAGACACGCCTTACGCGGTGGAGAACCGCGACAGCTTACGCAGAACCGTTTCCCGCGGTGTCTGGCGCGGGGAGCGGGGGAGTGACAGACCGGCAGGTCCGGTTGGTTGTGTGCAGATTTCGACAGCCCCTGGAGCCCTTCGTGACCGAAACGCAATCCCGGGGAACATCAGAACTTTACCAGTTTGGGGGGCCAATTCAACGCTCGATTGGACCCGGAAGCCGGAATATTCTGCCCAGTTCCCTGAGTTTCCACCGCATTCCCACCGGCGACACCCCGCCTGGATTTGACCGATTCGAGCCAGCTGCCTATTTTGTGAGTTTTTCAGCAGCGACCATTGCCACAGCCCTCGTGATCAGCCCATTACTGGTCCCACGCCACTGTTTCACTTTTCCCCCCACCCAATCCAAGGATGTTTCGCATGTTCCGCCGCGCAGTCCTGCTTCTGCCAGCTCTTCTGCTGGTCGGTTGCCAGGTCCAGGATTCCTCCACCAACACCCCTGCTCCCCCGGCTGCTGGCAGCTCCACCGCCGCCAGCACAACACCAACCAAAGGCGGCCCATCGATCGCCTTCGTCACCAATCAGATTGCGGACTTCTGGAAGATCGCTGAAGCCGGTTGCGTGGCCGCTTCGAAGGAATTTGGACTCGAAGTTCAGGTGATCATGCCCCCTGAAGCATCGGCCGTCGTTCAGAAACAAAAGGTCGAAGACGCAATTGCCACCGGCATTCGCGGTATCGCCATCAGTCCGCTCGATGCCGACAATCAGATTGACTGGATCAACAGTCTCTGCGAAAAAATGCCTACGATCACTCACGATTCTGATGCTCCAGCCTCCAATCGACTCGTCTACATCGGTATGGACAACTACGCCGCCGGCCGTGCCTGCGGCGAAATCCTCCGCAAAGCCCTCCCGGACGGCGGTCAGGTACTCATCACCATCGGACGGCTTGAACAGGACAACAGCAAGTATCGCCGCCAGGGGGTGATCGATGTGCTCATGGGACGCGATCGCACGCTCGACTTCTACCGCGACCAGCCGAACTCCTTCGATCCCGTTGAAGGCGAAATCAAAGGTGAGCTTTACACCATCGTCGGCACACTCACCGATCAGGGCAAACCGGAAGTTGCCCTTCAGAAATGCGAAGACGCACTTGTCACGTGGCCGGAACTGAAGGGCATTGCCGGGCTCTTCGAATACAATCCTCCGGCCTGCTACCAGGCCCTCAAAAAGGCCAATAAGCTCAAGCAGATCGCGCTCGCTGGTTTCGACGAAAACGATGTCACACTGCAGGCCATCAAGGATGGCGAATGTGCCGGAACAGTTGTTCAGAATCCCTACGAGTACGGCTATCAATCCGTTCGCGTTCTCAAGGAATATCTGGGCGGCAACAAGAATGTCATCCCGGAATCCAGATACATCGACATCAAACCACGGTCCATCACTGCGGAAAACGTCGAAACCTTCTGGGAAGAACTCAAGCGGCTCAAGGGCCAGTAATTCCGGAACCGAGCGATCCGCACGCATGATCACGACTGCCGACACTACGCCCCGACTGGAAGTGAGGGGCATCAGCAAATCCTTTCCCGGCGTCAGGGCACTCAACACAGTCAGCCTGCGGCTGATGCCGGGTGAGGTGCTCTCTGTGGTCGGCGAAAACGGTGCCGGAAAAAGCACGCTGATGAAAATCCTTGCCGGTGTCCATTCCCCGGACACCGGCTCTTTGTTTGTCAACGGGCGTCCTGTTGTATTGCGGTCCGTTCGCGATGCCATGAGCCATGGGATTGCGCTCATCCATCAGGAGCTGAATCTCGCTGACAACCTCGAAATCGGCGCCAACATCTTCCTTGGCCGCGAACCGCTTCGACGAGGACTCATCGACAACGCCAGCATCAACACCGCCTCTGCGGAACTCCTGCGACGCATCGGCCTGAACATTCCCCCCACAGCACTCGTTCGCAGTCTGACGACCGGTCAGCAGCAAATGGTGGAGATCGCTAAAGCGCTCTCCATTAACGCACGAGTTCTGATCATGGACGAACCCACTTCAAGCCTCTCTGCCGGCGAATCAGAACGCCTTTTCCATGTAATCCGGGATCTTCGCAGTCAGGGAGTCAGCATCCTCTACATCTCGCATCGCCTCGCGGAAGTTCAGGATCTCTCTGACCGTGTTGCCGTTCTTCGCGACGGCGAGAATGCAGGGGAACTTCTACGGGACCAGATCTCGCACGACAGCCTTGTGCGACTCATGGTCGGCCGCGAAATTTCACGTTTTTTTACCCGCACGTCGCACCAGCCCGGCCCGGTCATGCTTGAAGCCCGCGACCTCACAACCACCGCATGGCCGCAACACCGCAACAGCTTCTCAATCCGCAGCGGCGAAATCGTCGGTGTCGCCGGACTCGTTGGTGCCGGCCGCACGGAAATGCTGCGAACGCTCTTCGGCGTCGATCAGCCGCTTGCCGGCGAAATTCGAGTGGCGGGCAGGACTGCATTGCTGCAGTGCCCCGCCGATGCCATCGCAGCCGGAATCGCTCTGGTACCGGAGGATCGCAAGCAGCAGGGAGTTGTGCTCGACCTTTCCATTCGTCGCAACATCAGTCTCGCGTCTGTGCATCAGCATTCGCAGTGGGGCTGGCTCAACCGGACCGTAGAGCGGGCTCAGTCGGCAGAAATGTTCCAGAGACTGCGAATTCGCGCCCCGGATGACTCCGCCAGGACCGGCAATCTCTCCGGAGGCAATCAGCAGAAAGTCGTGCTCGGAAAATGGCTGGCACTCAGGCCACGTGTACTGCTGCTCGACGAACCCACTCGCGGTATCGACGTGGGTGCAAAACAGGAAATCTATCAGCTGATGGACGAACTGGCCGGACAGGGACTGGCAGTGCTCTTCGTCAGCAGTGAACTGGAAGAAGTGATCGGTATGAGCGATCGGGTGCTGGTGATGCACGAAGGGCGCATCACAGGCGAACTTCCCCGCAGCGAACTCACGGAACAATCCATCATGCACCTCGCCACCTGCGGCCACTAATGACTCATTACAAATCGACTGCCACGCTGACCCACTGACCACTGCCCCCAGTTTCTCAGGCTCGCCCATGAACGGAAAAATTACCGGTATTCTCTCGGTCCTGCTGGTGCTCTGCCTGTCACTGGCAGCAGCCACTGCGGATCCATGGTACAAGCTGCTGGAATCGCAGTTCCTGAATCTCGACAATTTGATGAACCTTCTGAGCCGACTTGCCCTCTACGGAATCCTTGGCATCGGTGTGGCCTTTGTAATCATCAGCAGCGGTATCGACCTGTCGATTGGATCGCTGGTGTGTCTGTGTGGAGTTCTCCTGGCCATCTTACTGAAGGTGGACTATCAGCCGGAACGTCCGTTGTCGGTAATCAGCATTGAAGCAGCCAGCCGCTTAATTACGGTGGCTGAAGCTCCGCGGTCTTTGTCGGCGGGCACAGTCGTGCGGTTCACTGGCGGAGTTGGTTCCGGGCTGGTGCTGACTGTGGATTCGGTCGAGGGTGATCGCATTACTGTGCGGGAGACTCTGAAGCGCGACGAGCGAGACGGTCGGCTGGTTCAGGCGGTTGCTGTGACTTCGATGTCGTCTGACGGATTGTCACTCCAGGTTCCGCTGTTGAATTCTGCGTCTGTCGGTGATCAGCTGCAGCTCTTCCTGCCTGACGGAGCGGTGACGACGCAGAAGATTGTCTCTGTATCGACTGCAGAGAACTTCACGACTTTGGGCCTGGCTCGTGATCCCGGCAGCAAATATCGCAGCGGCGCATCCGCTGTCCTGCTCAAACGCAGCCAGCGAACACCCATTCCTGCTGCCATTCTGCTGGTGTTGCTGATTGCGGGCGGTCTGGGGCTTGTGCATGGCCTGCTGATAACTCGACTGCATCTGCAGCCGTTTGTGGTCACTCTTTGCGGACTGCTGATCTACCGCGGTGTCTCACGCTGGCTCACGAATGATAATCCGGCAGGCTTTGGCGAACTGCAGCAGGTGCTGGGGCCGGTGGCTTCCGGCCGCGTTGGTTTGGCATATCGTGGTGAAGACATGGTCTTCGGCATTCCGATTCCATTCTTTCTGCTGCTGCTGATTGCGGTTCTGGCCGCATTGTTTCTTAACCGCACCATCTGGGGGCGCTATCTGCTGGCTTTGGGACGCAATGAAGAGGCGGCCAGGTTCAGCGGCATCAACACGGCTCGCATCACAGTTCTCGCGTATGTGCTCTGTTCACTGCTGGCGGCAATCGGCGGGATGTTGTTTGCCCTCGAGTTCAGTTCCATTTCACCGTCCAGCTTTGGTAACTCTTTTGAACTCTATGCGATTGCCGCTGCGGTGCTGGGAGGCTGCAGTCTGCGAGGTGGTGAAGGGAGTATTGCGGGTGTTGTGACAGGCACTGCTGTGATGCAGGTGCTGAATAATCTGATCGTGCTGCTCAAGATTCCGCAGTCGCTGGAAGCCACCATTATTGGCGTAGTGATCCTGCTGGGAGTTCTCGGGGACGAACTTGTTCGCCGTGCTGCCGCCCGCAGACGACTGAAAAGCTGACTGAAATGTTCGAATTTCGCTGGAATCAACCGGATTCCCGGCGATCTCCCTGACTTCCCGCGGGAACTCGACCCTCACCACGGGTTCGCATGTTGAATCCGACGGCGGCATTTCGGATAATCCTCGTCCCTGCTTCGTATCCTTCGCTCCGGCCACATCATGTCATCCACCGTCTCTCCATCATCGACCGAGCGTCCTCTCCAGGACGTCAACATCGCCGGCACTTCGCCGCTGATTTCCCCCGCCGAACTCAAGCAGTTGCTCCCTGCGACTGCGTCGGTCGAGCAGCACGTACTGCGGTCCAGAAATACCGTCTGCGATATTCTCCAGGGGCATGACGATCGCGTCATCGCCATCGTCGGACCGTGCTCTATTCATAACACCGACATGGCGTTTGAATACGCTCGTGGTCTCAAAGCCGTCGCCGATGAAGTCAGCGATGTGCTGTTCGTCGTGATGCGCGTCTACTTTGAAAAACCAAGAACCACTGTTGGCTGGAAGGGGCTCATCAATGATCCCCATCTGAACGACACCTTCGACATCTCTGCCGGACTTCACAAAGCCCGACAGATACTCTGCCAGATCAACGAGGCTGGTCTTCCTGCCGCAACAGAAATGCTGGAGCCGATCACGCCGCAGTACATCGCCGACCTGATTACACTTGCCTCCATCGGTGCCCGTACCACCGAATCACCAACGCATCGCCAGATGGCAAGCGGTCTTTCCATGCCCGTCGGATTCAAAAACAGCACTGAAGGCAGTCTGGAGGTGGCGATCAATGCCATGAAGGCTGCTCGAGCACCCCACTGCTTTCTGGGCATTGACCACCATGGCCGGACCTGCGTCGTCTCCACTCGCGGAAATTCCAACGGTCACCTGATCCTGCGGGGCGGTCGCAATGGTCCGAACTACAACGCTGAATCCATCGCCGAAGCCTCCGCCCTGCTCAAAGCCGCCAGCCTCCCACCACGACTCGTCGTCGACTGCAGTCACGCCAATTCGTCAAAGGACTACCGCCGCCAGCCCGAAGTCTGGAATGACGTCATTCGCCAGCGAGCAGCCGGCAATGCCGACATCGTCGGACTGATGCTTGAAAGCAATCTCCGAGAAGGCGCTCAGTCGCTCGGCAGCAATCCCGCCACTCTGGAATATGGCGTGAGCATCACCGACGGCTGCATCAGCCTCGACAGCACCGCTCAACTGCTCCGAGACGCCCGCAAAATACTGCAAAAATGATCGGAAAACAAAGGGGGGAAGTTTTCAGTTTTCAGTCTTCAGTCTTCAGTTTGCTGCCTCCTGACCTTTGCGAGTCTTTATGTTGCAGACGCTCCTTCCAGTGCTCAGCCGTGACCAGATTCGCCTCGTCGACAGGGCGGCTGTCGAACAACTGGGGATGCTCAGCCTTGTGCTCATGGAAAACGCGGCTCGCGGTCTTTGCGATGTGATCCGGACAACTGGTCCGTGGTCTGCCATTACTATCATCGCTGGCCCCGGGAACAATGGTGGTGATGGTCTGGCCGTCGCACGTCTGCTGGTTGCAGAACAGCCCGCTGCCAGCCTCGTTCGTGTGCTGCTGATTCGCGGCGGTAAGTCGCTCAGCCCTGACGCAGATGCAAACCTGAGGATCCTCCATCGCTGCGGAATCGACGTGGACGAGCCAGCGCCGGATGCTGCGGCGCGTGTTCTTGCAGGTCTTCCCGCTGACAGCCTGCTTGTGGATTCGCTGCTCGGCACAGGTGTCCGCGGGGTCCTTGCGGAACCATTCCTCAGTCTCATCGCCGCCATGAATCGCTCACCTGCCACCAAACTGGCTGTCGATGTCCCCTCCGGCATGGATTGCGAAAGCGGCGAAGCGTGCGGAGCTGTTGTTCACGCGCAGCACACTGTGACATTCGTGGCTGCAAAACCGGGCTTCCTGACTGCTCGCGGCCGTGAATGCTGCGGGTTGCTCCACGTCAGACACATCGGTGTTCCTGCAGACTGGATCGCACGGATTGTTACGTCCGAGGCTCAGTGCCAACCATGATCCGTTCTCGAAATCGAAACGCTGCCCATGTCCAAACGAGCCCCATGGTCCACCCTGCCAGTACGTCGGTGGGATAGTGCACTCCCATGCACACTCGGCTGACACCAATGACTCCGGCGAGCCATAATGGAAACACCGAAAACAATCGCTGCAGGTGACGATCACGGGTGCGAGTGGAGAGCAGCAGCCCGATGGTCACATAGACAATCACGGACATCATCGCATGAGCACTGGGAAAGCTGGTAGAGCCTTTGACGAAGGACAGATGCGGCACCACGTCCGGTCGATCTCGCTGCACCAATTCCTTGATCAGCACGTTGAAGAGGGATCCTGAGGTCACTGAGAGGACAAAAAACCAGAAGGACGCACGACTGAGTTCCAGCCGGGCAAACACAGCAAAGCAAAAGCTCACCATCAGCAGCACGGCGTAGCCCCCCACGGCCGTGAAGTCTCGCATTGATTCTTCCAGCAGTCGTGGCCCAATCATCCGCTGAGGGTTGGCGGGGTCTCGGAGCCATGTGATCAGTCGTTCATCCAGCGATCGACCGGGGCCGTCGAGAAACATGTCTGCGATGACAAAGCCGAGCCCGCAGAGCAGGATGAGTGCGAGGGTGCGGGGGAGCATTTTAAGGAGCGGAGGTTGGATCATTGGGCGGGTTCGGAGACCGCGCCAACGTACACCGAAGTGTCGGGATGGGCTGCTGTCCAATCCTTCCACGAGGTGCATGTGCTGGTTTGGTCCGCCAGGGGAATTTCCAAAGAAGACTGGGGCAGCATTCGCCCATCAACTCGGAGCCACATTTCTCCGTTGACGAAGCCTGCTGTCTGCACCTGCAGGCCAGTCCCCGGCTGACCTGCAAGCACACGGGAACAGCGGGAGCGGTCGCACGAGGTAACAGCCAGTGGCTGCGGGCGGCGAGTGTCGATGACAACGTGTGAATGGGTGTTGCTGAGGGCCGACACAAGCCACGCGCGCGGGGCGGCTTCATCAATGACCCCACTGACGATTTCGTCAGGGCTGAGATTGGCCTCTTCCGCCGCGAGCATTGGTGGATCGACGACAGGCGGGACAATGAAAGGAGTATTCAGAATGCCAGCCCCTCGGGGCACGGGGGTGACGTTAGCCGGTGGCGCGGATGCTGAAGGTTGCATCGGCGCCGCCGGATCCGGGCTGCCACCATTATTTGGCTGCGGCTGACCACAGCCAGCGTTCACCAGCATACCGCCGAGCAGCAGCGATGCTGTGATGAGTCGAGTGTCGAGAAGATGTACGTGTCCGCGGAACAGATGAGTCACGGGAATTCTGAAGCAGGCCGCGGTGTGGTTTTGTCGGAATGGTGGGTCACATCAGTTGGCGGGAGTAGGAGTGGTGGAGCCCTCTGGTGCCCCATCACCACCGCCGAGGGCATTTGCAACGAGCCGACCGAAGATTTTCACGAAACCTTGTTCGAGTCGCACGCGGCTGCGGGCACCAGTTTCCGTGAGGCGAGTATCGATCTCGATGCGATCGTCGCCTTCCTTGAGCGTTTCGCGAGCAATTCGGCCGCCCTGCTGAGCTCTCTCTGCCATGCGGGCAGCGTTCGGACCGCCACGGAAGCCGCGGCCGCGACCTGGGGCGCCGGGACCACGGCCTGAGGGCGTACCGGTGCCACCGGGAGCGGGAGCGCCACCTGGAGCGGGTGCAGGGGAAGAACCGATCTGCAGGTCAATGGCCGCTTCGGCGCCGGCGGCAGCTTCACGTTCAGCACGGCGGGACGCACTGGCAACCTGAGCTGTTTCAGCCATTTCCACGAGCTGGTTCACGTTCACGATCACGCGGAAGCTTGGCGGAGTTCGGACATCGGTCGGTGACTGAGTGGCGGCTTCGAGCTTGTCCATGACGCCTTTGAGAGTGGCCAGCGATTCTTCGCCGCCGATGACTCCCCAGATGGCCGTGGACCCCATCCCAAGCGTGAGTCCGACATTGTCTCCAAAGACGGCAGTGACTTCGGCGGGCTGAATAGCGAATTTGAGCCGATGGAACGTCACACCCAGATGTTCACCTGCACCAATCTGCATTTCTCCCGCCTGCTTCAGTACTTCGATATCCTTGAGCCGAGTGAGCAGATCCATGGCGCCGGAATTGATGGCATCACCGTCCTGAACGCGACCAGCCCAGACGATTGCCAGTTTTCCGGCGGAGTCCCGATAGAACTGAGCAAATACGTCCATGTGGCCTTCCTGAAGGGTTTTCTGGATGGCAGAGAGTGCCTGTCCGATGGGGCTGTTTTCGTCCGGGGCAGGGCCGAGACTGTTTTCCTCGATCAGACGGGCCACTTCCATGCGGAAGCCTTCCATCATTTCACCGTAGGCTTCTTTTTCGCGATCAGCCATCAATGTTGACATGGAGAGCGAAACGGCGGCGTTGTCGTCGAGCAGCGGGATGAACTGACTGGGGCGGTCTGTGGAGCTGAAGATTTCCTTGAGCATCTGTGAACCCTTGATGGCGTCCACGACGAAGTCGATATTGACGGACTGTTCTTCCGCTGAGATGTCCACGCCGAAAGTGAGTTTCTGGCAATCCATGAAGAGCATTTTCAGGGCTGCGAGGCCGCGTTCACCTTCCACGCGACGAATGCGGTAGGCTCCCTCCGGTTCGCCGTCGCGTTGCTGCAGCTGGGTGGAGATGCCGGAGTTGATGAGGCCGTAGAGCAGCGTGCGAGTGGCCACGGGGATCGACTCGACGTCGAGTCTGACTGAGGCATCAAACTGCTGGGCCTGGCCGGCGAGCAGCTGTGAAGGGTCGGGAAACTCACGATCAAGAATTTTGGCGTCGGGATTGTTGCCGAGCGGCACGAAGGCGTAGCCATTTTTCATCATAATCGGGAATGTGCGGTTGGGCCCGATAACTTCGTAGCGTCCTTCTTCGTCCTCTTTCCGAATCACGACGGGAGCTTTTTCCACGAGCTTTGTGGCGGCTTCCACGGAATCGACCGGGACAAATGCAACGAATTCCGGGAGTGGTGGAATTGCAACGGGCAGGTATGCCATGATTCCAAACGGCTTATCGCGATTGAAACCTTCGAGATCATTGAGCGTGCTTTTCAGGAAATCCTGTAGTTGTTGATGGACGGAGGGATGTTCAGCCGCATCAAAGATGTACTGTGACTTTTTTAAGAATCGATCCGCACCCGAAAACGTGATGGTGAGCAGTGGGCGGGTGCCTTCCTGGATCAGCGAAAGAGGACTGTTTGGAGCTTCGTCCTGTGCTGAGACGTGCGGAAGGAGACTGCCGAATGATACGGCCGCCAGGAGCAGCAGGTATGGGAGAGTACGCAACAGGGTGGCTTTGAGGAAAGACCGCATAGCAGAACCATTCGCAAAAAAGAATGCAGCGAGACTTGGAACCGGAATTATTCGTTACTGCGAGCAATTTCCAGGCCCTGTTTTTTAGAAACCTCGAGAAAAGCAAAAGGTTTCGTGTGAATGGACGATTCCAGGCGGTTTTCGCGGGAAAAACGCACGGGAACAGCCCCAGAGGATTTGCGGCTGCGGCAGTTCGAGCCCCGCAGATTCCAGGGGGGAACACTTCGCTCCCCGCCGTCAGACCTCTATTAAACACAGCGACTCCCGATTCTCTGCGGCCACTGGAAAATCACACCGACGGTGCTCTGTCAGGCTGCGGCGAGCAGTGCGAGTTCTTCGGCGTTGACGGCAACGATGGCGATGCCCAGTTTGTCTGCGACTCCTGCCACTTCCTCGGGTTTCAGAATAATCGTCATTCCGGCTTCGATTGCCAGCACTTTGCCACCGGCCTCGTGCATGGTCTTAATGGTTTCCACTCCGATTGTGGGCACGTCAAACCGCAGATCCTGTCGTGGCTTGGCGACTTTCACGACCGTAAATCCCCGTCGGCAGAGTTCACCTGCTCTGCGGATGCAGCGATCAGTGCCTTCAATCGCCTCCACCGCAATGACTGCCGTGTCGTTCACCACGACGGTCTGACCAACGTCCAGCCGGCCCATTTCCCGGGCGATGTCCCAGCCGAAGCGAATGTCTTTCCACTGGGCTGGAGTTGGACGGCGCTGGGTGAGGAATCCGTGTTTCACAAGCAGCTCCGGGGCATAGTTAAGTGCGGAGTCAAAAATCAGACCGTCCCGTTCAAATTCGCGGATCACTGCCAGCAGGATGGTATCGTCTTTTTTGTTATCCCGAGCGTAGCGATACCACATGTGGATGGTGCGCCAGTCCGGGAGCAGCCTCAGCCAGCGGAAGGGATGAAACAACACCGTCTTCTCAATCTTCCCCGCCATGATCACGCGATCCACTCGCGCCTTTTTCAACAGGCGAATCGAGCGTCCCATGCGGGCCAGCGGAGCAAATCGAAATTCATCACAGGCGAACGCAAGGTCCGGCGAAGCCATTCCCGCAACTCCCAGACCGAACACCTGATGCCCGGCACTCCGAGCCGCCTTCGCGAACACAATCGGAAACTCCCCAGCGCCTGCAAGCAGTCCCAGTTTCATGGGCGGATCCTGTCGATTGAACGGCAGCAGCCTCGGGGCAGTGGATGGTGTTGAATCTGCAGTCATGACGGCCGGGATGGGTTAAGTCTTCAGGCGTTGAATTCAGCAACAGTTTCAGGCAGCCGACGATTCCTGTTCACCGGCCTGTTTCACCAGACCTGCGACAGTTTTCTCCAGCTGTCTGACGGCGTCACGCAAATCCGGAAGCCGTTTGAGCGCCATCAGCTGGCGAGTCGTTTCTGCGATGGGAGCAGCGGGACTTCCCAGATACGACTGGCCACCCGGAAGGTCTCGGTGAACTCCAGCCTTGGCTCCCACCACAGCTCCCGTACCCAAACTCACGTGATCGGCCACACCGACCTGGCCTGCACACACCACGTAGTCACCGGTTGTGACTGAACCTGCGAAACCAACCTGGGAGACGATCAGGTTGTGTCGACCGATGCGGCAGTTGTGACCAATCATCACCTGATTATCGATGCGAGTCCCTGTGCCGATGACGGTTTCACCAACCTTCGCGCGATCGATTGTGGTGCCGGCACCAATTTCGACATCGTTTTCAATCACCACAGTACCGTAATGCGGCAGATGAACATGTCGACCATCGACAAATCGGTAGCCGAAGCCATCAGCCCCAATCACACAGGACGCGTGGATGGTGACATGACTGCCAATCTGCACGCCATCGTAGAGAACAGTATTGGGATGCAGCACAACGTCGTCACCCAGCACACATCCATGGCCGATCACAACACCGGAGTGAATATCGCAGTTGTTCCCAATCACGGCGTCATCGCCTATGACCGCGAATGGGTGAATGTTTGTGTTGGCTCCGATGCGGGCTGATGCGGCGATGCTTGCGTGCGGAGAAATTCCGGTCCGTGATCGATGTCGGGGGGGAAAGAGCACGCCGGCGATCGACAGAAATGCGGGCTCTGCTTCCGGAACGACCACAAAGGTCACATCGGGATACTCGGAGAGTTCGGACCGCACCGAGTCGGGGGCGATGACGAGTTTTGCCTGTGATTTGCGGAGTCGGGGAAGGTTGCGACTATCACCAACATAAGTGAGCTGATGCGGGCCGGCGCGTTCGACGACCTGTACATCGCAGATTTCGCGGTGTGGGTTCCCCACAAGCTGCCCGTGCAGCATTTCGGCCACTTCGCGAGCTGTGAGCGATTTCCGCGGGGCGTCCGGCGACATTGAGCAGTCCTTTGCTCTGCAGGTGAAAAAAACATTTCACCCCGGATTTTAGCGGGTAGGCGGATGTTGCTGCAAGGGGAGTTCGGCGAGCGTGGACCAGGCGGTCAGGCCAGCCGTCGAATGAGTACATTTGCGAGCGCTGCGTCGAGGTTTTCGGAGGTGCGAATGAGCTGATAGTCGATGTTGCTGCCAGCACAGCGGCGGCGAACTGTATCCAGAAACCCGTTGATGGCCTTCAGATAGCCTGCTCGGAGTGCTGCGGGATCACAGGTAAGTTTTCCAGCGTTTTCAAGGCCCTCGAAGCGCAGTGTACCGGAGTAGCGAAATTCGAGTTCTTCATCGTCGAGGATCTGGAGCACAAGCACGTCGTGGCGGCGTTGTCGGAGCGTCTGCAGGCCACGGAACAGATCTTCGCGGTTGCAGAACAGATCCGACAAGAGGATCACAATGCTGCGGCGGCTGAGTGTTTCGTTGGTGCGTTTGAGAATTGCGGCGATATCCGTTTTGCCCACGGCCACCTGAGTTTCCAGTCCGGCGAGAATGGCCTGCAGCTGCGTATTTCGGCTGCTGGAGGGAACCTGGGCGCGGATGGCGGAATCGAAGACGGTGACACCGACAGAGTCGTGCTGTTTGAGCACCAGCATGCTGACAGCTGCGGCAATCGTTCGGGCATATTCGAATTTGTTGAGCGGTCCAGTGCCGAACTGCATGGATTCGCTGCCGTCAACCAGCAGGGTGACGCGGACGTTGGTGTCGTCCTCGAACTGTTTGAGATAGTAGCGGTCGGAGCGGGACCAGAGCTTCCAGTCGATTCGGCGAATGTCGTCTCCCGGGACGTATTCGCGATGCTGGAGAAACTCCAGTGATTGTCCGAAGCCCGGGCTGCGGTGAAGTCCGGAGACGAAGCCTTCGACGACCTGGCGGGCCCGCAGTTCGAGCCGCGAAATCCGCGCCAGCTCTTCAGGCCGCAAAGATCTTTCCAAGGGCTGGGTCACTGGTAAGCTCGCTTTCCCGAGTTGGCGTTTCCTGGATGAGCCGCTGAATGATGGCGTCGGACGTCAGTCCTTCGCTGATTGCGGTGAAGTTCGGAACAATCCGATGCCGAAGCACGGGGGCAGCCAGCTTCTGAATGTCTTCCAGCGTTACTGTGGTGCGTCCATTCAGCAGAGCGCGGGTCTTGGCGCCCAGCAGCAGGTTCTGGACGGCACGCGGGCCAGCGCCCCAGCCAAGAGACTCACTGATCCACTTTGGCACTCCCGGCTCACCTACTCGTGTCTGTCGCACAATCGCGAGTGTGTAGTTGATAATATAGTCAGTCACCGGAACTTCCCGGACCGTCCGCTGAATCTGCAGTACCTGTTCGCCGGAAAGCACCGGAATGACTTCTTCACGCTGATTGGAAGTCGTCTGCCGCGCAATCTGACGCTCTTCTTCGAACGTCGGGTATCGCACGAACACCTTGAACATAAAGCGGTCCTGCTGAGCTTCCGGCAGACTGTAGGTGCCTTCCTGTTCAATTGGGTTCTGAGTGGCCAGCACGAAGAAGGGGGCACTCAGCCGATGGATGGTCTGACCAACCGTCACCTGACGCTCCTGCATGGCTTCGAGGAGTGCCGCCTGAGTTTTCGGCGGAGTTCGATTGATTTCGTCAGCGAGAACCACGTTGTGAAACAGCGGCCCCGGGATAAAGCGAAATTCCCGCTGACCAGTGGAACGATTTTCCTGAAGAATGTCTGTGCCAGTGATGTCGGCCGGCATCAGGTCCGGCGTGAACTGAATGCGTGAAAATGTCATCGAAAGGCTGCGGGCGACCGTGCTGACCATCAGCGTTTTCGCAAGCCCCGGAACACCTTCAAGGAGCACATGGCCCTGGCTGAATAAGGCGATCAGCAGCTGCTCAATTACATCATCCTGACCGACGATCACCCGGCGAATTTGTTCGCGCAGTCGAGACCACGCGTCGTGCAGAAGATCGATGGCTTCGGTGGAAAGAGCTGTTTCGGGAGCAACCGACATGGAATTCTTCCTGGGGACAGAACAGAGGGCAGCGTTGGAAACGGTGCAAAGGGTGAGCGGGAGCATAGCAGGACGGAGGTCAGGTGAAAAACGAGTTCCCTTGCGAACGTTCGCCGGGTATGGTGCGGGCAGGGCCTGCGGCCACAACACCCCCCTTCCTCCACTCCACTTCTTCCTGGAGCCAACCCGATGCAGTTTGTCCCCGCACAGCCTCTGATCTACGAATTCAGTCGCCACCTGTCGCCTCGCTGCCATGTCAAATCCGGGGAAGTCATTCGCCTGGAAAGCGAAGATGCGCTGTCCGGTCAGATTCGCCAGCCGGGAGATCGCCGCGATAAGTCCACGGTCCCGTGGAGCAATCCAGTGGCTGGCCCAATCCTTGTCGAAGACGCTCAGCCGGGCGATGAGCTGGCCGTGACAATCCTCGATATCGAACCGCGGGACGGGCAGTGTGCCACGTGGACAGGCCACCCCGGTCCGCTCGCAGAATGGCTTGGTACCGACGTGCCCCACGGAGCACACGTCTGCCCGATCCGGGATGGTATGATTCACTGGAAAAATCGAGTCGCCATTCCGCTGCAGCCGATGCTCGGCTGTATCGGTACTGCGAGCGACTGGGGTGTGCCATCCACGGTCCCGGCCGGTCCGCATGGCGGCAACCTTGATCTTGTGGAAGTCTGTCCCGGAAGCACAGTGTATCTGCCCGTCCGCGTTCCGGGCGCGTACCTGTTTGCAGGAGATGCGCACGCCGCCATGGGACACGGTGAACTCTCCGCCACCGGACTTGAAATGGCTGCCATCTCCACGCTGAAAATCGAACTCCAGCGGAAACCGTCGTTCACCGGATTGCGAATTTCAAACCCCGACTTTCTGCTCACCGCTGCTGTCCGCGGTAACCACGAACGGTCCATGGCCGAAGCCTTCTCCCGACTGATCCTCTGGCTCGAAGCGGAATACGGCTGGAATCGCTGGGACGCCTATGACCTGTTAACCCACACCGCCCGAATCTCCATCGGCTACTATCAGCTCGGAACCGTCGCTGTGCGGATCGACAGACGATTCGTGGAGCTTCACTGACGCAGAAATCACGGGGCCACCGCGGCCCTGCGATTCGATTGACCTGAGCAGCAGTGGTCTTCCGCCCGTCTGCTCAGAAAATTGGCGTGGAATTGAGAGCTAAGATATGGCGACGAACCCCCGCAGTTGTTTTTCGCTGGCAGGGCTTCGTGTATACTGAGGCAGCGTTTGTTTTTTCCTGTTCCTTCCTGTGAATCACAGCCCGACTGATGTCAGCAGCCACTGATTTATTTCCATTGTTCGACGCGGAGGGCATTGTGGCGCCGCGTGTGCCCGGCAATCTGCGTGATATCGGCATTGACAGGGACGTGCTGCTGGGGCTGCTGCTGAAGGTCTGCTACACGTCTTCTCAGACGTCCACCGAGCTGGCTGCGGGGCGAATGCTGCTTCCGGTTCCGCTCATCGCAGAGCTTCTGGAGGAACTTCGTCGGGAAAACCTTGTGGAGATTCTTGGAAGCAGCGGTCCGTTGGGATTCCGATTCACGCTGTCACAGAAGGGGCGGGACCGGGCATTGCGGGCGATGGAGATTTCCGGGTATGTCGGCCCGGCTCCTATTTCTCTGGAGGCATACACAGCCTCTGTGCAGCATCAGGCGGCGGCTCGGCCACCGGTAGCCCCGGAAAAGATTGCGGAATCACTGGCCGGCATGACGCTCACAGACGAAGCTCGCATGCTGGCCGGACTGGCGGTGACTGGTAATCGCAGTCTGTTCGTATACGGGCCGGCGGGCAATGGAAAAACTTCCATCTGCCTGAATCTTCGCAAGGCACTGACAGACGGTGTCTGGGTTCCGCATTGCATTGCGATTGACCAGCAGGTGATTCGGATTTTTGATGCGCAGGTGCACGAGACGCTTGAACTTCCGCAGCAATCGGTTCGCAGTATCGATCACCGCTGGGTGCGAATTCGGCCGCCGCTGGTGGTTGTCGGCGGTGAATTGCGGCTGGAGGATCTGGACCTTGCGTGGAGTCCTTCACTGCGTTTCTATGAAGCCCCAATACAGCTTAAATCCAATTGTGGCATCCTGCTGATTGATGACTTTGGGCGACAGCGCATTGATGCCCGGGAACTGCTCAATCGCTGGATTGTTCCCATGGAATACCACATTGATTATCTCACGCTGCAAACGGGCCAGAAGATTTGTGTACCGGTTCGCAATCTGCTGATGTTTGCGACGAATCTTGATCCGAAGGACGTGACGGATCCTGCATTTCTGCGGCGGATGGGATATCGACTGAATCTGACATCACCAACGCCGGAGCAGTATTGTGCGATTTTTCGTCGGTATGCGGAACGTTACGGAATCCTCGTGGAAGAATCGCTGTTGCAGAATCTGATGGATCGATATCAGCGGGAGCGGCGGGAATTGCGCTGCAGCGAGCCGCGTGATTTGATCGAACGCATGCGGGATTTCAGCCGCTACTACGACAGGCCGATGGAGATCACGCCACAGACGCTGGACGTTGCATGGCGAGGATTTTTCGGGTCGATCTGAATTGCCTGGCCGTCAAAAAGGCCGCAAATCACCCTGATTCTCTTCGCAGTCGCTACAGGCCGCAAAGTCGGCCCATTTTTGCAATAAAAATTTCTTCAAAGAAATTTGGCGGTTGACTCGCGAATTTGAGCCTTAACCCATCAGACGCCTGACAAGGTGTCAGAGTGAACAACAGCAAATCAGAAATCAACTGAATCCGCTGTCTGCTTTTCGGCCGCGTGAAAGTTCGTGGCCTGCCGTTCCACCGGCTTTGGTGGATGTCTGGCAACTCCCTGTGTTCAATCGGAGCGCTGACGTTCTGCGCTCTGTTCTTCAGCTGTGATTCTGCTTCAGGAGTCGCTCACATGTCAAAGTTCATCGCCTCTGTTCGTCGTCTGCTGGTTCGTGAAGAAGGTGCCACGATGGTTGAGTACGGCCTGATGGTCGCTCTCATCGCAGTTGTTGCCGTGGCTGCTGTTGGCACCCTTGGTGGCCGCGTCTCTGACACCTTCTCTGGTCTCACTTTCTGATGAGTGCCATGTATGCGGATATCGTGGCAGCTGCTGTTGTGTCGGTGGCTGTCCTTGTCGGAGCGGTTTCAGATTACCGTGGATTCCGACTTCCGAACTGCCTGACATTTCCGCTGGTTCTGTCGGGGCTCCTCTGGCACCTTGCCAGCGGGTCTGCTGATGGACTCATCCGTAGTTTGGTTGGGTTGATTGTGGCCTGCCTGCCGCTGCTGCCGGCTTACGCCGGCGGCGGCATGGGGGCTGGGGACGTGAAGCTGATGGCCGGGATTGGAGCATGGATGGGTGCTGTATTCGCGCTCTACGTGCTGATTATTGCTGGAGTCCTTGGCTGGTTCGTTCACAGATTTCGTAAGCAGCAAACCTCTCCGGAACAAACACAGGTAGCCGCGTCCTGCCTCAAACTGAGCGTTGAAGCTGCACTGCAAAGTCCGCTTCATCGCCGGCAGCTGCTGCCTTTCGGAGTTACGATAGCGGCAGGAACACTGTTGATGGTGGCCCTTGGAGGGCTTCTGTAATTCGTCTGCCGATTTGAACTTGGCAGCCTGCGATCCAATTCCAATACGGCTGCGGGAAGGTGGTCGCCGACCGGGTCGTCTGCAGACTGGAAACTGCGGACGGCCCGGTTGTTTTTCTTCCCCGCCCACGACACCTTCTGAATGGAACCGCGCTCATGACTGCTTCCCCGGTCACCGCGCCTCCGCCGGTTTTTCCTGCTGATCCGCGGATGGCAATGTTTCAGAACTCTGCTTCGTCATTCCCGGATCCGCGGCTGGCCGCGATGGAGTCGTTCGCTCCACGAACTGAAACTCCTGCTCCGGCGCCACGAAAGGTCGATGATGCGACCCGCTGCGAACTTCATCGTCGCCTGATTGGCAGCCTCGATCTTTCCATGGTTGGCACTCGATCGGACGCCGAGCTTCGCGCTGAAATCCGCCACGCTGCTGAGGAGCTGTGTCGTCAGAGCAATCAGCTGATGAATTCGGCGGAGCGTGAGGCGCTGGTGAGCGAGGTGATGGACGAGACATTCGGTCTCGGGCCACTCGAACAACTGCTTCGCGATCCCACGATCAGTGACATTCTGATCAACGGCCCGAGGACTATCTTCTGTGAACGCCGTGGGCGACTGGAGAAATCCGATGTCACCTTCGCCAGCGAAGATCATTTGCTGCAGATTATTCAACGGATTGTCAGTCGCGTGGGACGTCGCGTGGATGCCACGAGTCCGATGGTTGATGCCCGTCTTGCCGATGGCAGCCGTGTGAACGCCATCATTCCACCACTGGCTCTTGATGGTTCGCTTGTCTCTATTCGCCGTTTTCCCGACAAGCCACTGAAGGCCGATGACCTGATTGCAAAGAAATCAGTTGCCTCGGAGATGATTGAGTTTCTTGCGGCGGCGGTGCGATCACGGCTGAATGTCCTGATCTCCGGTGGTACCGGGTCCGGAAAAACCACGCTCCTGAACATGCTTTCTGGTTATATTCCAGACCACGAGCGGATT
Organism: Planctomycetaceae bacterium; assembly: GCA_046074645.1. Classification (GTDB taxonomy): domain Bacteria; phylum Planctomycetota; class Planctomycetia; order Planctomycetales; family Planctomycetaceae; genus SXXK01. The sequence continues at coordinate 25,081 of JBJTOP010000398.1, read as the reverse complement.
GCGACGATTGAGGATGCCGCTGAGCTGCGGCTGCAGCAATCGCACGTGGTCCGCATGGAAACTCGTCCGCCGAATGTTGAAGGGCAGGGAGCTGTCACCTGTCGTGACCTCGCCCGAAATGCCCTGCGTATGCGTCCCGACCGCCTCGTTGTTGGCGAATCGCGCGGCCCGGAAGCGCTGGACATGCTCCAGGCTATGAACACTGGTCACGACGGAAGCATGACGACCCTCCATGCCAACGACACTCGGGACGCCGTGAGTCGGCTTGAGATGATGGTGGGGATGGCCGGATTCGACCTTCCTATTTGGGTAATTCGTCGCCAGATCGCTTCCGCTGTGCACCTCGTGGTTCAGGCCGCCCGATTGACCGGCGGGACCCGCAAGGTGATGAAGATTTCTGAAATTACCGGCATGGAGGGTGAGAACATCACGATGCACGATCTGTTTGTCTTTCGTCAGACAGGTCTGAATGCAGACGGCATCGCCACGGGTTCCTTCGTCAGCACGGGAATTCGTCCGCACTGCCTCGAACACATCGAATCCATGGGTATTCGGCTTTCCCCGGGGCTGTTCGACCGTCGAACTCTTGTAACCTGCTGAAAGGGGGTGACCTGTGGGCTTTAATCTCTTCGTCACCTCGACCTTTCTGGCGGCCATCTTCTGTGTGGTCGCTCTGTATTCGCTGGCCAGCGATGTGCTGTTTCGGGATCGAGTCAAACTGAGAGCTCGCATAGAGGAAGAGCTTCGCAGCAGCCAGCGTTCGCGAGCCAAAAACTCAATGCTGAAACAAATGAGTCAGGCTGAACTGCACCAGCTGATTGATGCTGCTGAAGATCATCGCACATGGCACGAGAAGATCCGTGACCTGATTGATCAGGCGGGGCTGCAGCTGGCCCCGGCGACACTCTATCACAGGATGGCCGCGACTGGTGTTCTGGTGGTCATTCTCGGGTTCCTGATTCGTCGCAGCATTCCGTTGGCGATTCTTGCAGGTGCCTGTGCCTGCTGGCTGCCGCTGCTGCACATCCGCATGATTCGAGACCGGCGTCAGAACAGCCTGCGGGCACAGCTGGCAGACGCGTTTGAACTGATGAGCAGCACATTGCGGGCCGGACAGTCGATGACACAGTCGATGCAGGCCGTGGCGGTGGACTTCCCGGCACCGATCGCTGAAGAGTTCATGCTCTGTGCTGAACAACAGAATCTTGGGCTGGATCCCGAAATCTCCATGCGACAGCTGGCACGACGCTGCGGCATTATTGAACTGAAGATTTTCGTCGTCGCGGTACTTGTGCAAAAGCAGGTCGGTGGGAATTTGAGCGAAATCCTGCAGGGTCTCGCGCATGTCGTACGCGAACGTTTTCGAATTATGGGACTGATCAACACGCTGACAGCCGAAGGGCGTCTTCAGGCTCTTGTTCTGATGGCCCTCCCGCCATTTCTTCTGGTCGTGATGATCTTCCTGAATCGCGACTACACCCAGAGTCTGCTTGATCACCCCGAGCTGCTGATTGGCATGGCCATCAGTATGGGCCTCGGCTGGCTGTGGATCCGCAAAATCATCAACTTTGACTTCTGAATCGGAGACCTGTCATGTGGGTTCCCGTACTTTTTGCATCAGCCATGGCCAGCGGCCTGACCGGTCTGCTCTACATGCTGCTCAGAAAACGAACCGAACGTACCGAAATGCGTCTGCGAACGCTGCAGCAGTCAGCGTCGTCACCCGACGATCCCGCACTCGTCGAGAATCTTCGGCAGATTGTTCACACAACGCTGCCTCGTGTCGGGAAGACTCTGATTCCCAGCGATTCCGAAGAGCGTTCCAAACTGGCCACCCGTCTGCTTCATGCTGGGCTCTACAGCCCCGACGCGATGCCGTTGTTTCTGGGTTTCAAGTTTTTTCTGATTGCCAGCCCGCTGCTGATTTCCATTGGTCTTGCAATCAGCGGCATGTTTCCCATGGAGAAAGCTCTGATCTGCGGCTCGATGTTTGGCGTGTTCGGGATGATCGCCCCCAGCTTCTGGCTTGATCGCCGCAAAACGCGTCGCCAGACGGCTCTCCGTCGAGCACTTCCGGATGCCTGCGATCTGATTGTGATTTGTCTGAGCGGAGGCTTGAGCCTGATCGCTGCACTTGTGCGAGTGGTGGAAGAGCTGCAGACAGCTCATCCGCTGCTTGCCGCGGAACTGCGAATTGTTGAACGGGAGGTACAGCTTGGAACTCGGCTTGCTGAATCTCTGCAGAAATTTGGCAATCGCAGTGATCTGGCCGAACTGCAGAATCTGGCGGCCGTCGTGATGACGGCAGAGAAGTACGGATCCAGCATGACCAGGACGCTCGACAAGTTTTCTGAATCCCTGCGACTCAAACGTCAGCAGTATGCGGAAGCCATGGCTCAGAAGGCCGCAACTAAAGTGCTCTTTCCAACGCTGCTGTTCATCTTTCCCGCCATTCTGCTTGTGATCCTCGGACCGGCCATGATCCAGGTCAATGAGATCTTCGGCAACCTTGAAAAGTAATCCAACGGGGGCAGTTTTATGCAAACCAGAACAATACTCGTCGGTGTTTTCGCTGTGATTTTTGGGATTGTTTCAGCTGTTGGGGCCTTCGTGTCGCAGCGTCGCGCAGCGACCCACGTACCTACGCAGGACGTTGTTGTGGCCGTTTCTGAGATGCCGTGGGGTACGGTTCTTGAAACCCAGCATCTGCGACTCAGCGCCTTTCCTATTGATTCCATTCCCGAAGGTGCCGTTCGCAGGATTGAAGATGCTGTTGGCCGAACGTCTCGCGATAACCTCGTGAAAGGTCAGCTGCTGATCGCCGGCAGACTGACTGAACCCGGTGTTGGTCGAGGACTCCCGCCACTGATTCCGAAAGGTATGCGAGCTGTCTCCATCCAGACGCCGAATGTCAGCTCCGGCGTCACTGGATTTGTGATGCCAGGCAACAAGGTCGATGTTGTGCTCACCATGCACGGCCAGGGCAACGAAGATCCCTCAGGCGGTGGACGCACCATTACTCTGCTGCAGAATGTCACCGTTCTTGCCGTGGACCAGAATATCGAAGCACCCAGTGAGAATATGATGGATCTGAAGCAGATGCGGACGGTGACGTTGGTGGTGTCGCCTCAGCAGGCGCAGGAACTGGATCTGGGGCAGAACAAGGGTGTTCTCCGGCTGACGCTCCGCAATCCTCTCGACGAAGCCATCTCTGACGTCAATCAGGTCACCGTTTCCTCGCTGACGTCAGCAAACCGTGGACTTGACGACGCTACAGCGACGTCGGATGTGACCGGAGAACTGGCCGAGCTGCCGACGGCCGGCAGTGATACATCCGCGGCCGGCATGGCCTCGGTCGTCACGGCAGCTCCGGCGGCCCCCGCAGCCACGGCCGCTCCGAAGAAAAAACGGCAGCCCCTGAATGTGCTGCTGCTCCGTGGTACCACCATGTCCCGCACCACATTGTTCCCTCATAATCAGTCCCCTGCTCCTGCTCAGCCGTCAGCACCGCCGGTTGAAATTCCAGCTGCAGTTGTTTCCACCGATACAGTCGGATTTCAGAACTGAAACCACGGTCATGGGAAGATGACCGTCCGCCGGGCTGTCAACGAGCACTGTTGGCAGCCCGGCATTCTCCAGCCGAGGAACAGAATCATGCGACGCCAGCCCCCGACAGTTGTCCACACAGTTTCACCGGAGTCCACTTGTGGTGCTTCGAGGCGAAAGCCACGTCGCGGAGCATCGGCGATTGAGTTTGCGATTGTTCTGCCGGTCATGGTGGCTGTGCTTGCGGGGACTGCGGACTATGGCCGCTTCGCTGCGACCTCGATTGCCGTGTGCAATGCGTCGCGTGCCGGAGCCGGATACGGCTGCATTCATCCCTGGGATAATTATACAAGTGCTGCGTTTATGACAGCCTGCCGCAGTAAAGTGGAAGAAGAATTCAGTGCTGTGCCCGGCTTCGATCCGGCGCAGTTGCAGATTCAGATTTTCGCGGAAGGCACGTGGCCGAATAACCGAGTTCGCGTGGCTGTGAATTATCCATTTGAAACGGTCATCAACTGGGGCTTTCTGCCTTCGTCCGTTCCGGTTTCCCGGACTACCGTGCTGCCGATGGTTCGCTGACATTCCTCTCTGTCGATTCAAGGTGCTGCCATGAAGATTCGTCGTTTCATTCGAACTCCGTACATTTCATCCAGCCGTCGTCGCGGGGCCGCAGCCCTTGAAGCTGCTGCGATGCTCGGCGCCTGGACCGTGATGTTTGTGGGTATCTTTGATTTCGGCAGTGCCACGATGAATCGTAATCTTGTCTCACATGTCGCTCGCCAGGCCACCCGGCTGGCGATTGTTCGTGGTGCAGATGCCGGTCCCGAATTGCCGGTCTGGGGCCCCGCGACGCAGACGTTTCGCATGAGCGATAATCACCCGATTGCCAATACGCTGCGTCCGCTGGCCGGCGGTGCAGCGGCCAACAACTTTGATGTGACGATTGAATGGATAGACGGTGGCAACTCTGCAGAACAGCGGGTGCGGGCAACGGTCACCTCCCGGTACTCATCCATGCTGAATTTCATTCCCGGCAGCAGCAACATTCCGCTGCGGGGCCGATCCACGATGCCCATTGCCCATTGAATTCCAACTGATCCTCGTCACTCCACTGTGAGGGAGCCTTTCCAATGCGACTGCAGAAAACAAATTCGGCTAAAGGCAATTCCGCTGTTCCGCAAAACCGCCGCGGTACGATTCTTGTCGTGACCTCCGTGGGCGCAGGAGCCATGGTGGGGATGCTGTTGCTGATTATGGAAACCGGCATGATCATGGACACGCGTCGACGTGCTCAGAACGCCATTGATTCAGCAGCCCTGGCAGCTGCTCAGACGCTGGTCCGGCAACAAACTACAGCATCTGCGACCGCTGAGGCCACCACATTTATTCAGCAGCATAATGGCCTTGCGGGAGGCACTGTCTCTTTGCATATGCCGCCAATCTCGGGCCCCTATGCCGGACGGTACGGTTACTGCGAAGCCCGCATCCAGAAACATTCAGAGAATACGTTGTTCTCTTCCTTTTCAGGTGCAATCGCCCCCTCGGTCAACGCGAGGGCCGTTGCCGGCTACCGCTCAGTCTCCTCACCCGAAATGATTATTGCCCTCGACAAACGCTATTCCCCGGGGCTCAATTGTGTGGGTAACGGCCAATTGGTCATCGATGGCGGCGTGATCACCAATTCGCAGGGGTGGGGAGTCGATGAATACAACGCTGCGGTTGCCGGGGCCATCAATGGATATGCCGGGAATATTGGTTCCAACGGCACTTTTCGCGGGCGCCACTTCAGGATCTGCGGCGGAGTCAACAATCCGGCCGGCTTCCTGCCCTACATCGCCGGCGGCGATCATCCGCTGAAATGTCGCCAGGCGCTGGTTCCTGATCCGCTGATCAATCTGCCCACGCCAACTGTTGCGACCGGTGTTGTCAACGTCAATCGTGGACGTGTGCAGATCAGTTCCACCGGCTACACGGGAACACTCAACCCAGGAATCTATTCAGAAATCAACATTTCCGGTGGCACGGTCACATTTCAACCTGGCATCTATGTCATCACGGGTGGAGAACTGAAGATCACCGGAGGCAACGTGACGGCGAATGGCGTCATGTTTTACATCACACTTCGTGACTATAATCCTGTCACCGGTTTGCCGGACAGCAATGACGGCGAAACGCTGCCTCCGACGAACAACGCTCAGCGCGGTGGGATCACAGTGACCTCAAATGCCACGCTGCGAGCGTACGACAATCCTTCCAGCCCATTTCATCGTATGCTGTTCTATCTGCGTCGCATCAACGACAGCGCAGTGACCGTTGCCGGCAACGCCACATCGGGACAGGTCGTTGGTACGATCTATTCCAAGTGGAGCCAGCTGACGCTGACCGGCCAGGGCGTCTTTAACACGCAGTTTGTGATTGGCAACGTCAAATGGTCCGGGAATGGCGATATGACGCTGAGCCCGTCCGGCTACGAATTCGCGAAGGCGGGCCTGGTTTACCTTGTGGAGTAGCTGGCTTGTTGCACGCGGTGATCCTCCTGCAGCGTTTCAACCGCCGCCAGTGCTTCAAGGCCCTGTGCGGCGGTTGTGCTTTCTGGATTCTCCTGAAGCACTCGTTCGAATATGCGGCGTGCTTCTCCGGTGCGTCCATTCATGGCAGCTGCCAGTCCCAGATTGCTTCGGGATTCCTCAGCCGTACATCCCGCTCGTCGAAATGCCACGGCTGCCTCCTGCAGACGTTCGGTGCTGGCGTACAGCAAACCGAGATTGTTCTGAACGCGGGCATTCTCCGGTTCCAGTTCCGCGGCGCGTTCGAGCAATCGACCGGATTCCGCCCAGCGCTGCTGCAGGTAGAGCGAATAGCCGTAGTCGCAGAGAAGTTCCACATTCTGCGGGTCACTTTTGACAGCCCGTCGGTAGAACGTCTCTGATTTGTCGAAATGCCCAAGACGGTCAGTCACAACAGCAAGCCGCCATGCAGCCTGAGTATTCTGCGGATCACGTTCCAGCAGTTGGGCCCATGCAGATCGCGCGGCCTTCAGGTCACCTCGCTGTTCCATCGTTCGTGCAATTGAGCTCTGGATGTCGATCACCTGGCCATCGGTCAGATCGGGTTCGATTTCCGGCACAGCTTCTGCGGGTCTCGGCTTTCGAGCCGCCGCGGTTCGATTGCCTTTGAACATGGATTGACAGCCACTGCCGGACAGTACGACTGCCGCAGCCAGCACCACGCCAGCACACGGAAAACGGAGCTTCATCGGATCCTCTCCTCGCGCGTTCCCGCAACAGTTTTGTTCACTGTAAAAGTCCGGTCGATTGCTGAGCGCTGCCGATGGATCCACCGGACGCACCGCCACTGCTTCCCTGACTTCTGGTTTGCTGCAGACGATTCTGGTTGATGAGCAGACCGGAGTCGCTGTCGAGGCCGTGCTCAGAGCCACCGATGATCTGCACCAGCTCCGGTGGCAGCGGATGCTGCAGCGACCCAATCGCTTCGATCACCTCCGCCTTCCTCGCTTCATCAAGTACAGCTTTTTCAGACGTTTCAATCAGCAGTGGTCCGGGTGTTCGCTGCAGCTGTCGGCTGATTCGAACCAGCCGGGCCCAGCCTGGGGTGTTCAGATCCGGGCTGCCCTGAACGAAGTCGCAGCGGTAGAGCGTTGTCCGGGAAGGCTGTACCTGCATTCTCTGTTGTGCCAGAATTCCGTGGGTCGCCATACCGAGGGGTGGCCGCAGGAATTCCTGCGGATAGCCCGTTACATTGTCCCGCAGTTCCGCCCGTTTTCGGTCCAGCCAGCTGGAAAGTCGGCCACCGCCACTCTCCGCACAGTGTGACCCCGGCACTGCCTTTGTCGATAGCCGGCCATGGTCACCAGCAAGTCCACTTTCCAGGCCTACGGCAGCCACCAGCAGCAAGCCGCTCACCTGTATCCAACGCTGTCGCAGAATCATCCCCTGCCCCCCCTTAGTCCAATTCAAAAGACGCGGTCCCGAGATTCTCACTTTGAAAACCCATGCGGCCCCTGAATGTAGCGGGTTTCAACCTGCATCTTCTGGAAGCACCCCAGCGGATCTTCGCCGTTTGTCGTGGACCGAAATTCAGCATGCCCCGTGTGGCCCTCAAGTCGATTCAGCAGATAAAACTCGAGGTCATTCGGTTCATAGACCTCGGCACCCGGCAATGGTCCTGTTTCTTCGGCATTGATGGCAGCGACCAGATGCGGAGTCACCAGCACCACCAGTTCCTTCTCCACTCGCTGACTGGTGGTGTTGCTGAAGAACGGGCCAATCCATGGCAGATCACCCATTCCAGGAATTCGATCAGTACGCCCGGCAAGATCGACCTGCATCAAACCGGCGATCGCAAGAGTCTGGCCTTCACGCATCTCCACCGTGGTGTGGGATCGCCGCGTATTCAACCCAGGAACACTTACGCCACTCACCTGAGTCCCCAGCGAGAAGTCGATGGAGCTGACTTCCGGATCAACCTCCATGCGAATCAGATCGCCATCGAGCACATACGGCGTGAACGACAGCTGCACACCGAATTTCTTATACTGGATGGTGACTGTTGGAGTGCCACCACCGGCTCCGGACTGTGGCACGGGCACCGGAAACTCGCCGCCTGCCAGAAAGTCGGCCCGATGGCCATGCATGGCAACCAGGTTCGGCTCTGCCAGAACTTTGAGTACACTGTTGCGGCGCAGAGCGGAAACAAACGACTGGAATCCAGGCCCTTCGAAAATGCCGAAGACGGTCGTTGACGCCGTTCCTCCCGCAGCGGTGGAAGAGCCGCTGCCGAAGAGTCCCATGCCCGATGCGGACGATCCGCCAGCGTTGGCACCGGTCAGTCTTGTTCCCACGATGCTGCCGGAATTTGCAAACAGAAAATCAGCCCCGATCTGCCGGTAGGCGGTCCTGTTGAGTTCGGCTACCTGAACCATCAGCATGACCTGCTGGGGACCAGGGATGCGCATCAGATTGATGATTTCCAACTCCTGCTGGCTGCTTGCGGAACCGCCCCCCGGACTCCGTCCACTACCGCTGGCTTTACCTGGAGCGATCTGCACCTCTTCGAAGGACATGCCCTCTTCTTCGCCCTTTTGTTCGTCCTGCCGCGTGGTTCTGGAGGCCTGACGTGCCGGAACCCTGTCTGACTGATCTTCATTTTCCCAATCGGCGTTTTGCCAGCCTGCTCCTGCTGGGCGTCGCTGAACAAGATTTCTTTGTACATTTCCGGAACCACCGGCAGTCTGCACCGAAGCTTGCACGGCTTTTTCAAGCACCTGGTTGATACGGGCGAGTTGCTGAGCGTCGCGTGCTTCGCCTTCGACAATCAGCTTCGGCCCCAGATGTGCAAGGTTGATTGATGCGTCCGGAAACAGCTGCAGCAATCTCGCCTGCAACAGTTTCAGATCAAGTACTACCTGCACCTGAAAAGTCACGAGATCACCGCGTCCCGTGCTGATAGTCAGGTCCGTCGCTCCCAGTTTCCGGCCAAGAATTCGAATCTGGCGATTTCCCGTGAGCATCACATCGGCGACGGAAGGGTCGGAAATTGCAATCGCCGGTTCCGGGTTGTCACCGTCCTCCTGCAGCTCAAGCGGCTGTTCCAGAATCATCGTGCGACTCTGACCAACGATCACTTCGAAGGCTGCGTCGGCGGACGTGAGTTTTTGTACGAGGCTGGTGGCCTGTTTCAGCCGCAGCGATCGATTCTCCAGTTTTGCCGGCAGTTCAGGTGCCGGCTGATCGTCCGACTCCGGTTCTTCATCCGCCAGAAGCAGCACCGGGGCTGCCAGTGTCAGACCGGCGAAAGTGAGGAGGAGGAGTGGCGGCAGCCATCGAATCCTGCGGTCAAGTGCAGTTGCAGCGTTCATCACGGTGGGTCCGGGAGCCTGTGAAATTCGTTTCAGTCGGCAAACAGCACAAATCACGCTGCGCTGACACAACTGAATCGAAGCTCATAATCGTCACAGCTGGTAATCAGTCACGCTGTTCAAGCAATAGAAACGGTGAAGTCGGCACAAACCGAATTCAGTTTCTACCTGCCGTGACAAATGTGCCAGCGGTGACAGTGGAAGCGTGCGCGACAGGGGTATCGCGAAAATCCACAGGAAAAACGGACCACCCGACTTGATTGACTCAAGTTTTCCCAACCAGCCGATCAAAAATCGGCGACGCCATCAGCGTGGTAACAATCGCCATCACCACCAGCATCGCAAACAGTTCCAGAGAAATCACCCCTCGCTGCAGACCGATGTTGATGATAATCAGCTCCATCAGTCCGCGGGCATTCATCAGCACGCCGATTCCCATCGCCTCCCTGTGTGGGACTCCGGTGGCGCGTGCCGCCAGCCAGCAGGAGAAGCCTTTGCCAAGCATGGCTACCAGAAGTACCAGCAGGCACATGAGCCAGCCTGAGGGGGTGTTGAGCAGACCGATGCGAGTGTTGAGGCCGCTGTAAGTGAAGAACAGCGGGAGCAGCAGGGCGACCGTGAGGGGCTCTGTGCGGGCGGTCGCGTCACGGACAATCACACCTCGCGGGATCGCCGTTCCCATCAGAAAGCCGCCAAAGACAGCGTGCAGCCCGAGGCGGTCGGTGGTGAATGCGCCCAGAGCCATGAGCACAAGGCAAATCACCAGTCCCGGCTCGGTCAATCGGTCTTTGTTGACAAGCCATGATTCCATTTTCTTCAACAGCGGACGAATTACCATTGTCACAAACAGCACGAACAAAACGCCCCCGCCGATACTGCGAATGGCCGCGGCCGGCGTGCCTTCAAGGCTTGAAAGTACGACTGCCAGCAGACACCACGCACACGCATCGTCAATGGCCCCGGCACCAATCGCAACGGTGCCCATCCGCGTTCCGGTGAGCCCCTTGAAGTGGATAATCCGAGCCAGCATCGGGAATGCAGTGATGCACATCGATGCCCCCAAAAATGTCGCGGAGGCCCACTTTGATGAGCCCTCAGGAAACAGCGAGGTGAATGAATGAAAGTACAGACCAAGGCCAGCCCCAAGAATGAATGGGCTGAGCATTCCTGCAAGGGAAACCGATACGGCGCTCCTCCACTGCGACGCAACAATATCCAGCCGAAACTCCATCCCGACAATAAACATGTACAGAGCCAAACCCAGCTGGGAGGCGGGATAGAGGTAACTTTGGGTGCTGGGGACGCCCTTCTCCCACGGAAACAGGAGCGCCTGCAGTTCGGGGTAGAACAGCCCCAGCAGAGATGGGCCGAGACATACTCCCGCGATCATCTCGGCGACGACCTGCGGTTGCCCCAGCTTTCGCGCGACAATCCCCACCAGTCGGCAGACCAGAAGGATCACCGCAATCTGTAAAAAAAACTGCTCTGCAAGTTGTTGATTTGACATGGATTCTTCTTGATTCACCAGCGTCGCCTGCTCAGGCCTCCGCGGGCACTGGAGTTTCCTCGGGCTCCGCAGGTTCCTCCCGCCCCAGGAGCGCCGCGATTGCCTCCACCAGCATGGCCGCAGCCAGGACCAGCAGGAGCACGGCTATCCAGAGCACAGGATCAGTTGGGTTCTGCAGATGCTTCCGCAGAATGCTGACCAGCGCCCAGAAGCTCATCACGTACATGACCACTCCACCAACTCCGGTGAGATAAAATGCCCAGACAACCCGACGCGTTCTCCACAGCCACACCGTCACAGCCAGCAGACTCAATGCCGCCAGCAATTGATTGCTGGCACCGAACAACACCCAGAATTCCTCCCAGATCGGTTTGCCGGAGGCGGTTGGACGAATCAGAAAGTACATCGGGATTACCGTTGAGATGATCGTTCCCAGCCACCGCCCAACAGCACCCTGCAGCCCCGTGAGTTCCTGAATGATGAAACGTCCAAGGCGAGTGCAGGTATCAAGGGTGTCGTAAACGAATGTGTTGAAGGCCATCAAGGCAAAGAGCAGCCCTGCGGCAGGCGGCAAACCCAGCACAGCAAGAAACGTACTGATCCCGTTGGCGTAGATGTAGTTGGGTGTTGCGTTTCTGAGAGGTGAATCGAGCGATATCTGCATCACACAGCACAGCGAGAGCACCGCGACCATTGCCTCCAGCAACATGGCACCGTAACCAACCGGGCGGGCACTGCATTCAACAGACAACTGTTTCGATGTGGTCCCCGACGCAATCAGCGAATGAAATCCTGAACAGGCACCGCAGGCAATCGTGATAAAAAGGAATGGGAACAAGGGCTTAGCACCCTCGGGAGTCAGGCCGCGAAACATCGGCAGGTTGATGCTGTTGTTTCCTGTGATGGCGCCGATGATCACACCGAAACCACACGAGGCGAGTGCCGCAAACATGAAACCACCGCCCAGAATTCCGCGGGGCTGCAGAAGCAGCCATGTGGGCAGCACCGAAGCCACGGCACAGTAAAACAGCAAAAAGACATCCCAGCAGCGAACAGCAACAGCGGCGGATTCCTGAGGCGTCAGCTGCGGGTACCAGCTTTGGATCAATACGTCCACGTTGAGTGGCATCCACGGCCCGGCAAGAATCGCCAGAATGGCCAGAGGTCCGAAAATTGCCAGCGCCGACCAGGTTTTCAACACCCCACTTCGCAGGAATGGTGCCATGATGAACGGCAGCACCAGATACAACAGCGAAGATGTTGCCACACTTCCAGCCTGAAAGATCATTTCCGGATCCGCGTTTTCCTGAGCCTTTGCCTCGGAAACGCTGACGTAATTCTTTCCGGACTTCAAATCCATGGCACCAACAAACATCGTCGCCGTGATGTCCATAAATGCCACGACAATATACATCAGTGCGAGATAAACAAATGTCTGGAACAGCAGATAGGCACGGCGACTGACGTGTGCCCTGACCACCATCGTGATTGAAGTTGCACCGTGACGAATCGATGCAACAAGCGCCGAAAAGTCGTGCACACCACCGATGAAAATTGACCCCAGCACAATCCACAGCAAGGCAGGACCCCAGCCCCAGGCAAGCCCGGCCAGAATCGGACCAACAATCGGACCCGCTGCAGCAATCGCAGAAAAATGCTGATTCAGAAGAGATGGAGTTGTGCAGGGCACATAATCAAGGTCGTCCCGCATCGAAATCGCAGGCGTAGGCCGGCGATTGTCCAGCTGAAACAATCGCACAAGGATCGGGCCGTAAATACGGTACGCGAGCGACAGCAGAATGGCTGTGCCAAGCACGATCAATAACATTTCCATAGACAAAACCCCTGTTAAAAAGCCTCGCGGACGCGGGCAGTTTTGCCTGGATTCCGCCGCTGCAGGTACTTTCTGCAACTCTATTGAATCCAGCAAATTATCGCAAAGACAGAGTGTTGTCAAGACAATTGTTGTTTAGACATCTTTTAGTTTTGTTGTGTTTCAGTCCCCGAAATGGCTGAAAGCAGCGGCGGAAGACTTAGCGGCGGAATGGCGAAATTCTCGATGGCCGCTGTGTGAGCCCCGTGGAAGATGGCGGAAGTTTGTTTCCCATGCACTGGACTTCCGGAGAGATCCATGGCCGAAAAGCGGTTGTTGTTTCGCGAACAGGCGCGAGAGAAAATTTTACGGGGCACAAGAGCGTTGGCAGATGCCGTGCGAGTGACCCTTGGGCCGCGGGCGAAGTGTGTGCTGCTGCAGAAGAAATACGGGCGGCCGCTGGCCTGCAATGATGGAGTGACGATCGCTCGCGAAGTCGAACTGGCAGATCCGGAAGAGAACCTGGGCGTGCAGATGCTCAGGGAAGCTGCAGAGAAGACCGGGGAAGCTGTCGGTGACGGCACCACCACGGCGACCCTGCTTGCTCAGGAAATCTATGCGGATGCTGTTCGCAATCTGGCGGCAGGCGCGAGCGGGACCGAACTTCGCCGCGGGCTTGACCGGGGAGTTCGTGCGGCAGTCAGGGCAATTCGTGCGTTGTCGAAGCCGGTCCAGTCCCGTCGCGAGAAAGCTCAGGTCGCGGCCATCTCCGCTCACAACGACTGTGCTCTGGGAGAACTGGTGGCGGACGCCATGGAGAAAGTGGGACGTGATGGCGTTGTTTCAGTGGAAGAGGCCCGCGGTATTGAGACCACGCTGGAAATTGTGGAGGGCATGCAGTTCGACAGAGGATTTCTGTCACCCTACTTCGTGACGGATACGGAGAAAATGCAGGTCGTGCTCGAAGACGCCGTGATCCTGCTCGCTGAAAAAAAAATCTCCAGCATCAAGGATCTGCTTCCGGTGCTGGAGAAGTTTGTTCAAAGTCAGCAGTCGGTACTGATCATCGCTGAAGACGTGGAAGGAGAAGCTCTTGCGACGCTTGTGGTCAACCGTTTACGTGGAATTCTGAGATGCGCGGCAGTGAAGAGTCCTGGCTATGGTGATCGCCGCAAAGCTCTGATGCAGGATCTGGCAATCCTGACTGGCGGCCGATTTCTTGCCGAGGAGCTGGGTGTACGGCTGGAGAATCTGCAGCCGGAGGACTTTGGCAGGGCGAAAAAGGTCGTGATCGATCGGGAAACGACCACGATCATTGGCGGGGCGGGGAATCGTGAGGCCATCGCTGGTCGCTGCGACGAGCTTCGCCGACAGATTGAAACTGCGACTTCCGACTACGACATGGAGAAGCTGGAGGAGCGTCTTGCGAGGCTTGCAGGTGGCGTTGCTCTGCTTAAAATTGGTGCATTGTCGGAAGCCGAGCTGAAGAATCGCAAGGAGGCGCTGAACGACACCATCAGTACCACGCGAGCGGCCATGGCGGAAGGCATTGTTCTCGGCGGAGGCCTCACGCTGATTCGAGCGATGTCAGCCGTCGAGCATGAGGAGGCAACCTGTGGTGGCGACGAACTGACAGGACTGCGGATCCTGGGAAAAGCACTGGAAGCTCCGGCACGCCAGATCGCTGAAAATTCAGCGCATGATCCCGGGGTGATCGTGAACCGAATGCGCGATACTGAGAGGACTACCGGCTTCGATGCAGCCACGGGCACCTGGGTCGATCTTGTGCAGACGGGGATCATCGATCCGACAAAAGTCGTTCGCCTGGCACTGGGAAACGCGACTTCAGTGGCTGGCATTCTGCTGCTGAGTGAAGCAACGTTGACCGAACAGCCAGAGGTGAATGAACCGATCGCCAGACAGGCGCTGAAGCACAGCGAATATGAAGAATAATTGCGAGAGGGGGGAGTTGAACCCCCACGCCGTTTAAGGCACAGGATCCTAAATCCAGCGCGTCTGCCAGTTTCGCCACTCTCGCGTTGAGTGTTTGTGCCACCACGCAGTGGTGGCACAGGGAAGACACATATCGTGGCGACCTTGTTCGGTTTTTTCAACAAACGCCTCTAATCTTCCTCAGATTCAGCGAATTCGACATCGATGTTGAACAATGCAGGGTTCAGGAGCGGCCGCAGCTTTTCAAGTGCCTTGAGCTGCAGCTGACGCACCCTCTCTTTGGACACACCGAGGTCCGCTGCAATCTCTCTGAGAGTCTGCGACTCACCACAAGTTCCTTCAAGCCCAAAACGCTGCAGCAGAATCTGATATTCGCGATGATCCAGAATCTCCACAGCCTGACTGAGCAAGTCGCGAACGACCTGTTGAGGATCTGCACAGATGGGCATCTCAGCGGATACTTCCGGAACCTCTGCGAGGATCTCGGCAGAGGCACAGGGGAATCGCAGACGGCGACGCTGTCTGACCTTCCACGTCCTGAAAAAGTGACGCTGAATCGAGTGCGTCGCGTAGGTGCTGAAGCGAAACTTTCGTGAGTAATCGAAGCGATCAATGGCACCCAGCAGAATCATGCTGCCTTCACTGCTGAACTCGTCCACGTCCTGCTGGGAAACCGAAAACCGTCTGGCGATGGAAGAGACCAGCCGAAGGTTTGATCTTACCAGCTGGCCGCGAATCTGTTCTGCCAGTCCCAGCATCTCCTGAATGTCACGAACGGTCTTTGCGGAGGGAGCTTCCGGAGAGAGTCTGCTGCGGAGGCAGTTCGCGCGATGTCGGAGAAGATTTAATCCTCTGAACAGGATCTGTTCCTGTTCGAACGTCAGCAGCGGATCCGCAGCACTCCATGTCTGCAAACCACCCTGATCGCCGGTATCCGCAGGAATCTCTCGACCCGCGGCAGCAGCCTCTTCCTGCAGTTGCATCAAAAGCTGTCGGGCGGCGGAAACAGGCCGCGAATCTCCGTCCAGAACTTCGAACTCAGACGCATACACAAACCGAATCTCTGTCGATAACAGATGCTCAACCTGCTGTCTGAGCACCCGACGATCGGCGACTACTCTTGCTGTTCGCTTTACGGGGGTCGTTTTCGGGCTTGCTGACTTGCTGCTACCACTTCTCACGAGAGTGCTCATCAACGGTCTCCAAAACGTTCAAAACAATCAAATCGGGCAATCCCATCATGGCAAATCGTTCATGCTGAGTCAACCGAATAACGGCCATTCGGTTAACATTTTTTCTTGTATTTCACTAACTGCTGCAAAAATCACAGACTTTTCATTCAGAGAGAGAACGTTCATCTGTTTTCGCAAACGTTCACTTTGCTATTCAATAAACAGTCATGGCAGATTGGGTAATTCATGTCATCCACGGTTCCGGGCATTCGGATTCAGTCACTCAACGACCACTCCCCCAACAGTGCTGGCGAGTACGTTCTCTACTGGATGACCGCCTCGCGGCGACTCTGCTGGAACTTTGCGCTCGACCGAGCACTGGAGCACTGTCGAGCGGCGAATTTGCCGCTGCTGATCCTTGAACCACTCCGCTGCGACTACCGCTGGGCAAGTCGTCGGCTGCACTCATTTGTGATTCGTGGCATGTCTGACAACGCAGGAATTGCGGCAGAGCATGGCCATGCCTACGTGCCGTGGGTTGAACCCGAATTTGGTGCAGGGCAGGGGATGATCGAGGCGGTGTGTGCGCGGGCGGCAGTGGTGGTGACCGACGACTACCCGTGTTTTTTCCTGCCGCAAATGATCCGCGCTGTGGCCGCAAAAATCGCTGTGAAGCTCGAGGCCGTTGATTCAAACGGTCTGCTTCCGATGCGGGCGACCGATCAGGTCTTTCCGACAGCCTATGCGTTCCGTCGCTACCTTCAGAAATCGCTGACACCGCATCTGCTGCAGTTCCCGAAAGCCAACCCGCTCGCTGATCGTTCAGTTCCTCGTTTGCGGCAGGTTCCGGCAGTTTTTGCCGGTCGCTGGTCTCAAACCGCCCCGGAATTGCTGGCCTGCCAACCACATCTGCTCGACCGCCTGCCGGTCGATCAGTCAGTTCATGAAGGCGTTGCTCAGGGGGGTGCAGTGGCGGGAGCCGCGTGTCTGTCTGAGTTTCTCCGGCGAAAGCTGCTGCGTTACGGTGAGGACCGCAATCAGCCGGACGCGGACGGTGGCAGCGGATTGTCACCCTGGCTGCATTTTGGGCATGTGTCGGTTCACCAGATTTTCAGCGCACTGGCGGAGCATGAAGGTTGGACAGTGGGCGAACTGGGTGATCCGAAGAAAACCAAAGGAGGCCGCAGCGGCTGGTGGGGGATGTCGGAGCCCGCGGAGTCCTTTCTGGATGAACTGGTGACGTGGCGCGAGCTGGGGTTCAATATGTGTTCCAAAGTCCGCCGCTACGATCGCTGGGAATCGCTCCCGGAATGGGCTCGGCAGACTTTGGACGAGCACACCGGGGATCCGCGTCCGCACGTTTACTCGCCTGAACAACTGCGTAATGCGACAACTCACGATCACGTCTGGAATGCAGCCCAGCGACAACTTCTGGAGGAGGGCCGCATGCACAACTACCTGAGGATGCTCTGGGGCAAAAAAGTGCTTGAATGGTCCCCCAGACCTGAAGACGCTCTGCAGGTGCTGATTGAACTCAACAATCGCTATGCCGTTGACGGTCGCGATCCGAATTCGTATTCGGGAATTTTCTGGGTTTTTGGGCGCTACGATCGGGCATGGGGACCGGAGCGGAAGATCTTTGGCAAGATCCGTTACATGACTTCAGACAACACCTTAAAGAAGCTGGACATGCAGGCTTACCTGCGGAAGTGGGGAACGCCAGTGCCCGCCAGGCGTCGCTGACAGCCTGAGCCGAACTTTGAAAATTCCCTGGATTTTCTGAAGAAGACGCCCGCGGAGTTTCGATTAATCCGATAGGGTGTTTTGTGCATGGAGTACTTCCAGGCCGACCGGCAGCGGTTTTGGTTGTGAGCAGACCGTTGAAAGATTTGACAGCGATATTTCCTCGGGACACGGTGGCCTGTCTGCAGCTGGCAGACAACGGTCGCAGGATTCCTTTTCGGGCGCTCACACCGGGACTCTTCCTGGTGGGCAGCGGGCCATCCTGTGACCTTCGTCTGGGCGAGGTCGGCGTTCCTTCGCTGCACTCGATGATTCGTGTGGACGAGACCGGATCGCAGATCGCGCTTTTGTGCGGTGGCCCTCCGTTGTTCGTCCGTGGAATGCAGGTGACGTGCGCAGATCTCGCAGACGGTGATTTGCTGGAAATCGGCGGCTTTCGAGCGGTTTACAAAAGTGTCCAGGCCGCGATGACTGCATTGCAGGAAGCAGCTTCCGAAGAATCGAAGGAACAGCGGTTGCGACTTCCCGAGAATCTTCCGGTGTCGCCCCTGCTTCGCTCCGCCGACGATCCGTTCTCTGAGCTGTCCCTGCAGCTGTCTGACAATCTGCGACTGCTGGGAGAACTTCAGCAGCGGCAGCGCGTGCTGACCGAATCGACTCAGAAGCTGGCGGAAAAGCTGGAGCTTCTGCGTCTGGATTACGAAGCACAGCCAGCGCGTCGGGCGAGTGCCTGAGAGGCAGGATTTGCCGAAGTTGCTGAAGGTAGCTGAGACAGCAGCGGGGGATACTGGAGTGTCCCGAATCTGAACGGCTCAGAGTTCATACGGAGTGCGTCGATTGACAGGGCACAGGCGAACCGCCAAGAATACGGCCTGTCGGCGGGCAACCAGGTTTGCGTCGCCGGTCTGCAGTTTGACTTTGCGTCAGTCTGCTCGAATAGTTCACGGCTTCGTGACGGCAGAAAACAGTTTTCAAGATCCCGGAGGTTTGAATGTCGACGTTGAAGAATGCAGTTCGTTTTACAGTGGCCAGTGCAGTGGTGCTTGGCCTGTTCGCAGCAACCGGCTCTCAGGCCGTTGCTCGTCCGAAGTACTGCAACACCATGACGGCCCAGTATGCAGACCTTGCCAAGAAGGTCGGCACTGATGGCAAGCTCACCTGTGCAGTGTGCCATCCTGACAAGGACAAAAAGATCCGAAATAACTTCGGCGCTGAATTCGGCAAGGCTCTTGGCAAGAAGAACGAAACAGACGAAGCCAAGATCAAGGAAGCTCTGACCAAGGCCGAAATGGGCAAGAGTGCTACCGAAGGCAAGACCTTTGGTGACCTGATCAAGGCTCTGGAACTGCCCGGCACCGCCGAAGCCGCCAAGTAATTTGTTCAAAAAGCGTTGAAAAATGCGTCAGGCTTCGGTTTCTGCCGAAGCCTGACTTTCATTCGCCAACTCAGAAAATCCCAGCGGTTTTGCCACTTTTGCAATTGAAGGTTCGGCCCAAACCTGCTACCCTCCCCCGCTCGAAAAATTGCCGTGTCGTAAATTCCGCTGCCCCTTCGGCACTTCGACTCAGATTTTTGCGATCTTTTTTCCGAATCACGTAAATTCTGTGTCCGAAGGTCCTGCTCTTCTTTTCCCTCAAAGCGCACCCCAATGAGCACTCTGAAAAAGAACAAACGCATCAAGCGCGCCGCTCTTGTTGATCTGTACGGCGATCTCAAACCAGGCCGCGGCAACAAGAAGACCGAACGCGGCAAAGCAAAATACCTCGGCGGCAACGGCCGCAAGACTACTGGCATTTCCAAGCGCGTCTACCGCCGCAACCTGAAGCGTGTACAGGTCGTCGAAAACGGTGCCGTTGTCTCTCGCCGCGTCCCCGTGCGTCTGATCCGCTCCGGTGCCATCACCAAGCCGGTCGCCCAGGACCCGTTCGCACTCCCAGAGAAAAACTAGCAGTCTGCTCTGCCAACGTATTCTCCTGCGTCTCTCCGACCCGCGGCTCAACCCCGCGGGTCGTGTCATTTCTGGTATTCGCATTGCCTTTCCCGAATTCCACCCCCAACCGTGCCCCTGTTTGGTTGATCCCTTCAGATTCTCTTCTACGATCTTCGCAGGTGCCGCCCTCCTCGTAGTCTCTCTCTGAAATTCCACTCCATGCCCACCGCCGAACAACTGCAGATCCTCGTCTCAAACGTCGTCGAACCCTGCACCCAAAGGCCTCTGGGTGAACTGCGGATGGTCCGTGACACCTTCGTGAACGGCAACGACGCGCGAATTCGCATCGAATTGCCCACTCCTGCCTACCCGGAAACCAAAACTCTCGAAGCCGCCATCCGCCAGCGGATCCAGTTTGCCGCTCCGGAACTCCAGCCCCGCATCGAAATTCTTTCCACCGTACGCGGGAAAGACACCGGTGGCCGCATTGGATTGAATGTGCACAACATCATCGCTGTTGGCAGCGGGAAGGGGGGCGTCGGCAAAAGCACAGTGGCTGCCGGACTCGCCTGCGGACTGCATTCCTTCGGTTGTCGTGTGGGGCTCATGGATGCTGATGTCTACGGCCCCAGCATTCCGCACCTGATGAACGCCGAAGGTAAACCGGGTGCCGAAGAGCTCACCGACGCTCAGGGCAACCGCATCATGCGTATTGAACCCATTGACGCCGGCGGCGTGAAGCTCATGTCGATGGGCTTCTTCATCGATCAGGGACAGTCGGTCGTCTGGCGCGGCCCCATGCTGCACAAAGCACTCACACAATTCCTCAAGGACACGAACTGGGG
The DNA here is from genome assembly GCA_046074645.1 of Planctomycetaceae bacterium. Taxonomy (GTDB): domain Bacteria; phylum Planctomycetota; class Planctomycetia; order Planctomycetales; family Planctomycetaceae; genus SXXK01. Next base: position 4,694 of record JBJTOP010000398.1, on the reverse strand, counting down.
AGAACTGGACTATCTGATTATAGACCTTCCGCCAGGCACTGGTGATGTCAGCCTCACGCTGGCCCAGCAGGTCGGACTGGCGGGTGCCGTGGTTGTCTGCACCCCCCAGCAGGTCGCACTGCTCGATGCCATCAAAGCCGTTGACATGTACCAGAAGGTCAACGTTCCAATCCTTGGTTTTGTTGAGAACATGACGGGCGAGGTCTTCGGCCGCGGCGGCGTGCAGAAAGCCGCTCAGGAACTCAAACTGCCCTTCCTCGGCGAAATTCCGCTCAACGCCTGCATTCGGGAATTCGGTGACCGCGGCCAGATGATGCAGCTGCTCACCGACGACAATCCCGCCCGTGAACCCCTGCGAAAAGTCTGCCAGAACGTGGCGATGCAGGTGTTCAGAGAGATCATCCGTTCCCCGGCTGGCCCCGTACTGGAAATACTCTGAACATGCCCGCAACTCTGGCGGAAATCTTCGAGGAGTTCGCGGACCTCGACCGCGAGGATCAATCGCAGTTTCTGCTCGAACTGGGCGACGAACTGCCAGGCTTTCCCCCTGAACAGCGGACCGAAGTCAATCGCGTGCATGGCTGCCAGAGTCAGGTCTGGCTGATCGCAAATGCTCGCGGTACCGGCCCCGATGCTCGCCTGCAGATCCTTGCTGACAGCGACTCCACCATTGTCCGCGGCCTGATTGCCATTCTGCAGGCGGCCTATGATGGACTCGCCGCTTCAGAAATCCTCCGCTATGACATCCAGGCCGTCTTCCGACAACTAAACCTGCAGCAGCACATCTCACCGCAGCGTCGCAATGGTCTCCGCGGTATGGTGGAGCGAATTCAACTGCTCGCTGGCCGACTTGCCGGCGCCTCATCTGCAGCCTCCCCACTGTCACTCCCCGGAGCCATCCCGATCCCGGAACCCCAGCAGCCGCTCCTGCCGCGCAAGGTTCCCGGAGCAGACTTCGATGTGCTCAGGATTCGCAGCCAGTTCCCCGTCCTCAATCGTCGCCTGCCATCTGGTGGTTTTCCGGTCTACCTCGACAGTGGTGCTTCCGCTCAAAAACCACGCATCGTGATTGATGCTCAAAGAGACGTTGAAGAACAGTACTTTGCGAATGCTCACCGCGGCACCTATCAGTTCGGAGTCCGCATCGATGAAGCCTTCGAAGGTGCCCGAGCTGACGTGGCTCGATTCATCCACGCACCATCTCCGGATTCGATTGTCTTCACACCAGGCACCACCATCGGTCTCAACATGATCGCAACGGGCTGGGCCGTCCCCCGACTCCAACCTGGCGATGAGATACTCACGACGGTCATGGAACATCACGCCAATCTGGTGCCATGGCAGCAGGCAGCCAGCCGCACCGGTGCCGTGCTGAAGTTCCTCCCGCTCACCCCCGACGGACGTCTCGATTCCTCCCAGTTCGATTCTGCATTCACATCCCGCACGCGAGTGGTCGCTGTCACGGCGATGTCGAATATGCTGGGGTCAATCAACCCCATTCGAGAACTGACGAGACGTGCTCATGCCGTGGGCGCCTGCATAGTCGTTGACGGTGCCCAAAGCGTACCGCACCTGCCAACCGATGTGACCGCAGACAACATTGACTTCCTCGTATTCAGTGGTCACAAGGTTTACGGGCCCACCGGAGTTGGGGTGCTGTACGGGCGTCCGGAGCGACTCGAAGAAATGCAGCCCGTACACTTCGGCGGCCACATGATCGCTGAAGTGGGACCCGAAAAATCCACTTGGTCCGCTCCACCAGCCCGTTTCGAAGCCGGTACAATGCCCATCGTGCAGGTAATTGGACTGGGCGCTGCGATCCGCTGGATCGAAGCGACCGGACTGGACGACATTCATGCGTGGGAGATGCACCTGACGGGGATGCTTTACGAGCGAATGTCGCAGATTGATGGAGTTCGCATCTTCGGACCGAAGCCCGAGTTCCGCGGCGGCATCATCAGCTTCCGCATCGACGGCGTTCACCCGGAAGATCTCGCTGCCATCCTTGATCAGCACGATGTCTTTACGCGGCACGGACATCACTGCACCATGCCGCTTCATACCTTTTTGAATGTCTCCGCCAGCACTCGCGTCAGCTTCGGGGCCTACAACACCGCAGACGACGTCGAGGCATTTATGCGGGCGCTGCAGAAGGCCGTGGAACGGTTGCGGGGCTGAAACGGTGCTGCAAATGTCGCAACGAGAAAAGCCATCAAACCAGCTCAATCTATCCCCGGAAGACCAGGATCGCATCGTGCGAATGGCCTGGGAAGATCGCACGTCCTTTGATGCCATCGAACGGCAGTTCGGCCTCTCTAATGGTCAGGTCATCGCTCTGATGCGCCGCCTGCTGAATCGATCAGCCTTTGTCCGCTGGCGTAAACGGACTGCCGGTCGACATACCAAGCACGACCAGCTTCGCGGCTATGAATTCGGTCGATTCCGTGCCCCCGGGCAACGTGGCGATTAATGCAGCATTAAGCGTGCGAAAAAAGATGTACTGGTATCGACGTAAGTCGTGCTGCAGCCAAGCTCATCAAAACAACCTGATCCACGCCGCACCGCCGAAGTGCGGTAAAATTTTACAACAGTTCGGCGGCTGAATACTTGTTCGGCGAGGAAATGATGCGACGCGTTTTGCCTGCATCACTAATTGCGATCCTTCTGGTTGCCGCATTTCTGATATGGGATTATCGTGTTGTCAATGCCCGGGACAGGCGCGTTTCTGCAGCGGTTATTCGGTGTGGCGGTCTGATGGGCTCGCTTTCATTCTGGCCATTTGGTTCGGAGTACCGAATCAGTCTGACGCGGCCATTGGCGGAAAAAGAACTCAAATCGCTGGTCGAACTCAACGCATTACGTGGCTCTGTTGCGGTAGCATTTGTCGATTGCGAACTTACACAACATGACTTGGAAATCGCCACAAGACACCTGGATCACTGCCACCTCTTTCGAATCTCGAATGGACAGGTGATTCCATGGACGTCGACGACAAACGCCGAGAAAACAAAGTCGCAATAATCGCCGAGCCATCGCATGGACAGGAGTGGCGGTGGCCAACCGGTTTTTGAAATCCATGTCAACTCCCGCCACCCCGTGCTGCGGGTCGTTACGAATCTGCCAGCAGCCCTCCTTCCCACATGAATCCCGCACGCCTGCTCGTCCTGTCCTTCCGGGTGCTGCTTGTACTGGTTGATCGTCTGGAAAAAGCACAGTCCGTGCTTCCACGGGAACAACGGATAGTTGGCGTACACATCGCTGGAACCGAGCCGCCGGAATCCTGTTAACTCGTCCGCACTTTCCGCAACTGTCTCACTTGCGCCCCCGGAGAGGACGGGCTGTTCACTTTTCACGGCTCTTTACCGGAGAGCCTGAGAGTTTGAGAATTTTTGGTTTGGTGGTGCAGGGAGAGGCCTGAGGGTCTCTTTCGGGGGTGCAGTTGTTTTTTCTGAGGACTGAGACCTGCCGGCGAGCGGGTGTGGAGGCCGGAAAGTGAAGAAAATGCGGGGAAAAGTGGCCGGGAAGCGAAAAACGCCGGGAGCGGTGGCTGGCGGCGTTTTGGCCCTGCAACCTACGCGGCGGTGTGCTCTCGAGCGACTCGGGAATGCCATTTCCTGCCTGCTTATCTTGCCGATTTTGGAGTGCAGAAATCGGACTCTGCAGCAGAAAGCCACAGCACGAACCTCGCCGCTTCCACCGCTACAAAGACTGAAACCGCTTCAACCGTCGAATTCGCACCTCGACCCAAATCCCTCGCCGCGGGGACACTCCCCAACGGGCACTGCAAACTACGCGGCGGTGTGCTCTGGAGCGACTCACGAGTGCCATTTTCTGCCTGCTTACCTTGCCGATTTTGGAGTGCAGAAATCGGACTCTGCAGCAGACATCCACAGCACGAAGCTGGCCGCTCCCGCCGCTACAAAGACTGAAACCGCTTCAACCGTCAAAATCAAACCTCGACGCCAATCCCCCGCAGCGGGGACACTCCCCAAATGGCCCTGCAACCTACGCGGCGGTGTGCTCTGGAGCGACTCAGGAGTGCCATTTCCTGCCTGCTTACCTTGTCGATTTTGGAATGCAGAAATCGGACTCTGCAGCAGAGAGCCACAGCACGAAGCTGGCCGCTTCCACCGCTACAAATTGTGAAACCGCTTCAACCGTGAAATTCGCACCTCGACCCAAATCCTCCGCCGCGGGGACACTCCCCGACTGGCCCTGCAAACTATGCGGCGGCGTGTTCTGGAGCGACTCGGGAGTGCCATTTCCTGCCTGCTTAACTTGCTGATTTTGGAGTGCAGAGATCGGACTCTGCAGGGGACAGCCACAGCACGAACCTGGCCGCTTCCACCGCTACAAATACTGAGACCGCTTCAACCGTCAAAACCGAACCTCGACCAAAATCCCCCGCCACGGGGACACTCCCTGAAAGGCCCTGCAACCTACGTGGCGGCGTGTTCTGGAGCGACTCAGGAGTGCCATTTCCTGCCTGCTTACTTTGTCGATTTTGGAATGCAGAGATCGGACTCTGCAGGAGACAGCCACAGCATGAGCCGGGCCACTCCCACCGCTACAAATACTGGAACCACTTCAACCGTCAAAACCGAACCTCGACCAAAATCCCCCGCCGCGGGGACACTCCCCGACTGGCCCCTCAAACTATGCGGCGGCGTGTTCTGGAGCGACTCAGGAGTGCC
>JBJTOP010000397.1:0-7715 GCA_046074645.1 Planctomycetaceae bacterium | reverse complement strand
GAGAGTAGGCCGCAGGAGGATGGAGAAAGGCGAGAGTCTCCTCTCTCCTTTCTCCATCCTCCTGCTCTATTTTTGACGGCAGGTGCCGTAAAAAATAGATGTCAATCCCCCGGTAACGGTTCGTGCCAACGCCGCCAGAATCGTATCAGGAGCGCCCAAAGTCTGACCGGCCGATTGACATCGACCGCACGCCAAACTGCGTTTTTGTGACTGGATCCAGCCGCGGCATGTCAACTGGCAGGCGGAACTGAAATCTCCCAATTTGCCGGTATTCGCGCCGTTTCACCCTCCCAGCTTCGCCCTCCCGGCATCGCCTGTTGCCAGAGAATCAAGGCCATTGGGCTGGCCCCCAGCATCCCTCCAAAAAGTTCACCCAAAAATCTTCCTCGGGTTTGCAATATCTCTCAGCAGGCCAGACTCTGAGTTCCGTCGGACGAGGACACTGACATGCAGTCTTCTGAATCCAGCCCCACGAGTGCTCATTCGGCCGTCTTTCGTGAGTAGCGTTTCAGCCATGCAAAGGCGGCCTCGGGCAGGCTTTCGTGTCCACCATCGAAAATTGTGACGAGGGAATTTTTTGAGATGCGGCGAAGCAGGATGTCGCGATTCAGATCGGGGTCGGACGTTTGGTCAGAGGGCAGTGGTGTGGTCAGCTTTTTGCTGGTTGTCAGTTCCCGGATTTCAATGTCAGAAATACCGGGATTGCCATGAGCTGTCGCGATCGCATTGAAGGCTTTCAGCGAGTGACTGACGGGTACCGAACCCGAATGTCCATCTTCGACTCCGGCCCAGATCGTCACTGGCAAATCGCCAACTCGCGGCAGATGAAACACGGGGGATCGATCTCGATAGTCGGCGTCGATCATGGCGGATGCCCCCGGTGGTCCCAGCAGGGACTTTTCGATCATTTTGGCATATTTCTGAGGTTTACCGTTTGGGCTGTGAAATCGGTGCCATTCGGCCAGATCCGTCGGTCCCACCCAGGCTGACACGGCACTGAATCGCTCCGGGTGCCAGCCCGCCATGAGCAGCGACATGTGCCCCCCGCCGGAAACGCCAGCAAGGTAAATGCGTGAGCGATCAATCTTCCACTTCTGCAGAGCCCAGTCGATGGCATCCAGCACATCCTGTCGGGCGTACGTGGACCCGCAGGCCTTTGGGGACTGGTTGGCTCCTCGAAAATTCGGATGCAGCCAGATCCAGTGATGTCGAACGCATTCGCGGAGCCACTTGCTGTTGTCCTGCAGGTAGTCGCTGCTCCATGAATGCAGAAACACGAACAGCGGAGTTTCGGTGGTGGTGGCGGAGGGAGGTGCCCACCAGAGCAGCGGTTGTTTTTCGCCATCGAGTGGGCTGGTCGTTTCCGCGGCCTGGGTTTGCGGTAATTCGTCGGTGGCCGTGGCGAATTGGCAGCAGAGGCAAAAAGCGAAGAGGAGATGGCGGAATGTTGGCATGGGGATGGGCTGGAGGGGTGCCGTGAGAAAATGTCGCCTGTTGCTCTGCGAAAAAGCGGTAGCAGGATTTCGTTTTGCGGAGCGAAACGCGACGATACCCCGAATCGTGCCTGTTTTTTTCGCCTCTGGCAAGTCACTTCGACAGCTCCGGTGGATTTGGCAACTCTCCCATTCTGCAGTAAACTCCCGCGACGTCATCCGGAACTCATACCCTTTCCCCCGGGCAGCACTGCCCTGGAATTCGCCATGCCTCGCTACGACTTTCGCCGCATCGAATCCTCCTGGCAACACTACTGGGAACAGCACCAGACTTTTCGCGTGGAAGACTGCGTTGCCGCAAAACGCAAGCTCTATGTGCTTGACATGTTCCCCTACCCTTCCGGCGAAGGACTGCATGTGGGTCATCCGGAGGGCTACACGGCCACGGACATCGTCTGTCGATATTCGCGGATGAAAGGCATGAATGTGCTGCACCCGATGGGCTGGGATGCCTTCGGACTGCCGGCCGAAGAGTTCGCTCGACAAAAGGGCGTACATCCGCGAATCAAAACCGAAGAAAACATCAACACGTTCCGACGCCAGCTCAAAATGCTCGGCTTCAGCTATGACTGGAGCCGCGAACTTTCCACGACGGACCCCGACTACTACCGCTGGACTCAATGGATTTTTCTCGAAATTCACGACACGTGGTATGACGCCGACTGTGAATGGACCGGGCCGGACGGGGTGTTGCGTCGCGGCCGTGGCCGGCCCATTTCCCAGCTCCCTGTTCCCGACGACGTTCAGCAGCAGGGGACTGAGGCCATTCGCCGCTACCAGGACCGACATCGGCTCGCCTATCTCTCTGAATCGCCGGTCAACTGGTGCCCTGAACTTGGCACAGTGCTCGCCAACGAAGAGGTTATCGATGGCCGCAGTGAACGAGGCAATCACCCGGTGGTCCGTCTGAACCTCAAACAGTGGATGCTCCGCATCACCTCCTATTGCGATCGGCTCGCCACAGAACTCACCGACCTTGCCTGGCCCGACTCCATCAAGGACATGCAGCGGAACTGGATCGGTCGCAGCGTCGGTGCTGAAGTGGACTTTCGAATTGCCGCCGACAGCGAATCTCAGCACTCCTGGGCTGCTCATCGGTCAGCAACCGGTTTCCCTGCCGTTGCCGAACCTGACGTCATCCGCATCTACACCACTCGCCCCGACACCCTCTTCGGCGTCACCTACATGGTGCTCGCCCCTGAACATCCGCTCGTAGACCGCCTCACAACATCCGAGCACTCTGCGGCAGTTCAGCAGTATCGTCAGCAGGCCGCGCTCAAAAGTGATCTCGACCGGACCGGACTTGCGAAGGAAAAAACCGGCGTGTTCACTGGCGGTTATGCCATCAACCCGGTGAATGGCGAACGCGTCCCCGTATGGATCGCCGACTATGTGCTCATCAGCTACGGCACGGGGGCCATCATGGCGGTTCCCGGTCACGATGACCGTGATTACGAATTTGCCAAAGCCTTTGGTATCCCCATTCTCCAGGTCGTCGCTCCGGCCTCCCCGGGCACTGCTCCCGCAGACCTTTCGCAGGCCGCTTTCACGGAATTGGGTGTGGCCGTGAATTCCGGCGTCTGGAACGGACTCCCAACAGGAGAATTCAAACAGCAGATCACCGCCAGCCTCGCCTCAAACGGGCTTGGACGTGAGGCCGTGAATTTCCGTATGCGCGACTGGCTCTTCAGCCGCCAGCGATACTGGGGCGAACCCTTTCCGATCTGGCACGAGCTCGACGAGCATGGCCAGCCGACGGGATTGATGCGTGCAGACACCGCGGAATCGCTCCCGGTCCTGCATCCGCACGTGGAAGACTTCAAGCCCACCGGGACTCCTGAACCCATGCTCTCCAAAGCCAGCGATGAATGGCTCTACCGCACGGACAGTGACGGAGTGCGTCTGAAGCGGGAGACCAACAGCATGCCTCAGTGGGCCGGCAGCTGCTGGTACTACCTGCGATTCTGTGACAACAGGAACTCAAACAGTTTCATCGACCCCGAAAAGGAACGCTACTGGCTGCCCGTCGATCTCTACATCGGAGGTGCAGAGCACGCCGTGCTGCATCTGCTCTATTCCAGATTCTGGCATAAGGTGCTCTTCGATCGCGGCCATGTGAGCCATCCGGAGCCCTTCAGCCGACTGGTGAATCAGGGGATGATTCTCGGTGAAAACGGCGAGAAGATGTCGAAGTCGCGTGGGAACGTGGTGAACCCGGAAAAAGTTGTTGAGCAGCGAGGTGCAGATTCGCTGAGGCTTTACGAAATGTTCATGGGACCGCTTGAGCAGGTCAAGCCGTGGCAGACCAATGGCGTCGAGGGCGTTTATCGCTTTCTGAATCGCGTCTGGCGGATGATCGTGGACGATCGCAGTGAACAGGTGCAGCTGGATGCTGCAGTACAGGATGCGGAACCTTCCACAGAACAGCTCAGAATGCTCCACCGCACCATCCGCGCCGTAACTGACGACATCGATCGACTTGCATTCAATACCGCCATCAGCCGTATGATGGAATTCACGAATTTCATGTCTGAGCAGCCCGTGCGTCCCCAGCAGGTGCTCAAAAGCTTCGTGCTCCTGCTCAGCCCATTCGCGCCGCACATTGCTGAAGAGCTCTGGGCAGTGCTTGGACACACTCAGACGCTTGCGTATGAGCCATGGCCTGAAGCCGACCCGGCACTGCTGGTTCAGGAGACGATCGAAGTGCCAATTCAGGTCAGTGGCAAGCTGCGAGGGAAGATTGTCGTTCCGGCGGGGCTCGATGCCACTGCCCTGCAGGCCGCCGCCGAAGCGGATGCTCAGGTCCGGCGACACATTGAAGGCAAAACCGTGGTCAAGGTGATCTGCGTTCCCGGGCGGCTGGTGAATTTCGTGGTGAAGTGATCAGGCCGCTCGCCAGCTTAAGGAAGATCTTTCATGAAGCGTATTGGAATACTCACAGCCGGTGGCGACACCCCTGCGCTCAATGCCACGATCTGGGGAGCCGTTCAGAAGGCGAATGAGCTGCGAATCGAGATGGTTGGTCTCCTCCGAGGCTACGCTGGACTGCTCGACCCGCGCGTGCCGCATGTATTCCTCAATCCCCTGTTTTCGGCCATCCCGGAGCTCGACCCCTGCAAGGGCGGGACGCTCATCGGTTCCTCCCGCACGTATCTTGATGCCAGCTGCATGGACAAGCTGAAGCTGGCGGCCGACCACGCTGCGGCCCTCAAGCTCGATGGACTGCTCTGCATCGGTGGCGACGGCACCATTAACGGCATGCAGCCGCTCGCCGAAATGCTCCCATGTGTGCTCGCACCGAAAACCATCGACAACGACCTCGGGCTCAACTATATCGACGAACCCAACGAATGGGTTCGCACGCCGGCTGCCGATCCCCCGGGCTACAAAGAACAGCACCAGCGTCTGCGCAGCACCGTGCGGCTGGACGACATGATCAACTATGCCACTCCAGGTTTCGCCACTGCGGTCTTCGTCGTGGTGCAGATGGTGGAGAGACTGCGGACGACGGCGGAGAGTCATCATCGGATTGCGGTGGTGGAAGTCATGGGCAGGCAATCCGGATACATCGCACTCGGTGCCGCGTATGCTCAGCCCGATATCATCCTGATTCCCGAAGTTCCGGTCGATATCCAGCAGCTCACAGAGCAGGTGACTCGGCTGTATGACATGCAGCAGAACGTGGTCATCGTGGTGGGGGAAGGTGTGCGAGGCCCGGACGGTCGGGAACTGGGGGCAGCCATGCCTACGTTTGACCCGGCCGGCAATGTGCGATATTCCGGTGCTGCCGACACCATTGTACAGATGCTTGGCAAGTCGCTCCCGGAAAGCCTCTTCCTGGAAACACGAGCTCACGAACCGGCATCCAGTTCGTTCTTTGCCCGCAAGGTGGGCCACACGCAGCGTGGCGGACGGCCGATCCTGTTCGACCGGCACTGTGCCACGCAGCTGGGAGGTCGTGCGGTGGAATTGCTGGCAGCGCGTCGCAGCAATGAAATTGCAACGCTCCAGTACAGCGAAAAAACCGGCTTTACCTTCAGTTCGATCGCGGCTGGAAAGCTGCGGGATCGCTGGGGGGAGATTCATCCGCGCGAAGTGCACCCCAGCTTTTATGATGCCCAGCGGATGCAGTTGTCGCAGCTGGGTGTGGAGTATCTGAAGCCGATCTTTACACGGTCGGTGGGAGCAGACGACGTGGAGTACATCCGACGGGAGGTCTTTGACGCCGGCTGTCTTGCCAACCGATACCAAAGCATCAATACCGACATCCGTCGCCGCGTGCGGCACCTCTAGCGACCAGCCGACTGAAATCAAGAAAAATCCAGATGGAATCTCAGGAAACAGCACCAGTGAATGCAACAGGATCAGAAGCTGCAGCACCGCCGACAGCCGTCAATCGCTCCACGCTCACGATTGTCTTTCTGACGGTCTTTATCGATCTGCTAGGCTTCGGCATCGTGCTTCCGCTGCTGCCCCGCTACGCCATGTGGTTCAGTGCCAGCGGTCTTCAGTTGTCGATGCTGATGGCTTCATTTTCCGCCATGCAGTTTCTCTTCGCGCCGCTGTGGGGAGGCCTTTCGGACCGCATCGGTCGTCGTCCGGTGCTGCTCCTGGGTTTGCTCGGATCCACCTGCTCTTACGGTCTGTTCGGCTGGGTGTCATCGCAGGGCCGTGATTTTCTCTGGCTGGGACTTGGTCCGCTCGCCTGGCTGCTTGCCACGCGCATCGGTGCTGGCATAGCCGGAGCCACCATCTCGACGGCTCAGGCTGTGATTGCCGACAGCACCCCGATTGGCGGGCGTGGTCGCGGAATGGCGCTGATCGGGGCAGCGTTCGGAATTGGTTTCACCTTTGGTCCTCTGATTGGTGCGGCCTGTGTGCTGGACGATCAGCCGATTTCGCTGAATGTGGCCCAAATGCGAGTGCTCAATGACTGGGAGCAGGATCAGTCGCTTGTGGATGGGACGGAATTTCGGCAGTTGATGGAGGCTGTCGGCAAGCTGGACTCGGTGAGTCTTGCAGCGATTCCGGAACTGTTCCGGGAACCGCTGACGCGTTCCGTGGCGAAGCAGCGATTGCTTACGCCCCCCTCCAGTCTTCCCGGCTTCATTGCTGCGGGCCTTTCATGTGCCGCATTTGTCCTTGCGGCATTGCGTCTGCAGGAATCGCGGCGTCCCGGAATTCTTACAGGAGGTCACCGTGGTTTTCGGCCGGCGACCGTCCTGCGGCATCTCACGCGACCCCGTCTGGGCCTGGTTCTGGCTGCGGTTTTCGTCACCACATTCGGCTTTGCCCAGTTCGAAAGCACACTCTCGCTGCTGACTCAGCACTTCGGCTACAGCAACCGCAGTAATTACCTGTTGTACGCGTATGTGGGGTTTGTGTTGTCGCTTGGCCAGGGAATGCTGGTCCGAAGACTGCTGCCGCGGATTGGCGAGCAGCGGATGGCCCTGGCCGGAGTGCTGTTGATGACGCTTGGTTTCGGCCTGATTGGACTCACGAGTCTTGGCGTGCTCCCCCCGGTAGCACTCTGGGCCATTCTGCCAGTGGTTGTGATTGGATTTTCGTCCGTGAATCCTTCTCTGCAGTCGCTGCTTTCGCAATCGGCTGGTGCGGACGAGCAGGGTGCGGTGCTGGGAACTGGTCAAAGCCTCTCAGCGCTGGCCCGGATTTTCGGTCCTGTGTTCGGCATTTCACTCCTGGGCTGGTCCCTGTCTTTCCCGTATTTCTTTGGTGGATGTTTGATTCTTGGTGGTGGACTGCTGGTCCTGCGGATGCGTCCCCACGAGTCTGCCGGGACCGGAGCACATGGCTGATGAACGGCGTTGGTGATGATCCTTCCCGGGTGTCAGCGCGAGTTCTTCCGTTTGAAGCCCGCAGTGCGCCTGAGGGAACGCGTAATATCCTGCTGACGCTTTCGTACGACGGGACTGGTTACAGTGGCTGGCAGGTACAACCGGATCGTATGTCTGTGCAGGCCTGTGTGGAACGCGCGGTGGTGGCCATCACCGGAGAACCTCGGCGAGTTTACTGTGCTGGCCGCACCGATACCGGGGTGCATGCGCTCGGCCAGGCGGCCAACTTCTACACAGTCAGCCGGATCCCCGGGAAGAATCTTCGTCGAGCGCTGCAGACGTCGTTGCCGGATGACATTGTGGTCACGGAGGCTCGCGATGTTTCGCTGGCGCTGCACGCCACGTTTTCGGCCGTTCGCAAGCGATA
>JBJTOP010000396.1:0-8090 GCA_046074645.1 Planctomycetaceae bacterium | reverse complement strand
TCGAACTGATAGACCGGATCCTGTACTTCGGTCAGGATCCGGTCTATCAGTTCGACCCCGCGGGGCGACTGCGACGAGCCTTCGAAAATGGCCTGCTCTATCGCACCGCCTCACACACGCTCGCACGGCTCCGTCGAGTTCGCTCGGAAAACGAAGTTACCCTGCAGCGATCCGACCTGAACCCCGAGGAACTGTCGCACTTTCGCAGTCGCATGCAAACGCTGCTCATCACTCTGCAACACGCACTTGAAGAAAACACCGCCATAGTGATTCGCTGTGTCCCGCCAGACCACAACTGGAACACCCTGCTGCTCGAATCACTGACGAAGATTCAAAACGCCGATCCGTGGCTGGCCGGTGCCATCGTCCGCCGTCACACAGAACGCTGAATCCTCCAGCGGACGTGTGGTCGAGTAGATTTCTGGAGCTGCCATGGAACACTCTCGGCAAAGGATGCATGCAGAGCATTCGCGCGGTCCGCATCCACCGCACCCGCGTGCACCAGCAGCAGATAACGCAGCGTAAGCGGCGATTCAGCGGTCGCAGTCTGCGAAGTCAGCATGCACGGAGAAGCACACATCCAGCCATCGTCCCGGACATGCCAGCCCGTTGGCTGACCAGGGTTTGCCGGATGATCGATCAGACAGAGCCCTTCCACTGCCGTCGATCCGGTTCGGGGCGGGCCACTGTAATCCATCCAACGAGCCGCTTTTCCAAATAACTGTTTCTCTCCCGCGGCACCCTCACTGCTGGTCAGCACGCCGCTGCCAAACACAGCAGATAAACTCGCAGAAACCCGCACCGCCAGAAATCCGAAATTCGTTTTTGCAAACTCAAGCGAGGCTGACAGGGGCTGAAAGCGACTTTGAAGCTCCAGCGTGTATTCACCCTCCGCTGACCGCGGCACCAGCTCGCAAATCAGTTCCTGGCGAATAAGCGGAGCCGGGTTGTGGCCATCATACCAGCCCAGCTCCACTGCCATTCGACAACTGCCTTCACCATCTTCATAAGCAAACCACTGCTGCTGACGAATCACTGCACCAGACCCGTTGCCCCAGAAATCGATTCCCAGAACTTTGTTATGAGCAAACCAGAGCGATTGGTGATGGTCGTGATCCGGAGCACCGGGATGCCCCATCCGAGTCAGCGAAACGCCGGATGGTCCTGTTACCGGAAAGAAAAAAGGCCGCGGATAATCCGTGCCCGCGTGCCACCGCAGCACCTCGCGGTCGTCAATCAGAAAGGCCAGCTGATGGCCGGACAGCGGCAAGAGCGAGCAATGCGGCATGGTGCGAAACCCTCTGCGGAATAATTGACGGACCGAACTCCAAACCCCGAACTCCGAACTCGCCGTTCGGATTCAGCAGCGGCAGCCGGTGGCTTGTCTTCCAGCTCCGAATCGAAGAGTCTACCGGGGAACGGCTGAAAATGCATGACACCGGATCGGAGAACCAACCAATGGCCCAATACCTGCATCGGCGAAAAATCGTGGCTGGCCTCGCCATCACAACAGCCTCAGGACTGCTGTACCCCTATGGCGGTACATGCGCACATGCAGCTCCTCTGAATCCACAGAATCCGGACGCGACCTGGAAGGCCGGCATCGCCCGGGCTGTCATCACCCCGGAAACCCCTGTCTGGCTCGCAGGCTACGGATCCCGCCGGGCTCCCGATGGAAAACTTCACGAACTCTGGATGAAAGCGATCGCACTCGAAGACCCCGCCGGACACCGCTCTGTACTCATCACCAGCGATTTTCAGGGCGTGCCGCGTTCCATGAGCAATCGCGTGTTTGCCGATTTGCAGAAAAAGTTTGGACTCGAACGTCACCAGATCATGTTTACATTCTCACATAACCACTGCGGTCCCCGGCTCGGTGATGATCTGATCGACTACTATCCCGTCGATGCCGACCAGGAAAAACTGGTCTCGGAATACACCGATGCCATGGTCGTTCGCACCGTCGAACTGGTCGCTGCCGCGCTCGCAGACCTCTCACCCGCGCGACTCGAACAGGGCGAAGGCAAAACAACGTTTGCCGTGAACCGCCGCAATAACCGGGAAGCCGATGTGCCCGATCTGATTGCCCGCGGTATCCCGCTGGCCGGCCCCGTCGATCACAGCGTCCCAGTACTGCGTATCACCGCACCCGACGGACGTGTTCGCGCCATACTGTTTGGATATGCCTGCCATCCCACCACACTCAGCTTCATGACCTGGTGCGGTGATTATCCCGGCTTTGCCCAGGAAATCCTTGAACAGCGGCACCCCGGCGCAGCAGCCATGTTTGTCAACACGTGCGGCGGAGACCAGAACCCCCTGCCAAGACGGGAGGTCGCGCTGTGCCGCAAATACGGGCAAATGCTCGCCGACGCCGTTTCCGCCACACTCCAAACCCCGCTCCAACCAGTCAGCCCGGCACTGAAAACAGCTTTTGAACTTATTGAACTCCCCTATCTGCAGGTCGTCAATGGCGACGATTTACGCGCCCTGCTGCAGGACAGAAATGATCTCAAAGCCCGGTGGGCTGCCCGCATGCTGGCAAAATTGGAAGCCGGAGAAAAATTCGAAACATACTCACCATACCCCGTCCACGTCTGGCTGCTCGGCACCGAAATGCGCTGGATCGGGCTGGGGGCGGAAACCGTGGTCGATTACGCGCTGCGTTTCAAATCCGAATACGGCAGCGGCACATGGGTCATGGGCTATGCAGACGATATGCTGGCCTACATCCCCAGCCGCCGTGTCTGGGAAGAAGGTGGCTACGAAGGTGGCAGCAGCCTCTACGAATACGGCCGCCCCGCATTTCGCTGGCAGGGAGATATGGAAGATCGAATTTCTGCGGCCGTCAGCAGGCTGTTCGCAAAGCTCCTGCCGGCTCAATCGAAATAGACAACCACAGCCCCGACGCAGCCGACTCAGATCATTCAGGTCCATCTGAGCCACAAACGGACCAGGACAAAACCCGGAAACAACGGAATTCCACGCGTCAGCTGCAGCGTTCCACCAGCCAGACAGAACGCACATGTCTTCCAGTGGCGATACGTCCTTTCGGACAAGTCGCCTCTCAGACAAGTCGCTATGCCGTATGATCAAACTGCTCCGCCAACAGCCACGGATAGAACAATTTGCCAATGTCGTCGCTCAAACGCCAGATATACTCCATCCGGAAGGTGTCATGACTTACGTCCGTCGCTGAACGCGGAACCTGCAGCGGATACACGCTGTTCACGTCCCGCGAAAAGATTCGCCGACCCTCGCCACCAGTCTCCATCTCGTAAACACTCACAATCGCGTCACAGCGGCCGCGAAACAAGGAATTGCTGTCACGCTCGTAAAGCGAAAAATCACTCACGTCGATGTACACCACATAAGTCACATCAAACTCCGCTCCCACATCCTCCGCTGTGTCCCAGTCCGGGTTCTCGTTCAGCCATGCCCGAATTTCATCATAAGGCACCATTTCAATCTTCTTGCTGGCCATCTGATTGGTCACGCGGCTGGCAATGATGTGGTCGATATTGTCAAAGCGATACTTCAATTCATCCGACGCATAGCAGACAACGGCCACCCGCACGTCCTTGTCCGTCATCGACTTCTTCGTCTCCTTCTCAAACAGCGGTTCCTCCTGCGGAGCTCCGCCGATCAGGTAGCCGAGTGCGATAAAGTAGTTGCACCCCGGGATCGCCAGCAGCGATACCAGCGAAAACAGTACAGCTGTCAGACGCACGCTGGGTTTGGAGAGTGGCCGGTGAACACGACCTGGTACAGATTCAGCAGAAATCATAGAAGCTTCCGAGACGGAATGTTGGAAATCGATTTGACAGCCGACAAATTCAATGAACTGTTTCGCTGGCACGATGGTCGTACAGAAACTGAGCCAGTGTCAGCGATGTTCGATCAAGAAACCCCTCCGTAAACAACTGCTCGGAACGGTTCTCCTTCGGCACCGGATAGTCCGGAAACTGCAGACTGAAGTTTCGTTCAAACGCCGTCACGGGCTCTCCGCTGCCACTGCAATCCAGCACCTGCACCTTGCCGGCCATTTTGCCCTGCTGCAGATCCCGACTGTCAGGCACCTCCAGACTGAACTCATCAATGCTGATGTTCATCACATAATCCGCGTCGAAGCGTTCCGCCAGCTCCGAAAAATCGCCCCACTCGCCGTGATCGTCAAACCACGCCGCCACGTCATCCGCAGACACCACCTTCACTCCACGAATCTCCAGCGTGCGGGACATCCGGTCCAGAATGTCAATCTGAATCGATGGCGTTTTCGAAAGCACGCTGTGGGGTGCAGAACAGGCAAGCAAAATGGATTTCTCGCCCTTCGTCAGGTCCACATCCGTCGCCGCCCGAAACTGACACTTCAGCTTCGGGTCGCCAAACAACATCTTCCCCATCATCACCCCGAGCGAACACCCGGGCAGCGAAGTGGCTGTTAAAACCGCCAGAAACCAGATCAACAGGCTCCTGAAAAACGGCCAGCGTGAACGAACAATCGCCCCGCAACTGATCATGGGTTCCTGAAGCACTGCGTTTCACTCCGTTGAAACGATTCTCGTCCAAATCACAAAAGTCGCGGCACCCACTGAATGAGTGTCAGCAGAAACCAGCCCAGCACCAGCTTCAGCAGCATTTCGCCTGGTTCTCGAAAGATCATCCAGCGACGAAAAAACGCAGAAACAAGTAACCACGGCCAGACTGCTGCCAGCAGCACTGCCAGCACCGGACCGGCCGGATTGGCCCACAATGCCGCCTCCAGCCTGCCTCGCACCAGCAACGCAAAACTTGTGGTCAGTCCGCACTGCGGACAGACCGTCCCGGTAACCTTCAGAAATACACAGGGCGGAAAACCAAGCTGCTGGTGCGTCCCCATTCCCGATGGGTCCGGCTCCAGCATCCATGCCGTTACAAAAACCACAGGAATGATCAGCAACACCAGACACGCCAGTCCCAGTCCCAGCCGAGACATCACTGCTCCGCAAGTCCTGGAATCTGCGTCTGAACAGACAGGGGTACCATCTCCGGTTCGCTGAAACAAGACGCACCTGTTCGCTTTCTGCAGCAGAATTGACGCAATTCTGCAGGAATTGCCAGCACCCAGCCAATCCACCGCCGCGACTGGCTGATTCTGCCGTCCACCGGCCGCCACTGCACAAGTTCGCCGAGTCGACCGCACGGGGCAACGCCGGTACATTCCAGCAGGCAAGGCTGAAAAACGCGAGCATATCAGTCCGCGATTGATCTTTTTTTCCCTCCACACTGCAATCCCGCACAACACGCCACGCGACATTCTGAGAGTAATGCGAAAATGGGCAAAAATCGAGATGGTCGTCGTTTTGCAGTCCCCCCCAGCAGACGACTCACCTGGGATCTCCTCTGGTTCCACAAATCCGTACCGCTCTGCGCACACGATCGCCGCATGTCGCTCGCCCAAACCGCCGCCGCCCGACTCGCTGCCACTCAACGCATCTCCTGGCCCGCACTGTTTCTCAAAGCCGCTGGTCTCGCCGCAAACGATTTCCCGGAACTCCGACAAACATGGTTCCGCTGGCCGTTCGCCCACATCTACCAACACCCCCATACCGTCGCCGTTCTGACCATCCAAAGAGAACTTGACGGCGAACCCTGGCTCTTCTGGGGCCGCATACACCAACCCGAAGAACTCTCGCTGCTGCAAATCCAGCAGCAGATCGACCAGTTCCAGAAGCAAGACCCACGCCGCGAATTTCGCCGCGCCCTGCAGCTCGCCGCCCTCCCACTCCCACTGCGACGAGCCATCTGGTGGTGGAACCTTAATGTCAGTCCCCGCAGTCGTGCCCGAAGACTCGGGACCTGCTTCCTCTCCACACTCGCAGGTCGCAACACCGAAATTCAGCTCCCACCCTCCGTACACACAGCCTGCTTCACCTGGGGACCACTCGACGAATTCGGACGCTCCCGCGTCACTCTCGCCTATGACCATCGCATCATGGACGGCGCACGAACCGCCTCCATCCTCGAACGACTCGAAGAGCTCCTCACCGGGCCACTGCTGCTGGAACTTCAGAAATACCGCTCGGAACACTCCACAGAGCATCCCTGAGAACCTCGCTTCGTCCCGCCACACCACAATTCAGCCTGCGGCACACAGCCACCTCAGTAATTCCGCCGGACCACCTCCTTACTCCTCGGCTTCCACTGACGTTTCCCAGCCGTCGTATTCGCCAGCGAGGCTGTTGGTCAGCTCGAACAACTCGATCGTCACCTCATTGATCGAATGCCAATCCACTTTGTCAACTCGCTCGAAGCTCACACTGAAAGGATGCCGACAGTTCGGTTCATCGACGGTGCCTTCATCCGTCACTGCAAAGCCCAGATTCCTGACCCCAGCAACGAACCTCGATCTTGATGCTTCATTCGGAAAGCACGCCCAGTGGAAAACAGGGCGTTCCCTTGTGAGTGGATCACCGTGGCTCTGGAGCTGCTCAATCACGTGGCGATTATTCAGCCGCTGCCAGTCTCGTGGTGTCGGATAGAGCACCTCAATGTACTGATTCCAGTCGGCATCCTCCTGAGTGCCTGATTCCCATTTGTATTTGGGAAATAGTTCCATACCACGAGCGACCGCGTCGTCAAAGCCAGCAAACGTCGGCCCGTAAAAATAGAATTCACGACGACCATCAGTCGTAATGCGGCCAGCCGGAAATCCGTTGACAGCACTGCCAACAGCTTCCGTGAGCGAATCTTCGATCTGCAAAAGCACTGCAGACTCTTCAGTGCTTGACAGCCCGTCCTCACGCGGATGATTGAATTGCACCCAAACCCAGAGTAACCATGGGTTGTTTGCACTGGGCGCTATCTCGCGGAGCCCGAGATCAACAAATATCGACGCAGGGCTATTGTTGACGTTCGAGAAGTAAAAGTCCCAGTGGCTGGACATCCCGTCGTGCTCCTGAGGCAGGACTCTGAATTAGGCAAATGGTATTGAGACTTTGGTGCGATAAGAATCGTCTTTCCACGAACGAGTCTTCGTCGGCAGGAATACCCAGACGGCTGCATGGAAGCCGTAGCAAAATTCCTGGACCGGTGCCACATCGTCATGACTGAACTGGACCAACGCAGTCGGATGTACCCGTTAACCTCAATCTCAGAATGAATCTGGGCAGCCAACGGACGACGACCGACCGCCGGACCGCCTCAGATTGGCTTCGAGCCAGTGATGCTGGCAGGGTTCTCTCGGACCAGTTCCTTCAGGAACACTGGTCCGACACTGACAACCTGAAAATACCAGCTCTCTGAACGGCCATGAAGATCGAATCGATGATCCGATCGTCACTCCGGTGAGCAGAAAATTCACTTTCTTCGAACTACTTTGACCAATTCGGCTGCGGTGGCACAATGTCATTTAATCCGTAAATGATACGGCTCTGGACCACCTGAACTGAAACTTCTCGGCGTAGGGAGGGGCGATGCGTCGAGGCAAGTCTGGATTCCAACGTTTAAACGGGCCATTTGGGAGAAGTGTGAACGCGCTTGCCGTGGGAAACCAGTGAAAACGGGTAGTGTGGTAGTGTGGTAGTGTGGTAGTGTGGTACTGTGGTAGTGTGGTACTGTGGTAGTGTGGAAGTGTGGGAGTGTGGGACAGTGGCCTTCATGCAATGTTATGCGGGTGTAATAAACCGTATAACGCAAGGCATGGAAACCTGTGGCGAGCATGACACCTGGCAATGAATTGAGCAAGTCAGATGTGTTTGTGAAATTGGCCGTGATGCTCTCTTCCCTGCTGCAGGAAGCCACTCGGCAGGGTATGGTGATCAAAAAGCTTGAACGTGGACCGTTCGGGGGTTCCCTTTCTGCCGGCAGACAGGTGATCGACCAGTTCCTCGTTGCTCCAATCGAACCTCGACGCCAATCCCCCGCAGCGGGGACACTCCCCGACGGGCCCTGCAAACTACGCGGCGGTGTGCTCTGGAGCGTCTCAGGAGCGCCTTTTTCTGCCCGCTTACCTTGCTGATTTTGGAGTGCAGAAATCGGACTCTGCAGCGGACAGCCACAGCACGAACCTGGCCGCTTCCACCGCTACAAAGACTGGAACCGCTTCAACC
>JBJTOP010000395.1:0-8892 GCA_046074645.1 Planctomycetaceae bacterium | reverse complement strand
AAACCGCTTCAGCAGCGGCCGCCACTTCGACCTGCACCGCCGCCCGCGCTGCCTCAACCCCCGAAAGACCGCCGCCGGAACCTGCGGGCATTTTTCGAGTCCCGGCAACCGCGACACGTTCACGAGCCACCTTCAGGGCCGTCGAAAGCTGGTCAGTGTATTCAGGGAATCGCCGTTGATATTCATCGCAGCCCGTTGGCAGGTTCCGCATCAGTCGATATTCAAATTCCATCTCCATTAAAAGCTGCAGCAGCTTCGCACGGCTGGCAGACGCAACGCGCAGCAGCAACTGTTCCGCCAGCGCACCTCTTGCGTCGTCGGGCACAACAGCAGTTCTCAGCTGCTGCTCGTACTCATCGCAGAGGCTGTCCAGTTCCCGTGAAATCGAACTGTGATCCGCTGACATCCCTGATGGCCCTCTGATCCAGACCGTCACCCCTCAAGACTTTGATCCGCAGCTCGCCGACCACTGGCAATACTGTCCGGAATACCAACCCCGTAATATCCGCTGCCGGCCAGATGCAGGCCCTTCCAGCATTTCAGTTCGCGTTCAATCGCCGCAACCCGCTCCGTATGCCCAACTTCGTACTGAGGCATTGCTCGCGGATACCGGACCACCTCCGCAAACATCGCTTCCCGCCGCATTCCAAAGATAGATGTCAGTTCTTCGTGCACGGCCTGCAGGAGCTGTGCATCGTCCAGTTCGAGCAGCTCCGGCTGCATTGCACCGCCCACGAATGTTCGCAGCACAATCTGCCCCGCAGGAGCGCGGTTCAGAAACTTGCGACTGCTGAAGCTCACCGCCAAAATCCGCCTGCGCTCCACTGCCGGCACCACCAGACCAAAGGCATCCATTGGATGTTCGAAGTCCTCCAGCTGATGACCGCTCACAATCAATGCACTGCCAGCGTATGGAATCGAACGCAGGCCGCTGCGAAGCCCCGCAAGGCGATCATCGCTCAGCAGTTCTGCGGATGCCCACGCGGGAAGCGTGCTGATCACCGCATCGAAGTCCTGTGTTCCTGCAGAGGATCGCACCCGCCAGCGAGGTCCGGTAAGGCCGTCTTCAGCCGGTGCGATGCTCAGCACCGGAGTTCCCGTCTGAAACACCATTTCGGGGCTGCTGCGAAGATGCCGTTCGAGCACCCCAATCAGGTCACCCAATCCCTTTGCCGGAGTGGTGAAGAGTCCGTAGCGAGCCCCGCTGCCGGAGGCTTCATTGCCGCTTTTTTGTTTCCGCGCCGCACGGCGTTGCGACAGCACACCGCGAATCACGCTCCCGAACGCCTCCTCCATTTCAGGAAATCGCGGCAGCGTTGCGCGAAGACTAAGCCGCTCCGGGTCAGACGTGTAAATGCCGCCAATCAATGGCTGCACCAGACGATCCAGAGCTTCCGCGCCGAAACGCCGCCGCACAAAACTTGCCAGACTCTCATCGACCACCGCCGGACGCCCGGGAATGAAATACTCCGCCAGCAATCGCAGACGACCAGCCACCGAGAGCACCGGAGACATCAGCAGCGACAGCGGCTTCTCCGGGGCCATCAGCATAAAACCGTCGGGCACCGGGATTGGCCGGCCCCGGGACAGGACCAGCGATCGTCGGTAACGCGCGTCCGTGTCGATCAATTGCGGTGTATAGCCCAATTCTTCACACAGCGCCACACCGGCCGGTTTGTTGGTAATGAAAGAATCAGGCCCCAGCTCCATCAGGAAGCCGTCCGCCTCTTCGGTTCGAATAATCCCACCCAGTCGTCGCGAGGATTCGTACAGCACCACACTTGCCGGCCGGCTGCCTGAAAGCAGCCGATGGGCCGCCGACAAACCACTGATGCCACCCCCAATCACAGCTACTCGCCGCGGCCCAGCAGCCGCTCTGTCCGTCACCACTGAGGTGTTCATGGGCGACGGCCCAGCTCGTGGACGAACTCCACAACCGCCTTGACGTGGTCCGGATTCATGTCCGGCATTACTCCATGACCCAGATTGAAAATATGACCAGGGCGACCTTCGGCCGCCCGCAACACATCCGCAACCCGCTGTTTGAGCACCGGCAGATCCGCATAAATCGAAACCGGATCCAGATTGCCCTGAATCGCCACGTCATGCCCGAAGGTCCGCCACGCTTCACCCAGATCCGAACGCCAGTCAGTGCCCATCACCTGACCGCCAGCTTCCCGCTGCAGCCTGAGCAGTGCCGGGTTGCCGTTGAGAAAGTGAATCACCGGAGCCTGATCCTGAACCGACTGGATGATTCGCCGGGAATAGGGAAGCACATAACGGTGATAGTCCGCAGGACACAGGCAGCCAGCCCAGCTGTCAAACAACTGCACGCACTGACAGCCCGCACGGATCTGTTCGTGGAGGTACAGGCTGACACTGTCGGAGAGCTTCAGCATGAGTTGGTGCCAGGCGCCGAAATCGTTGTACATCAGCGATTTCGTGTGCACGTAATTCTTCGATCCGCCACCTTCGATGGCATAGGAAGCGAGCGTAAACGGAGCACCCGCGAAGCCGATCAGCGGAATGTCAGCCGGGAGCGCCGCTCGAATCAGTCGAATCGCCGCAAAGACGTAGTTTAAGGATTCCGTGTCAGACAGCGCGATCAGCCGATCCACGTCGGATGGCGAACGCAGCGGATTGTGAATCACCGGGCCCTCGCCCTGCTGATATTCGAGGTGGATTCCCATGGGCTCAAGAATCGGCAGCAGATCTGCAAAGAGTATCGCTGCGTCCACCTGCAGTGCCCGCTGAGCAGTGACAGTCACCTCACAGGCAAGCTCCGGAGACTTGCAGAGCTCCATGAAGGTCACCCGACGACGCACCGCCATGTACTCAGGCAGATACCTGCCGGCCTGACGCATGATCCACAGCGGCGTCGTGTCCACAGGCTCGCGTCGTACAGCCTTCATGAAGCGGCTGTTGGCAAGTGCCGGGGAATGCACGGAAGAAGGAACGGCTGTGGTCATTTCAAAAGAACTTCCGTTGGGGGCAGGATTTTCAGGAACGCTTTGGTTGGGGTGATTATCGCAGGTTATCGGGCGTTGTTCTATCCAAAAACCAAACCCTCGTCGGCAATTCTGTACGGCATAATTGACTCGGAACAGGCACTCCCGCGGTGCTTTGCAACGTACAACGCTCGACCAATTCGAGCTCCGTCGCGAACTTTACCCATGAGCAGAATTGTGTTGGCGTTGGACAGGATGTCGCCAGACCGAATCGGTCGTGAAATCAGATCCTCCAGCATCACCTCGTGACTTGTATACAAAAACATTCCGCTGATGCTCCGGCAGTCATACGCACGCTGCTGCACCTGCGGTTCCTGGGAGCGGAACTGCACGCGGAACAGATCCCGAGCCAGCCAGTCGTGTTCCTTTCTGAGCACCTGATGGTAGATGTAGTCGAACAGGTGAAACTGAAACGAATCCGCATCCTGCGAAGTCGGCTCCACCCCGTCCACGACGCAGCGTCGCACACCATGCACAAAATTGCCGTAGAAAAACGCGATCGTCTGATCCAGCCGTCGCATCAGATCCGCTTTGAACTCCTGCCACTCCTCCGGCTGCATGTCCCCAATCGTCACGCGACGGCCACCTCTGGTGAACACGTGGAGGTAGTCAGACCTTGCCGATTCAGACGACCAGACGCTGGCCGCATCGAAATGTCCGGCAAACTGACGTTCCCGCAGCAGCCAGCCGCACATTCGCTCAGCATACTCCCGCTGGTTCTGGGAATCGCCGCGAGTCGTCAGGTCGAAGATCACTCCCCGTTCGCCTTCCTGCTGCCGCCCCGTATCCGCATATCGAACGCCCAGCTGCGTTTTGCCAATGCCGGTGGCGCCCATGACCACCGTGAGTGTTCCGGGGATGAGGCCACCACCGAGCGCTTCATCGAGTTGAGGGATACCAGTGGAGTGTCGCGGAGCAGTCATGAACAGTCCGAATGAAGTTAAAGAGGCATGAGATGGAAAACACCGTCAGAATACAGCCAGTGGCCAGCGCGCACAATCACTCAGTCCCGCTCTGCAGCCAGTTGACGATCTTTCTGGCCGTCGTGGGCATCGGGAGTTTTTCCAGTGATTCCAGAGGATGCCAGCACCAGCCGACAGCCGGTTCAGCCCCCCGATCTGCGGGCGCACATCGAATCACCGTCAACGAAACTCGATAGCGAGTCACCGCATAGACCGTTTGCAGCGTACCAGCGAGTGCTCCCGCACGCAGTCCGGTGGACCGCTCGATCAGAGGCTGCAGAGCCTCTGGAAGCACTTCGCTGTCTGCTGTGAAGAGCGACCGGCCCCGTGGTTTGCGCGGCACTTTCTGCTTCTGCCCGGGACGCTGCGAAGACCACTCCATTGAGGGAATCTCGCGGCCCAGTTCAGGGCTCAGTTCGATTCGCGGAAAATCGTGCATCCCTGCCCAGCGTTCGCTGAGCCCTCGCTGGCGCAGCAGCACCTCACCACCCCGTTCGAGCACCACCGCCAGCTCCGATAACTCTGTCACCGCAGCCCGAGGACGTCGCACAGGAAACTGCTCCGCTCGCCCCTCCTGACGCGCCCGACACAGTGCCGCCAGCGGACAGTCGTCGCAGTGCGGTGCGACAGGAGTGCAGATCCGGGACCCCAGATCCATCAACGCCTGATTAAAGTCGCCGGCGCGGCTGCGGGGAACAATCGATTCGGCGAATTCCCAGAGCTTCTTCCGGCCTGAAGTTGAATCAGAAGGCTCCGTCAGCGCGGTCAGCCTCGCGTACAGCCGCTCTGTGTTCGCCTCCAGAATCGGAGCCGGCAGATCCCAGGCAAAAGCCGCGATCGCTCCCGCAGTGTACCGGCCGATTCCAGGCAACGTCTGCAGCTTCTCCAGCGATCGTGGAAACTCGCCCCCATGCTCTCCACAGATCACCCCCGCAGCCCGATGCAGGTTCCTGGCACGTGAGTAATAGCCGAGACCTTCCCAGTGACGCAGCACCTCATCCACGTCCGCCGCTGCCAGTGCCTGCACCGTCGGAAATCGCACAATGAAACGCTGGAAATACGGGATCACAGCCGCCACTGTCGTCTGCTGCAGCATGATCTCGCTCAGCCAGATCCGATAAGCATCCTGCGTCTCCCGCCAGGGAAGCCGACGACCATTTTCCCCATACCACTGCAGAACCAGCTGCTGCAGCACAGTTCCGTAACCGGACTCCGACTCAGAAACTTCGTCAGGGTCGGCTGAACTGCGGGATGCAATCTGGCGGCGACGCGGCATAGACTTACTGGGAGACAGGTCACAGGGGGCTGCGGATCACAGAGAGACAGCAGTGCCGGAAGCGATGCTGCGGGCTTCAGACCAGCACAGCTGGAGTGCAGCGAGGGCGGTCTCCGCGGACAGGGGACCCGGGTCTCGCTGACCTCGCAATGCGTCCGCTGCCAGCTGCAGCTCGTCAGTGAATGCCCCACACCACGATCCGTTACCCGCTAACTCCGGATGCGACAGCTTGCCGTCGTTCCCCAGCAGACTCAGCGGACGACTGACGACCCAGTTGCCTGCCAGTGTTCCCGCGTCGAATAACAGCGTCGCGTTCTCGAAGTACAGCTCGAACCCGTGGGCAAACTGCAGGCCCTTCGCCGCAATCCCGCCACTCACGCATGTCACTGCCCGTCCGTCACTATATATATAAGAGGAGTGCACGTGATTCACGAATCCCTCCTGCAACAGTCCCCGCGAAAAAACTCCCGCTGGACGACCACAGGCGTGAGCGATGAAGTGGTTGTCGTGAATGTGCAGGTCGATTCCCCAGCCCCCAAGCTTGCGAAAGTCTGACATGTCACCCGACCAGTCAGGGCGACAGATCACCCGGCGAAAGTTGGCCGCCTGCAATGCCCCAAATCGACCGTCCCGAATGCTCTCCGCCGCAAAACGAAATTCCGGGAAAAACGGCAGCACGTGCGCCACATACAAGGGAACCCCAAGGCGACGACTGGCCTCCACCATCTGCTCCGCTTCTTCCAGTGAAACCGAAATCGGTTTTTCCACCAGCACCGGCTTACCCGACCGCAAACACTCCATCACCACCTCGAAGTGACGGTCCGTCGGCAAACACACGTCCACCAGATCCACGTCCGGATCAGCGATCAGCTGGCGGTAGTCCGAGTACTTTTTCAGGCCGGAGGTATCGACGTGGCCGCCTGGAGGTCCGAAGTTGCCCTGAATTGACGTCCAGTCACCCGCCAGTTTCTTCGCGTCCCGGGTTGCGATGGCCGTCACAGCAGCCCCGTCAAGTGCCGCAGCACCTGTGAAGTGCGTGTAACCCATGAAACCAATGCCAATAATGCCGATCCGCACCATCACCTCAACTCCGTAGACCGCAGAGAAAACACGGGATGCGTCAGACTTCGAGTTCCCCAGAATACAGGGTTTCGGGGGAAAACGGCAGTTCGGACGTTTCGTTTTCGCGGGGTTTTCGGAGGCTTTTTGCTCGACCGCGATCAACTGCCATTCTGGCAGTCGCCCAGGTGCCTGATTTCCGGGCATCTGGGGCGGTCTCGGCATTGCCTAAAAAACAGGCAGTGAAAAACTTTTCCGAATGCGCGAACTTTGAGCAATTTTCAGTTGGCACCGTCTGTAGCGGGTGTTATCGTAGTGACGACGTCGTCGATCTGATGTCGGCGGCTCCTGCCGCAGCGCGCGTCGCTCCGGCAAATCCGGCCGGTCTTTAAGTGCCGCCGGCGGTGGTTCAGGGATGATTTCTTTCTACAAAAGGAGTATTGCACATGTTGGTTCTGTCAAGAAAAACCAGCGAACGCATCCGGATTGGCGACGAGGTGGTGGTGACCATCGTTCGCATCGGTCCCAATTCAGTGCGTATCGGCATCGAAGCCCCCAAAGACACCAATATCGTCCGCGAAGAACTCTGCAATTTCTCCACCTCAGAGCAACCTTCTGCCGCACCGACGTCCGCTCGGTAACTACCTTGGGCTTGCCCTGATCTCTCCGGGGCCTCCGCTTCAACCACAAAGTCACTCAGGCCAGGGTCTCCCTGGCCTTTTTTATTTCCATGATTTCATCGATTTCCGCTTGCGTCAGCCTTCGCTGGCGTTAATCTTTGGAGGCAACGGTTACCCCCCTTATATCGCAATTCGGGATGCTGCCTTGAAAACCATTCTTCTGATGCGGCACGCTGAAGCCCAATTCGAACAGGGCGACCAGACGGACTTCGATCGAACGCTCACACCCGACGGCGAACAGATGGCGTCACAAACAGGGGCAATCCTTAAAGAGCACGGCGTGAAAATCTGCCGCATCCTCGCATCCTCCGCACCGCGTACTCTCCGCACCGCACAGCTCGTCGCTGCCCAGGCCTGCCCCACCACCCCATTTGTGCCACTGACGGAACTCTACGCCAGCTCCACCGAACGGCTCCTCAACACACTCTTCCGACACTGCTGCCCCAACGAAGACTCAATCCTTCTCGTCGCGCACAACCCAGGCGTCTCCGGGCTGATGTGTCGCTGGGCCAACCGCGATCTCTCCGTCCAGCCTGCAACGCTGCTGGCGTTCACCGCCGACACCGACGACTGGGGCGCCTTCACAAGAACCCCCTGCCGTATCGACCTGTTCATCCGGAACGCTCAGTTGCAGCCCCCGCTCGATGACGCTTAGATCACACTCCGTGAATCCTCCCACCACCGCAATTCCTCTCCCCAAAGGTGCTTCACGTGTCCCAGCCCGCCACCTCCGACTCGTCTTCCGCTGTCGCAGGCCAGGCCACGGCCGAACAACTCGCCGCTCTCGCGCTGTCACTCGCACCTGGCCTCGGCCCGCGACTGCTCACTCTGCTCCTCGAACACTTCGGTGACTGTCAAACGATCCTGCAACAGTCAGCTGCAAGCCTGCGTCAGATCAGCGGCATTGGTCCGCAAATCGCAGCGGCGCTCACAAACCCCTCGCTTTCGCAGCAGGCTGCAACACTCTGGTCCGACTGCCTGAACAGCTCTGTGCGACTGTACTTCCCCGGCTCAGGCCAATACCCTTCTCGCCTTCACGAAATCTGCGATCGTCCGCAGGTTCTGTACGCTCGCGGAACTCTGCTTCCCACCGATGCACTGGCAATTGCCGTTGTCGGGTCTCGGCGTTGTTCCGTGTATGGCGTCCGTCAGGCTGAACGTTTTTCCGCTCAGCTGGCCCGTGCCGGCTTCACCGTCGTCAGCGGTCTTGCCCGCGGCATCGATACGGCAGCCCACCGCGCAGCCCTGCAGGCGGGCGGACGCACTCTCGCTGTACTCCCCGGCGGCGTCGATACCATCTACCCGCCTGAAAACCAGTCGCTCGCCGACGAAATTACTCAGCAGGGTGCTCTCATCAGCGAAATGCCGCTCAACCAGCAAATTCTTCCCGGCCTGTTTCCACAGCGAAATCGCATTATCAGCGGAATGTCACTCGGTGTCCTCCTGATCGAAGCGTCCGCTCGGTCCGGCGCCCTCTATACGGCCCGTCACGCCCACGAACAGGGACGCGAGGTCTTCGCAGTGCCAGGTCCCATCGACAGTCTCGCCAGCGCCGGCTGCCACCAGCTCATCCGCGACGGCGCGGTGCTCGTTCGCCACATCGACGACATCCTCGAAGCCCTCGGACCACTCCCTTCCCCTGTTCACATCACCCCCGACACCGCCGTGCACTCGCCCCGCGAACTCACCCTGAACGCCATCGAATCCCAGGTGCTCAGCCACATCTCGCCTCAGCCCACACCCGTCGATGAACTCCTGCGCCTGCTGCCCGCAGAATCCTCCCAGGTACTCGCCACTCTCACCGTTCTCGAAGTTCGCCGCCTCATCCGTCGCCTTCCCGGTAATTTCGTGGTACGGTACTCCTGATCGTCCCCTCCGCCTGTGCCTCGGAACGTACCATGACCATC
>JBJTOP010000394.1:0-66061 GCA_046074645.1 Planctomycetaceae bacterium | reverse complement strand
GTGCCTGCCAAGGAAGCAGCTGCAACTATGTCACGGTTTTTTTTCACCAGCGAATCAGTCAGTATGGGGCATCCGGACAAGGTGTCCGATCAGGTTTCAGACGGCATCCTTGATGCACTGCTCGAACAGGACCCCATGTCGCGCGTCGCCTGCGAAACCCTCTGCACCACCGACCTTGTGGTGCTCGCTGGTGAAATCACGTCCAAGGCCAAAGTTGACTACGTCAATGTCGCCCGTCGCGTGATTCGGGATATCGGCTACACCTCCGACGACATCGGTTTCAACGCCGACAGCTGCCGCGTTTTTCTCGCACTTCACAGCCAAAGCCCCGACATCGCTCAGGGCGTCGATAAGGACGGGGCCGGCGACCAGGGACTCATGTTCGGCTACGCCTGCAACCAGACCGAAGAACTGATGCCTGTCCCCATCGCGTTCGCTCACCGACTCATCAACCGACTCACCGATGTGCGTCGCGAGGGACTCGTTAACTGGCTGCGACCCGACAGCAAAAGCCAGGTCACGGTCGAATATGAAGGTGACCGCCCGGTTCGCATTGATGCCGTTGTCATCTCCACCCAGCACGCCGAAAAGGTGACTCAGAAGGAAATCGCCGCCTTCGTGAAGAAAGAAGTCATCTCCAAAGTCATCCCCGCAGAACTGCTCGACAGCAAAACGAAATACCATATCAACCCCACCGGCCGCTTTGTCGTCGGAGGGCCGCACGGAGACACGGGTCTGACAGGTCGCAAGATCATCGTGGACACCTACGGCGGCTGGGGACGCCATGGCGGCGGTGCCTTCTCCGGTAAAGACGCCACCAAAGTCGATCGTTCTGCGGCCTACATGGCGCGGTACGTTGCCAAAAACATCGTGGCCGCCGGCCTCGCTGACAAATGCGAAGTCCAGCTGGCCTACGCGATCGGTGTTGCAGATCCCGTCAGCGTTCGCGTGGATACCTTCGGCAGTGCGAAGATTGACGAAGCCCGCATCGAACAACTCGTTCGCGACCACTTCCCACTCACCCCCAAAGGCATCATCGAACATCTCAAACTCCGCCGCCCAATCTTCCTGAAAACCGCCGAAGGCGGTCACTTCGGACGCACCGGCCCGACGTTCACATGGGAAGCGACCGACAAGGTCAAAGCCCTGAAGAAGGCCGCGAAATAAGACGGTTCACTCACAAGAGCCCCGGGCAAAAGCCGCGGGGCTCCTGTGTTGTTTTTACGGAGTCCACAGACCGCATGGATGCATCGCATGACGCTCTCCGGTGACCCCTCCGCCCCCAAAGTGCTGCGCCCTGAGGTACTGCGGATCATCCAGGACGGCCGTCGTGGAAGTCCGGCGCCTTCCGGCCGTATCCGCATCGCGCTGATTCCGGCCGCCTGCACTGCTCTGCTGCTCTGGGCCTGCTTCACTCCCCTCGAATGGGCTCCCCTCGGCTGGGTCGCTCTCGTTCCCCTGCTGCAGGTCGCCCGCGCCGCGGCTTTGCCCCGACACTGTGGACTCTGGCTGTGGCTCGCCGGCTTCCTCGGAGCACTCGCCACACTCCAGTGGATGCGGCTCGGGCATCCCGCCATGTATCTCGCGCTGGTCGCCCTGGCGGCCTACCTCGGCTGCTATTTCCCTGCTTTCGTCTGGCTCGTGCGACACTCCGGCCAGCGCGGTGTCCCGCTCTGGGTCGCCGCACCAGTTGCCTGGACAGCACTCGAATATCTTCGCTCGTGGCTGTTCACCGGATTCTCATGGTACTACCTCGGACACTCACAGTACAAATGGACATCGCTGATCCAGATCGCGGATGTCACTGGCACGTGGGGGCTGAGCTTTTTGCTGGCATGGTTCGCCGGGCTTGCAGCCAGCTGCGTGCCGGAACGGGTGCTGCTTCGTGGCGGAATCCAGCTTTCGCAGTCCCCGGCGCTTCCGGATTCACGAGCATGGCTGACATTCGCGTGCGTTTTCGCCGGCTGCTGGATTTACGGTTCTGTCCGCCAGCAGCCTCCGGACAGCTTTGCTCCAGGCCCGGTTGTTGCACTCATTCAGGGGCACTTCCCACCGGAGCTCAAGCACGATGGCGAACTGGTGCTCACTCGCTATCGCGTTCACAACTCCCTGATGCAGCAATCCATCCCCCTGCAGCCGGACCTTATTGTTTGGCCGGAAACCATGTTTCCCTGGCCCGAACGGTCTGCGGCGACCGACCTGTCCGATGCAGACATTCTTTCCCTTCTGCCTCTCGATGTCGTTCGGGAATACGGCAGTGAATCCTCAGCACTCGTCGATCAGTTCCGCAATGGTGAAGTGCAGCAGAGCCTGGCTGGGCATTCCAAAGGCACCGGGGCCGCACTGATGATCGGACTGGAGGCTGCCGTTGCCGAAAAGAAACAACTCCGACTGTATAATTCTGCTGCCTTCATTCGCCCGGATCTGGGCTATGTCGGGCGCTACGACAAGATTCACCGAGTCATCTTTGGCGAGTACATTCCGCTCAGGGATGTCTTCCCGTGGCTTGCCAATCTGACGCCATTCGGAGCCGGGTTCGGGATTGACGCGGGCGCCGAACCAGCGCTCTTCAACTATGGTCCGTGGCGATTTGTACCGCTGATCTGTTTCGAAGACACAGTGCCCCGACTGGTGCGTCGCATGGCGAACCGGCGGGATGCCTCCGGCAATGCCGGTGATCTGCTTGTCAATCTCACCAACGACGGCTGGTTTCGCGGCAGCAGCGAACTGGACCAGCATCTGATTACCGCGTCTTTTCGCTGTGTTGAAAATCGCATCCCGATGGTGCGATCTGTTAATGGCGGGATTTCGGCATTCATCGATGGTGATGGACGCATTCGCGAACCGGCGAAAATTCTCGTCATGCAGGAACCTTTCGAAGGCGTCAACCCGGAACTGACGGAAGTTGAATCGCTCCGCGATCCCGCGACGGGCAAATGGCGACGCAATTTTGCCGGCATCATTCTCGGACAGGTGCCTCTCGATCCCCGCTCGTCTCTGTACAGCCGCTGGGGTGACTGGTTCCCGGTCCTCTGCGTCCTTGCTGCCGTCTTTTGCTGCGTCCGTCCCGCGCGGCGGACGTCGATGTAACAGTGAATCGCGCCCTGGGCGAAAAACTGGCAGTCACGCCCGTTGGAAGGCATTACGACGAGCGGTCGCTGAGGTTGTCGGATAATCCCTGGCCGCACTGTTCCTGTCCCGCGGAAACTGCCGGAGTCTGGTGCGGCTGGAATGAGCAGGTGTGCCTGAGTTCCAGTCAGCAAGCGGCTGCTTTGCTGCTGCATTGTCAAAATTTATCTTTCCGAGCGACTCAATGCCTGCCTCTGGCGCGGCATTTGCGAACCGGATGATCGGCGACGGGGCTCCCACTATCCCTGAATCGCTTTCCGTTTTGTCTCGGACAGGAATACGAGCCATGAGTGGAGTGCTTGAGGATTTTCGGCGCTGGCGACTTTGGTTTCCTTTGGGCTGGGTGCTGATCGCTGGTGTGTCGATCTATGACATCTGGCTGACTGTCAGATACCGTGAGGAAATGCCGTTTCTGGAAGAGAACCCGCTTGGTGTCTGGTTGATTCGACTGGGCAGTGGTGACGTGAATTTGTTTGTGCAGCTGAAGGTTGCCGGGACAATCGTTGTCATGTTTGTGCTGCTTGCGATGATGCTGAGGGAGAGCCGTCTGCTGGCTCCGGTTACCGGAACTCTTGTTTGGTTTCAAACCAGCCTGCTGCTGTACCTGACAGTTGCCTGAAGAACAGCGAATCGCAGTTTGGGGTTTTCAGGCGCCGATGATCCGCCGGGCGGCAGTCTGTGGGAAAACGGGTCTGCATCCGCGGCGACAATTCACCCGGCAGCGCTAACGCGTTCGCGACCGCGTCAGCGACCGCTCACCTATTCAATCGCGGGGCCTTCCTCGGGATCTTTCTGCGGTGGTTCACTCTTGTCCCATTTGGCAGCTTTCTCTGCCGGATCGGGTTCATTGAGTGGCCGCACGACGCGGAAGCCCACGCCGAGTGCATCGGTGAAGTACCAAATGCTTTGGGGGATCTGGGGATCCTGTTGTTTCCATTCGAGGCTGGATCCTTCGCGGACGGCAGAGCGGAGCATTTCGGCGGGATCGTCCCAACCACCTCCGCGTACAGCTCGAGAATACTCCATCAGGGGAATCAGGAGCGGGTCTGTGGCGAGTTGTTTTCGTTCAGCGTATGAGCCGGGCACGTACTGGTCGAGGACCCATTCGGCGACGTTGCCGTGCATGTCGAAGAGTCCCCAGGGATTTGGTTTTTTTCGGCCGACGGGCTGATAGCGACCGTCGCTGTTGGCTTCGAACCAGGCGTAGTCACCGAGCAGCTTTGGGTCATCGCCGAAGGAGTATGCGGTGGTGGTCCCGGCGCGGCAGGCGTATTCCCACTCGGCTTCCGTGGGGAGTCGATAGTAGCGGCCGGTTTTTGTGGTGAGCCAGGTGCAGTACATGCGAGCGGCGTGCTGGGTCATGCAGATGGCCGGGTTGTTTTCGCGGCCCATACCGAAGCTCATGTCGGTGTATGGCGGCGTTGGCCGCGTGACGGAATCAGCAATGCTGTCGCGTGGTGACGGGGGATCACCGAAGGCCGCGCGGCGCAGTGAATCGACGCGGTCTCCCCAGACTTCGTACTGGTTCCAGGTAATCTCGTGACGGCTCATCCAGAATGGTGAAATCTGAATATCGTGCTGCGGACCTTCATCGTCGCGGCGCTGGGGCTCGGCGTCTGGACTGCCCATTCGAAAGGTACCGCCGGGAATGGGGACCATCTCGATTTTGAAGCTGGTGTGTTCCAGGGGTTCAGTGTAGGGCTTCATCTCTGCGGCGGAAGCGGCTACGGCAGCAGGGACAGTGATTGGAGGTGTTTTGTCGTATTGTGCAAGCAGGCGGGAGTGGCTGCCGGTGACGGCGCAGAGGATTACCAGAGCAGTCAAAGTGGAGCGCATGCGAAGTCTTTTCGGGATGAGGGCTAGCGGTGCAGGATCAGAAGTCTGACAGAGTAAACGACGACAACACCGACAACAAGAGTGCCGCCGAGCAGCAGTAATCGTGAGACCAGTGGTCTGACGGGGCGAATAGCGAGTGCGATTGCGACGACCAGCAGCGAGCTGGAGGCCTTGAAGACTACCATGCCACGCAGTCCCCAGTTTTGAATCACCCAGCGAGCCAGTGGATTACTTTCAACGAAATTCAGCTGTGTCGCGCCGATGGAAGTCAGATGCAGGGCAATATGGGTGAAGACAACGTCGAGGGCGCATACGAGCAGGAACCATGAGATTTCAGTTTCCAGTGGCAGCCGTCGTCGCCGTTTGGATTTGCGCGACGCTGGCTGCGGCGGTGGAGGAGGCGGGGGAAGTGGAGGTGGCGTCCTGGTCATTTGGCGGGCGTCTGGGAATTTCCGGCCGCGGGTTGACCTGCAGCGGGCGCCGGAGGAGGGCCAGCGATGAGCACGCTGAGGGACTTGTCCATGCCGAGTGAAAAAATTGTGCGAATGTGGGGGTCGGCAACGAGCAGTCGATCGCCGGCCAGACACAGACCAACCGGGCGATCCAGCGGTGCACCGCTGACGAATTGTTCGGGTGCTGCACCGGGGGCCACCTTCCAGATGCAGTGCTGGTAGTTGTCGGTCACGAAGAATGTTCCGTCCGCCGTGCGAACGATGTTGTGAGGCAGATTGAACGGGTGGCCGCTGAGCACCGTCTGGAGTTTGCCGTCCGGCGACACTTTCTGGATCTGTCCATCCTTGCTGGAGGTGGAAAGGATGTAGAGTGAGCCGTCGGGGTCGAGTACGAGTCCGCGGGGGGAGTTGATGACCGCGTATTCGATTGGCTTTTCACTGCCCTCCGGAGGCATCTTCCAGATGCGGTGCAGTTCCAGATCGGCCGTGTAGATCGTGCCATCGGCCGCCGTGACGATCGCCATTGGAATACCGATCCAGCCTTTTGTGAGCGGTTGTGGCTGAGCGGCGTCGTCGAAGCGGTAGACTTCGCGGGTGGCGGAGTCACCGGCGAGCAGTTTTCCCTGGGGATCGAAAGCAAGGCAGCGCACGGCATTCAGCGGAGTGCGAAACTTTTT
Organism: Planctomycetaceae bacterium; assembly: GCA_046074645.1. Lineage (GTDB taxonomy): Bacteria > Planctomycetota > Planctomycetia > Planctomycetales > Planctomycetaceae > SXXK01. Next base: position 59,967 of record JBJTOP010000394.1, on the reverse strand, counting down.
TGAGCCCTGAAAGTAGATTGATGCCTGACCGTTTTCGATTTTCCAGATGCCCGGCAGGTTGCGGTCAGCAACAAACACGACGCCGTCCGGGCGAGCAGCGACGGCCAGTGGATACTGGAACGCTGCTGTGGTGACGGCATCCTGAGCAGCAACCTGGGACACGCTGCACAGCAGATGGGACAGCAGCAGGAAAACAGCCGGTAATCTCACAGAAAACTCCCTTGATGCAGCCGAAAATTCGTGGATGTCCGGCGCGGCAGGCCGGGGCTCCCCTGACGCGGCATTCTCCCCTGCCGCAGTCAAACTCTCAACATCCCGGCCTCGTTCAGACCGGAAAATCCGCGGAAATCCTGCCGCTCGATTTTGACTTTCCGAACCTGCCGCCGGAGAATTCGTGTCGGGATGCGTCGGTTTCGACGTTCACCGCCCGTCCGTCTCGCTCCATCAGCGCCGTTCGCACAGGAACCCTCAATGATTTCCGCCCCATCGCTCCGTTGCGTCTGGCTTGTCCTGCTGTCGATCGTTTGTTTCATAAGTTCTTCCGCAACCTCCATGCTTCGCGGCGATGACATCGCTGCGATGCGGCAGAAGGCACTGCAGTTTCTGACCACCACGCAGGACGCCAATGGTTCATGGACCAAACCGGATGCAGTTGGAATTTCCGGGCTGGTTGTGTCGGCACTGCTTCACAGTGGTCGATCGGTCGATGACCCAGTGGTCGCGAACGGACTCAAGTTTCTGGCGTCCTCCCAGCAACCCAGCGGCGGGATTCACGCGGCCGCCAGCCGACATCAGAATTACGAGACCTGTATCGCGCTGCTCGCTCTCGCTCAGGCCAACTCCGACGGACGTTACAACTCAGCAATCAAACGCGCAGAAGATTTTCTTCGCGGACTTCAGTGGGATGCGGGCGAAGGCATCGAAACCAGCGACGACACATTTGGTGGTGCCGGTTACGACAGTAAACAGCGTCCCGACATGTCAAACACTCAATTTCTCATCGAGGCACTGCGAAGTGCAGGTGCTGCCCCGGATGACCCGGCTCTGCAGAAAGCGCTCATCTTTGTAAGCCGCGCCCAAAACCTCGAATCCCCTCACAACACCCTTCCCTGGTCAGGCAAAATCAACGATGGCGGTTTCATTTACACGCCAGCCAAAGGTGGTGAATCCAAAGCACCGCTCGCGGCCAACGGTGGACATTCTTCATATGGCAGCATGACCTACGCCGGTCTGAAAAGCATGATCTACGCCGGCGTCAAAGCGGACGATCCGCGTGTCGTCGCTGCGGTCAAATGGATTCGAAGCCATTACACACTCAGCGAAAACCCTGGCATGGGTCAACAGGGGCTCTACTATTACTACCAGACGTTCGCAAAAACCATGTCCGTAGTCGGCGGCGACAATTTCCAGGATGCTGCCGGACAATCTCACGACTGGCGAAAGGAAGTCACTGAAAAGCTCAAATCACTGCAGAAACCAAACGGCAGCTGGATTAACGATGCCGATCGCTGGTATGAAGGTGACCCGAATCTTGTAACCGCGTATTGCCTGATCGCACTCAGCTACTGCGAAAAATGAGGCGACCAGCGCGACAGCCCCAGCTTAGCAGCTGACTGCAGTTCGCTCTGAAAGCACGGTTCTCAGCCGCAGCCCGGCAGCCCGCAGCGTGTGTAAACTGCGAAGTGAGGGCATCGCGACCTGAGTCTGCGGCGGAATCGGAATCGCGGCAAACGCGCATCGACGGTGCCCCACGCAATCCATCCACCCACCTCCGGCCGCTGCTGCGGGGACTGTCCCCGGCAACCACCCGCCTGTTGCGGATTCGGAGGACTCTTAGGATTGTGACGATTCTACCGTCCGGCCAACCGCCGCTGTTGCACGCCTGCCGCCGTGCCCGCGGGGACTGTCCCCGGTGTCGCACCTAATGATGCGGTTGCCAGTAAATTCTCTGGGATTTTCGCTGAAGGTGCCATGCACCTTCGGGGCCGTATGCACCTTCGGCGCGCGCACCTTCGGTGCGAAACAATGCTGGGGGCTTCCGCGCAGCCGCTGATCAGCCGCCATTATAGCCGCATGGTGGCAGCCTGCGGGCAAAGACGCCTGCCCACGTCAAACCAACGCCTTCGCCGCCGCGCGCACCTTCGGTGCGAAACACAGCCGGGGGCTTCCGCCCTGCCGCTCGTAACTTTGGCCGCGTGGTGGTTCAGTGCCGCTGGATTTTCGTGTCAGGAGCTGACGGGGAGGAATGTGTCGATTGTGCCTGAACTGCTGGCGCTGTGCCGGACTTCACCTGGAAGCGCCCCGGATCCGTTGACTATTCGAAACAGGCTGCGCTGTATGAAGTAGAGTTTGATGATTGGCGAACTTGAGAGTTTCTGGAGTTTTAGAAAAGAATCAGTCAGATTCTTTCATCAAAGTTGATTCGAAGGTTGCAAAACCCATCAGAAGCTTTCAAAATCCGTCACCAATCTTGCTCGAATCTGGCAGAAACCATGATGATTGTGGATGAAAGACGCTCCAAAATCCTTCAACTGGCCGAACAGGCGGGCTTTGTCTCCCTGCACCGGCTGGTGAGCGAATTGGGCATCAGCGAATCCACAGTGCGTCGCGATCTGGATGCTCTGGACTCCAACGGCCAGATTCAGCGAACTCGTGGCGGTGCTGTTTTTCTCACGGAAGCTCAGCCCGATTTCGACGCTCGGCGACAACTGGCAACGCTTCAAAAACAGCGAATCGCTCGCCGTGTGATTCAAATGATCAACGAAGGTGAAACCGTGTTGCTGGATGGCGGCACCACCACACTCGAAGTCGCTCGACAGCTCACAGGCAAAACCCTGCAGGTACTCACGAATTCACTCCCGATTGCTTTGCTGCTCATGAACCGCCCGGAAATAGAACTCATCTTCATCGGCGGTTACGTCTATCCGCGCACCGGTGTTGCTCTGGGCGACCAGGCCATTCAGGCGCTGCGAAGACTCCACGTCAACCGGCTGATTATGGGTACCGGCGGCATCACCGAAGAGGGACTCTTCAACAGCAATGCGCTGCTTGTTGACACCGAGCGGCAGATGATTGAAGCGGCTGATCGCGTGATGCTGGTGGCGGACAGCAGCAAGTTCGGCCAGCGAGCGCTTGCTCATTTGTGTTCCCTCGAAGTCGTTGACGATCTGGTTACGGACGATGCCGTCAGCGGCGACTGGAGACGGATTTTGAAAGAACAGTCCGTGCAGCTGCACGCAGTGCCGTTGCAGGAGTGAGGCGGTTTTGGTTTTCACGGTTGAGTTTTCAGTGTTCAGTGTTCAGTTTTGTCCCTCGTTTCCTGTTCCTACTTCATCTCAAAGTCTATTCCCATGTCGACAGCAGCACCGGATGTAACAGAAGTTGAGCGGGTTGTTCGTGAAGTGCTGAATCGGGCTTTGCGGTCTGCTTCGTCGGTGGCGGCGAAAGCGGGCGGGGCCGAACTTTCTGGCGGGATTCCGGTACTTCGTGCGGACCCGGCGGTGACTGGTTCCGGCGATGCGGCTGGCACTTCCGATGTGACGGCTGCGGCTGTTTCAGTCCCTGCAAAGTCTGTTGTCAGAAGAAACCCGCTGCTTGTCAACATTTCAGCACGTCACGTGCATCTGACTCAGGAGCATGTGGAAATTCTGTTTGGCCCCGGTGCGAAGCTGACACCTGAAAAAGACCTCTACCAGGACGGCTATTACGCGGCAAAGGAAACCGTGGCGGTGGTTGGTCCGCGTCGGCGAATGCTCCCCAACGTCCGGGTGCTCGGTCCCTGCCGCAGCGACTCACAGGTGGAACTGGCCTTTACCGACGGCATTTCGCTGGGCATTGATCTTCCTGTTCGCATCAGTGGTGACGTCAAGGGCACGCCTGGCTGTGTGCTGATGGGGCCCCACGGCGTTGTCGAGCTCAGGCAGGGCGTGATTCGTGCGATGCGGCACGTCCACATGGGCCCGGAAGACCTTGAATACTACGGGGTCAAAGACGGCGATCTTGTGCATCTGCGAATTGAATCTCCGGGCTGCACCACGGTCCTTGAAGATCTCGCTGTCCGCGCCGGCAAAGGCATTAAGCTGGAGGTTCATCTCGACACCGACGAGGGCAATGCAGTCAATCTCGAAAAGGCCTCTGGCGTGGAACTCATTAAGCCGCAGCCCTGTCAGTGTAAACATTAACTCAGCAGACCAGCTGACCAGTACTTACTTTACGGCGAGGGACAGCCGTTATACTTGTTGTCCAGCTGAATTTCCGGAGGGAATTTGGCATGGAAGGAGAGAGAAAAAATGGCGAAATCCAGTGAAGCACTTGGGATGATTGAAACAAAGGGCTTCGTGTGCATGCTCGAAGCCATCGACTCGATGCTCAAAGCTGCCAATGTGCAGCTGGTATCGTGGGACAAGATTGGCAGCGGTTTTGTGACGGCCTTTATTTCCGGCGACGTGGCCGCTGTGAAGGCGGCACTGGAAGCTGGTTCAGCAGCGGCATCGCGGCTGGGTCAGGTGACCAGTGCGGAAGTGATTCCGCGTCCGCACGAGGAGCTGGCTGCAGTACTGCCGAAGCCAAAAACGGCAGCTGCCGCGGTAAAGAAGTAATCTGCTGACCAGCGATGGGCCAGCGAGCGTTTTGTGGCCGTGTGGCACGGCTTTGTGATCCAGGGGTATTTGCAGAGAGGAAACCGGTACCATGAGTGAAGCGATTGGGATGATTGAAACCAAGGGTTTGGTGGCATCAGTGGAAGCTGCCGATGCGATGCTCAAAGCGGCCAACGTGACGCTGGTGAAACAGCTCAACATTGGCGCTGCCTTTATCACCACGATCATTAAAGGTGACGTGGGATCTGTGCGAGCAGCGGTGGACGCGGGTGCTGCAGCCGCGACGAAGTCAGGGGAGCTGGTCTGTGCTCACCTGATTCCACGTCCGGAAGCCACGTTGCTGGAATCGGTGCTCTGATTTTCCGTAGTGGGAACGACCGGGCAATCAGCATCAGAAGGAGTCTGTGATGAAGGTGCTTGTAGCGAATCTGGGATCGACCAGTTTCAAGTATCGGCTGTTTGATCTGTCCAACGAAACTCAGCTGGCCCGTGGCGGCATTGACCGCATCGGGCAGTCGGGTGCGATGAGTGCCTGTTTCGTGGAGATTGGTGGTCGGCGAACGGAACTGTCGCAGGAGGTTCCAAATCATGCGGCTGCGGTGGGCATCTGTCTGCAGCAGCTCACGGACCCTGTCGGCGGATGTTTGCAGTCCGTTGACGAGGTAGGTGGAATTGGGTTTAAGGCGGTGTTTGCGGGCAGTCTCAGCGGAGCGCGACTGGTGAATGAAGCGCTGTTGCAGAAGATGGAATCGCTCTCCGACATCGCACCGGCTCACAATCCGCCTTACGTCCGGGCCATGCGACAGCTGCAGCAGGCCTTTCCTCAGATTCCTCTCGTGGCTGCTCTGGAAACAGGCTTTCACGAAACGATTCCGTTTGAGCATCGGGCGTATGCGGTGCCGTATGAGTGGTACACGGAGCATGAGATTCGCCGCTGGGGGTTTCATGGTGCCAGTCACCGCTTCATTGCCGGTCGCATTGCTCAGCTGCTGGGACGCAGCGACCTGAATGTCATCAGCTGTCATCTGGGAGGAAGTGCATCGGTGTGTGCGATTCGGCACGGAGCCAGCATTGCGGCATCGATGGGCATGAGTCCTCAGGGTGGTCTGCCAAACAACAATCGCGTGGGTGACTTCGACGCCTACGCCATTCCGGTGGTCATGAAGGCCACGGGAATGACGTTTGAGCAGGTGCTGGCAGAAATGTCGTCGAAGGGCGGTCTGCTGGGTATCAGCGGGCTCAGCGGTGACTGCAGAGATCTTGAAGAGGCTGCGGCTCAGGGGCACGACCGGGCCGAAAAGGCTCTGAAGCTCTTCGAAGCCTCGATTCGGTCGTACGTGGGCGCATACATGGCACTGCTTGGCGGAGCTGATGTGCTGGTATTTACGGGCGGCATTGGCGAGAACAGCGAACGGATTCGGCGAAATGTCTGCCGCGAGATGGAATGGGCTGGGATGGAACTGTGTGCGGACAGGAATTCGGGTGTGAAGGGTGAAGCCCGTCTGAGTGCCGACCACAGCCGCGTGCAGATCTGGACGGTTCCCACCAATGAAGAACTGGTGGTGGCTCGACAGACGGCCGAGGCGATTCGCAGCCGGCTTTGATTTTTCTGGATCTCTTCAGGGTGCACTTCCATGTTTCTTGCAGCTATCACCGGCAGTCTCGTTTCCACGCAGAAAGTCGATGCGCTTGTCGGCCAGAAGCTGCTGCTGGTTGAGCCGCTGCGAGTGGACGAGAAGGACCAGTCGAGCCTGAAAAGGACCGGTCGATCGTTTGTGGTGGTGGATACCGTGGGAGCGGGTGAAGGCCAGGTGGTGATGTGTGTGCAGGGCTCAAGTGCACGCTTCACGCCGGGAACAAAGGAACTGCCGATTGATGCGGCGATTATCGGCATAGTGGATTCGGTGCAGGTGAAGTCGCAAATGGTCTTCAGGGCGGGAGACGCGGTATGAGAGAAGGAATTGACCCTGATTCCGGTGAATTGTCAGCTGACGCGCTGCGGCATCTGAAAATGGGTCGTGTGGTGTCTTTGGCGATGATCAGTGGAGTACTGATATTCGCCGGGATTCTCTTTGTGGTGCAGCAGGGAAAGCTCAGTGACGAGCTGGGTCTGCTGAGCATTGTGGGTCTCGGAGGCGGGGTTGTGAGTGTGATTGTGAGCTGGGTAGTGCCGCCGCTGATCGCCCCGACGTTTCCTGTCGAAAGCGTTGCCCATGCATGGTTCCTGCAAACGGTCATGTCCATGGCCATTCTCGAATTTGCGGCGTTGTCAAACCTGACATCCGTCATGATGGAGCACTGTCAGTATTCGCTGGCGGTTGCTGGAGTCCTGGCGGTGGTGATGATGCTGCGGTTTCCCACGGCATCGAGGCTGAGATCCTGGCTGCAGCTGCGGCAGCAGAACAGTGGTGCGTTGTAGTGCGTTGAACTGAAGATATGTCGGTCGGTGGACGAGTGTCGCCGGGGATTGAACACAGGTGCAGCTGGAGCTGCGCGGGACAACTGGCAGGGAGAGCCGCAGGAGTGAGTACTCAAACGTGGTGCAGGCAACGGAACAGACAATTCGTCAGGTTGTGCAGGAAGTTCTGATTCAGCTCGCTGGACGTGGCGGTTCGGGGGCATCGAATGCCGCCGCAAACCCGTGGGGCGTGTTTGATTCTGTAGACGACGCGGTCGCTGCCGCGCAGCGGGGCTTTGAACAGCTCAGCCGCGCGTCCATGGACCAGCGCCGCACGGCGATTGACATCGTCAGGCGAATCTGTGATGAGCAGGCTGAAGAACTTGGAAAGCTCGAATTTGATGAAACCAAAATCGGTCGACTTGAACACAAGATTGCCAAGCTGAAGGCAATCAAAACGGTGCCGGGTGTTGAGTTCCTGCGGACGGACGCCGTAAGCGGATCCAACGGGCTGACGATCACCGAATACGCTCCGTTCGGAGTGATCGGGGCGATCACCCCAGTCACCCACTCTTTGCCAACACTGGCAGGCAACTTTGTGAACATGGTGGCTGCCGGCAACACGATTGTCTGCAACCCGCACCCCAGCGGTGCAAGGATCGCCGCTGAAGGCGTGCGGCGATTCAATAAGGCCATTCACGCCGCTACGGGTCTTGAGAACCTGGTCACTATCATCGGCACACCAACGATTGAATCTGCTCAGCAGGTCTTCGATCACCGCGGAGTGAAGCTGCTGGTCGTCACCGGCGGTCCGGCAGTGGCTCGTGCGGCGCTCAGAAGTCCCAAACGCGCCATCGTCGCAGGCCCCGGCAATCCGCCGGTCGTGGTCGATGCCACGGCCGATCTGGACAATGCTGCAAAGTCAATCGTGGCCGGAGCTGCCTTCGACAACAACCTGCTGTGCATCGGCGAGAAGGAAGTGTTCGCCGTGAAGGAAATCTTCGATCAGCTGATGAACGAAGTCGCCCGACACGGCGGTTTCCGCCTGAATGCTGCTCAGACTGCCGCCTTCACTGCCAAAGCCTTCGGTCCTCCAAAGGAACCCGGTGGCCACTTTGTGCTCAACCGTGACTTCATCGGTCGCGACGCGGCCTGGCTGGCTGCACAGATCGGACTCACCATCCCCGCAGAAACTCAGATCCTCTACGGTGAAACCGACGAGCACAACCCGTTTGTCACCGAAGAGCAGATGATGCCGTTTGTGCCCTTCATCCGGGCCAACTGCACCGATCACGCCATCGGACTGGCTCGCAAGTACGAACACGGCTTCGGTCATACGGCAATTATCCACTCCCGCGACGTGCACACGATCACAAAGATGGGCCGTGTGATGAACACGACTCTGTTTGTGAAGAACGGCCCGTGCATGGCCGGACTGGGACTTGGCGGCGAAGGCTATCTGTCCTTCAGCATCGCGACGCCCACGGGTGAAGGAGTCACCAGTCCGCTCACCTTCACGCGACAGCGCCGCTGTGTGATGGTGGAGGATCTGAGAATTATCTGAGGTGAGGGTGGGCAAGAGGAGCACCAGCCATGCAGACAGCTCGAGTTCTGGGACACGCAACCGCCACGGTTCGGCATGATTCGCTCAAAGGCTGGAAGCTTGTTGTGCTGCAGCCGCTGGATATCCATGATCAGCCCGATGAATTTCCCCAGCTGGCAATTGATCCTCTGGGGGCAAGGCAGGGCGACCATGTGTTCTTCACCAGCGATACGAAATACATCCATCAGCTGACGGGCCGCAGAGATACGCCCATCCGCTTTTCGGTCCAGGGAATACTCGACCGGCAGCCTGAACGATCGATTCTGAATGATTCTGGCGGGATGTGAAAGGAATTGAAAGAAATTGACGGAACGCCCTCAAAAAGCTGTCAGATGACTCAATGATGTGACAGATTAGTTGACGGAAATGACGGATCACTTGGCAAATGCGAACATCGGAAGGGCAGTGGCAGGGATTATGGCACTGAGTGCAGACAGGGTGGAAGAGATCGTGCGGCAGGTGCTGCGGGAGCTGCAGGCGGGGCGAACGGCCCGTCCGGCATCCGGAGCGGCACCGGCTGTGGCGATCAGCCATCCGGGCACTGCAGGTTCGCAGGCGTCCGCGGCGTTGGGAGCGTCGGCTGCGGTGTTGTCAACTGACGACGGAGTGTTGCGAATTTCGGATCGCGCGGTGACGGAGGCGGTGCTGGAGGCAGCAGGAGCAGCGGGGCGAACGATTTCGCTTGTCCGTGGCGCCGTGCTGACTCCGTCCGGCCGTGACTATCTGCGGCGGCACAAGGTGCGGCTGGCGGGTTCGGTGCTGATGCCATCACCGGCGTCTGCAGCGTCTCCTGCGGCAACTCCAGGCCTGCTGATTGTCTGCGGTCGCGAATCCACAGCGCGGTCGGCAGCGGCTGTTCGGAACTGGACGATCCGCGAAGTATCGGACGAATTCGCTGCCGCTCGGGCAGCCCTTGAAGTGGTGCCAAAGCGACGCGTGGTCTGTGCGGGGTGTGAACCAAACATTGTGGCCTGTGTGCTCAACCGCAACGCGGACGTGCGTGCTGCGGTGCTGGAGCAGGCGACGGGAATGGATCGACTTCTGGATCGTCTTCAGCCGCACGTCGTGTGTCTGCAGGCATCCGGCTGGAGTCTGCTGCCGCTGACGCGACTGCTGGATCGGCTGCAGCGACCGATCCAGCAGCCGGCAGGCTGGTTGGAAGTGCAGTCAGGAGTGGTGCGATGAGAATCATGGAGGTGATTGGTCGAGTGACCTTGTCGAAGTGGGACCCCGCGCTGAACGGGGCTTCCTGGAAACTGGCTGTGCCTCTGCTTCACGCAGGACTCAGCGGTGACCAGGCGGGACGGATGGAGCCGCTGGTGGTTTATGACGAACTGGGATCCGGAGTCGGAGAATTGCTGGCGGTGACTGAAAGTGCTGAAGCCTCAGCACCCTTTCACCCACAGACAAAACCCATTGATGCTTACAACGCGGCCATTCTGGACGCCGTGAGTGTGGAACCTTTCATCAGGAAGCAGGTTGACAGATGACTACGAAATGGAACAGCGGAATCAACGATCGAGCATTGAAGGAAGAGATCTGCGAGATTGGTCGCCGGGTCTACAACAAGGGCTTCGCAGCCGCGAATGATGGCAACATCAGCATTCGAGTGGGCGAAAATGAAGTGCTCTGCACACCCACCATGATCTGCAAGGGCTTCATGAAGCCTGATGACATCTGTGCGGTCGACATGGACGGCAATCAAATCGCCGGCAAACGCAAGCGAACGAGTGAAGTGCTGCTGCACCTCGCGATTATGAAGCATCGCCCGGACGTGAAATCCGTTGTTCATTGTCATCCGCCACATGCCACAGCCTTCGCGGTGGCCGGAGAACCCATTCCGCAGTGCATCCTGCCTGAAGTGGAAGTCTTCATGGGCGAAGTGCCGATTGCACCGTATGAAACGCCGGGAGACCAGCGGTTTGCCAACACCGTCGTTCCGTTTCTTAAAGCCACCAACACGATTATCCTCAGAAACCACGGCACTGTGTCGTTCGGGAAGAGCCTTGAGGACGCCTACTGGAAAACAGAAATCCTCGACGCCTACTGCCGCATCCTGCTGCTCGCAAAGCAGATTGGTCAGCCGATGTACCTGAGCGAAGAGAAGAGCCGTGAGCTGCTCGATCTGAAGCGCAAATGGGGCTTCGACGATCCTCGCTTCCACAACGAAAACTGTGACCTTTGCGGAAACAGCGCCTTCCGCGAAGGTTATCGAGAACAAATGCCGGTGCAGCGAGCCTTCGAAGCTGCTCCTGAATATCCGGGCTACCTCCAGCAACCCTGCGGCGCCCCCTGTGCTGAACCTGCTCCCCAGGTCAGCGAAGATCTCGTCCAGCTGATCACCAGACAAGTCCTCGCCGCCCTCGGCCGCTAAGCGAGGAACCAGGAGCCTGGACGGCCGTTCATATTTCCCCGGCATCTCCCACAAACCAACCGCTGATCACCTGTCATCTGACCACCTGACAAGCTGACTCACTGTTTTCGAGGTAACACACATGAAAGTAAGTATTATTGGCGGCGGCGGACTCGTCGGCTCCTGTGCCGGCTTCGCACTTCAGACTGGAAGAATCGTCAGCGAGATTGTTCTTGTCGATGTCAACAGGGACTTGTGCGAGGGCCAGGCGCTGGATCTTCTGCACGGCGCTTCACTGCTGGCACCGCAGCGAATTTCTGCAGCGGGCACTGAGGCTGTCAAGGACAGCGACGTCGTGGTGATCACTGCTGGCCTTCGCCGCAAACCGGACGAAAGTCGTCTGGATCTGATCAACCGCAACGTGGCCCTGTTTCGTACGATTCTGGCCGACGTCAGGCAGCATGGACTCAAAAAGGACGCGATTGTCTTTGTGGTCTCGAATCCAGTGGACGTGCTGACTTATCTGGCTGTGAAGGACCTTGGCCTGCCCGCTTCTCAGGTGATCGGGCTTGGCACGGTTCTTGACACCACTCGTCTGCGGAGCATGCTGGCTCAGCGACTCAGTGTACCGCCGACTCAGGTGAACGTCACGATCTTCGGCGAACATGGCGACAGCATGGTGCCGATCTGGTCGATGGCCCAGATCGGTAATATGCCTCTCGACAAGTTCCCCGGCGTGACTCCAACCCTGATCGCCGAAGTCGAAAAGAAGACTCGTGGCAGCGGAGCGGAAGTCATCCGGAAGAAAGGCGGGGCTGGTTTCGCGGTCGGTGTTTCGATTGCCGACGTGATCCACAGCATCGCCCTCGACGACCGCCGCATTCATCCGGTGAGCAGTCTGATGAGCGGTGCCTACGGCGTCCGCGATGTCTGCTTCTCAATCCCCACAGTCATGGGCCGCTCCGGTGTCAAAAGTCATATCGAAGTGGAACTCTGGTCAAAAGAAAAGACTGCCCTCATCCAAAGCGCCAACGTGCTGAAGGAAACCATCGCCCAGGTACTGAAGGGGTAAGGGTGGGGTGGCAGTTTTCAGTTTTCAGTATTGATTCACAGCGCCGGATTCGTGGTGGTGCAGGTGACACGTGGCAGCAGGAAAGAGAAACATGTCTGCGGGGCACTGCTCACCCGGATGACCGCTGGCTATCCGACTATCTGACTATCTGACTATCTGACTATCTGACTCGCTCAACATGCGACCATTCAACATTGCTCGGCTGCTCCGCGAGACAAGCCTCCAGCACATTGAATATCACGCGACTCTGGAATCCACCAGCACACTTGCGGCGGACTTACTGGAGCCGTTGCTGCAGTGTGCACCGTCACTTGTATTGACGGCCGAACAGACTGCGGGTCGAGGACGCAAGGGCAATTCGTGGTGGTCTGCTGCTGGGGCACTGGCATTTACGCTGGTGCTTCGCGGTGAGGAGCTGCCATTACCAGCCTCTCGCCGCCCGTTGTTGTCCATCTGTGCGGGGCTGGCGGTTCGAAACGCGCTGGCAACGTTTGCGGCAACGGCACCGCTGAGTATCAAATGGCCAAACGATGTGCTGTCGGAATCTCGCAAAATCTGCGGGATTCTTGTTGAACAGCAGGGAACGGCGGCACGTTCTGGAGTGTTGATCGGGATTGGAATCAACGTCAATAACTCGACAGCCGACGCACCTCCTGAAATCGCTGCCCGAGCAGTTTCGCTTCGCGATCTCTGCGGGGAAGCGGCGGACCTGACGGAGGTCCTGGTGCGAGTTTTGCAGCAGTTGGACACAGCGGTGGCAGAGCTTTCGCGAAGGCCGGCCGGCCTGCTGGCTGAAGTCAATCGTCACAGTCTGCTGAACGGTCGTCACGTCACCATCCGCAGTGGTGATACGGACGTCTCTGGACTCTGCCACGGCATCGACGAAGATGGCTGTCTCGTGCTCCAGCACGAGCGGGGTATCACGCGCTGCAGCACCGGAGTGGTGCAGGAGTGGTAGCGAAAAGCAAACCCTGACGTCCCCGCATTCACAGATGTTTTTGCAGGCAATCACCGGCACGTACTTTTCGCTTGCTGCCAAAGGCTGACTCCACCATGTTCACAACGAAACTCAGCGGCTTCCTCGTGGCGGCTCTGCTGTCGCTTTTGACTGCCGGAGCGATTATTCCGGCATTTGCGGCGGCAGCAGACGATCTGCTGGTGTTCAACACGACCGTTCCGGCAAATGATCTGACGGGCAGTCTTGCCGCCCAGGTGCTGTTTGCTCAAAGCCAGATTATTCCGGCACGGTCTCGCGAGGGTGACAATCAGCCGCATCTGATCGGGGATCGCAAGTGTCTGCTGCTTGTGCGGCCGCTCAAAAAGGATCCTGCGTCCCCGCTGCAGGTGGTTGGGCTGGACGGGAACGGCAGGACGCTCGGTACTGTCCTTGCCGACTCGCCGGACAAGCTCCCGAAGACCGCCTATTTTCTTGATGGACTTCCGGAAGGCAAAATCGACTTTAAACCACTCAACAGCCGCGTGTCGGTGATCCGCGATAAAGACGAACTCCGACGGCTCAGTGATGCCGACGCGGTTCTACTGGTTGACCGATTGCGTCAGCACGGTGTCGTGGAGATTCAGACGGCAGACGGGCAGTGGGTTCGCGACATTCACCTGCCTGCAAACGCTGGTCTCACAGGCAGGATAGTCCGCGTTCGCTCGAATGCTGGCTATTCATCGACGCTCCACTACAGCGGACGCACATCAGCCATCTCTCGCGGACAGATGCTCGAGCTAAAATGTTTCGGCGACCATTGGCTGCACGAAAGCGATCTCGCCAATCAGGGACTGACTTATGCCACAGACGCATGGAGCTGCGTATTGCCGGCCGACTGGATTGCTCCAGGCCTGAAACTGCAATTTCGCCAGAATGGACTCACCGGAGAGCTCAGCAGCATCCGTGTCGGTGCACCCACGCAGCTGCTGCTGCATACCATCGATATCGGAATGCTTGTTCCGCCGCGGAATCGCTTCGAATTTGCCGGCGATCCCTCGGCTCATCGCGAGTACTTTCAGACGGTGCCGACAAGTCGGCTGATCGTGAGCCAGTACGCGCCGCTTTATTTGCGTGAGATCGTGCTGCCCAACGGAACGGCGCTTGCGGAACAGGATCCCGGCAAAGGTGACTGGCACAACGGCCAGCTGCGTCAACGGATCGGGAAGGAACTGATTTCGCACGGAATCGACAACGCCAACTATGGCATCCACAGTACGGCTGGGGAAGGAGAAGACAGCCATCCCTACGTGGCTGCTCAGATGGTCGCCCACAACAGTTCCGGAATGTATTCCAATGGTATCGTGGTTCACGGCGGTTCCGGTGGCGGAGGCATCGTAACGCTCGACAATACCCTGGGAAACGAATTCAGTCACGAGGTCGGGCACAACTATGGCCTTGGTCACTATGTTGGAGGCTTCCGGGGTTCCGTGCACCGCAGCGCCGATCAGATCAATTCCACATGGGGCTGGGATGCTGATAAAAATCGTTTCCTGCCGAATTTCGAGCCAATCCCCAGCGGCAAGGATACCTGCATCGAGGATCAATGCCAGAGTCCCTTTGCCGGACGCTCTTTCGGACTTGATGCCATGGCCGGTGGCGCACCCCTGTCCGACTTCAACCGCTTCACACTCTACACTCCCAACTCCGCCGCCGTCATTCAGAAGTTCCTTGAAAGCAAAGCGGTGTTTGACGCCCAGTCACCGACCGGCTTTCGCAAATGGAACAGTGAAACGGGCGAAATGGAGCCCTTTCGACACCGCATTGAAATCGCCTCACAAATCGCAGCCCCGGTGAACCAGCTCAGCGAGCAATCCCTTGCGAAACTGCTGGCTGAATACGACATCGTCAACATCTCTATGGAAGATGGCACCTGGACGAAGAACGTTCAGCTCCCGCCCGCCGCACCGGCAAACCGCGGACGTGTCGTGACGATCGATCAGGCAGCCACCTACGAAAGCCTGCTGTCACTCAATGGCCGCCAGGTGAAAATGCCGCGCGGTTTCAGGAAGAGCTTCACGTCGGACGGAACGATCTGGAAGGAAGGACAGGCAGACAACCAGTGGATGGAACGAAAGCCGCAAAACTTTGGAGTCCCGGTCACAACACTTGTTGGCTATTACGATCCACAGGGGCAACTGAACGGCTATATCTATCCGCCATTGCACGGAGCATGGGGATTCACGTATGCAGATGATCGAGATCGGACAACCGACGAAGACTGTCAGCTGCTGGTCGAAACCCGCAGCGGACCGCTGCGGTTTCGCCTTTCAGGGAAGCGGTTCATGGCAAACGTCATGAACAAGTTCCACATCAATATCCCTGAATCATCTCAGCCACAGAACGTCCGTCTGATCTGCCGCGGCAAAGTCGTGGACACAAAACCCATCACTCCCCCGCCAGAAACGCTGAGAGTCACGCAGACCCCGCGGCGTTAGACCAATGGCGTAAAAGTTCTCGGGAATCCCGTGAAAGGACGGGGGAAGGCCCTGGAGGGTGAGGCTGGGATGGTGAAAGAACGCCCGCGAGAAGTATTTTTCTTCAACACAGAGGACACAGAGGACGCAGAGTTTTAGGGCAAAACCCAGTGAATTCAGGGTTCCTGGCGAATGGATTGGTGGTCAAGGTGCGATCCGAGTTTTCCGGCTGTTCGTCTTCTGTTTCACCATCCCAGGGCGAAGCTCCTGCTGAGCCACACCGGCAGCGCGATGCGGCGATTTCACAGGGGTGATGTCAGCGTTCTTTGCCCGCGGACGGCCGCCCGGCGGCTCATTGAGCAGCCTCAGGTGCCATGCACCGTTTCGGCAAGCCGCAATCCCAGCCGCATTGTCAGCCGCTTGGCGGCAGCCTGCGGGCAAACGGCCCTGCCAACGCCCCGACAGTGCCCTTGCCAGCAGGCGCACCTTCGGTGCGAAACATCGCCGGGGGCTTCCGCCCAGCCGCTGGTTCCAGCCGCAATTCCAATCGCAATCCCAGCCGCTTGGCGGCAGCCTGCGGGCAAAGGGCCGTGCAAACGCATGGAACTCTACTGAGCAGCCTTGCCGGTGGGTTTGCCGGGTGCTTTGGGAATGTTATCGGGAGCTTTGGGGGCAACGCCATTGTTTGCCGCAGAGGGTTCGACTTCGCCGCCGCAGCCGATGATGGAGAGGGTGAGGGCGCAGAGTGTGCAGAATGCGAGGAAGGTTCGCATGATGGTTTCCTTTTTGATGGTGCTGAAAAACAAACGCTGCCGTCAACAGACGGCAGCGAGGTTGTGGTATGAGTAACAGGGGGAGTTCAATCAGAACGAGAAGGTTTCGCCACCACCGCGGCTGGCCAGACCGTAGATGATTGTTTTGTCAACGGAGTGTGACAGGAACTGGACCGAGCCATCGACGAGACCAAACTGGGCTCCACCGGTATGATAGCTCCAGAAGTGATACATGTCTTCGTAGACGCTGGGCTTGCCGGGTTTGTAGTAGGAGGGAGCCTGGTTCAGTCCGGCCGGTGTGGAGAAACGTTCTTCCATACCGAGGACGCAGTCGGCGACGCCGAAGCCCTGGCCATCAGCACCCCAGGCGGCGATGATCCAGCCGTATTCCTTGCCATCGGGCACGCTGCGTTCGCCGATCATGGCGGTGTTGGATGTGCCATCGGTGACGTCACGGAATTTGACGGACGAGTTGACGTAGAGCATACCATCCTGACCTGCGACGTTTTTGAAGCTGCCACCACGGGGGTCGGGGAAGGTGGAGGTTGGAGCGACCTTATAGGTGTGGGTGCCGATGATGCCGAGGTAGCTGCTGACGGCGGCGCGACCGTCAGGGTAACCTGGATCGACCCAGGGCGAGTTGGCATTGGGGTCAGACGGACACATGAAGACAGGGAGGGTTGTGCCTGTCAGAGCTTTGCCGTCTCTCATCATGTACCACCATGGCCAGGCACCACCCCGCAGGGATGGGTCCATCTGGCTGTAGATGTTGGCCTGTTCAAGATACGGCAGGCTGTAGAAAGCCCAGGAATAGCAGGGGCCTTCGAGGGGGTAGGAGCTGTTAGGGAAGTAGCCACCCGGAGGATTGTCGTAGAGGGTGGGAGCGACGTTCATGTTGGCCCACCAGCTGCGGCCAATGCTGATGCCAACCGGAAATCGGTTTTTGACATCATGGTGGTTGTGGAGTGCCAGCACCAGTTGTTTGAGGTTGTTTTTGCACTGGGTGCGTCGAGCTGCTTCGCGGGCCTGTTGGACGGCCGGAAGGAGCAGGGCGACGAGGATGGCGATGATTGCAATCACCACCAGCAGTTCGATCAGGGTGAACCCGCGCCGCCGATGGCTGCGAGCGACAAGGAACGTCGTCTTCATGAAAAACTCCTGTTGCAAGTACGGAAAACAGAAAAAAAAAGCGGCCATGGGAAGCCGCTGAGGCTTACAAAATCAGCAGGTCATCTGACACACAACACTTTGATTTTGGGGAGCAAAACTCAGACCGAAAATAGCTAATTACGTGAGCGAAAATTTTGAGGGTTGTTCAGTGGAATGAGTCCGGCGAACAGCGAATCACGACGGTTTGTGTTCAGCAGCATGGCCGCTGATGTATGAGTCGTAAAGTGCGGAGCTGTTTGGGAATTAATTCCCAGTTCCGGGAAGATCTTGCCGTTGGTGGGAGTATCTGTCAAGGCATTCATCGGTTTTTATGCAGCATATATCGAGAAATGCCTGGAGATACCGGTTTGGCCGTCTGCGTCGAGCTGCCTGTCCTTCGCGCGGGTCCTGCGAATTCCGTGAGCAACT
Source organism: Planctomycetaceae bacterium (assembly GCA_046074645.1). Classification (GTDB taxonomy): domain Bacteria; phylum Planctomycetota; class Planctomycetia; order Planctomycetales; family Planctomycetaceae; genus SXXK01. The sequence continues at coordinate 42,181 of JBJTOP010000394.1, read as the reverse complement.
CAGGCAGAACAGCTCACTGGCGGAACTTCAGGATGTGATTGTCAAGAAGTCGAGTCGTTCCGACGCGCGCGGCGACGAGGGCGACGGCATTGGCGACCCGGGAGCCAGCGGGAATCTGGATGAGTGTGTCAGGACAGGCAACAAGAGCATACTGCAGTTCGATTCCCGGAACGGCATTCAGGCGTTCAGTGAGTGCGAGCTGGACGGTGACGGGTTGAGCGTGGGGCTGGTCAGCCATGGATTCGGCGAACCAGAGCGACTGCGAGATTGCAGTCGCTGTTCTGCGTTCTTCGGTTGTGAGGTAGCGATTCCGACTGCTCATGGCCAGTCCATCGGGTTCTCGGATGATCGGACAGGTGATGATTTCGACAGGGAAGTTCAGGTCGCGAACCATGCGACGAATGATGAGTTGCTGTTGAAAGTCTTTTTGTCCGAAGTAAGCGCGGTCTGGTTCGGTGATCAGGAAGAGTTTTGAGACAACGGTGGTAACGCCATCGAAGTGCCCTGGGCGGTGGGCACCTTCAAGAATTGTCGAGATGTCTTTGACGCGGACGATGGTTTCGGCGTTGGGGGAGTACATGTCGGAAACAGCCGGAGTGAAGACGATATCGGCCCCGGCACGTCGGCAGATATCGAGGTCGGCATCAAGTGTGCGTGGGTAACGGCTGAAGTCTTCACTGGGGCCGAACTGCGTGGGGTTCACGAAGATGGTGGCGACCACACAGGAGCATTCCGAGCGGGCACGTTCGATGAGGCTGGCATGGCCGGCGTGCAGGGCTCCCATGGTTGGAACGCAGCCGATTGTCTGTCCCTGTCTTCGCGCATTTCGAATGGCGGCATGAATATCAGCGGGCTGGGAATAAGTCTGCATGGTGTACCTGTTTGAGGATAAGGTTCAGGACGGCATCGAGCGGATTTCTGGGGAGCACGCTGCAGTTGACACTGGCTGGTGGCTGGGAGTCGGTGATGAGTGCGAGGACAGCTGAGTCGTCAGCAGCAATTGGTGGCTGGCCGCAGGCCTCGCGCCAGACTTCGATCCTGGGAGCTGCGGTATGCTGATCTCCTTCCACCAGAATCAGCAGGCAGTCCTGAAAGGCGGATTCGAACGCCTGATAGCGATCGGCATCGGTCCGGCTGGCGCGATCTGCGGGGATAAACAGAGCGGTTATTTGTGGTGACAGGATACCAACGGCGGCGGCGCCGGATTCACGATGGCGGTGTGAGTCCTTGCCGGGGGTATCGAGCTCATGCTGATGGTGCGTGTGCTTGACACTGGCCACCCTGAGCCCGCGGCTGGTGAGCAGTTGCAGGAGCTCGCAGACGAGCGTGGTTTTGCCGGCGTTTTTCCGGCCGATGATATGAATACGGGGGGGGCTGGACATGGGCGTGCGGCGCAGGGCGGTTCGGAGCACTGTGGGAATCACCGGACTGGGTTCCGCAGGCTATCAAATTGACGCGTCACAGGGAACCACCAGTTCCAGCAGCATCTGCTCGGCCACCCTGCGGGCGCTGTTGATCGTTGCAGGCGACGGACAGGCAAATGCTGAAAAGTCGCTGGCAGGGATACCAAACAGCTTCACGCGCGGCAGGTGACTTGACAGCTGCAGTTGAAACTGAGCAATCTGCAGGACCTCGAAAAGCCCGATTCCATGAGTGCCGGTGCGGGGCGACGTGGCCGGGGAAAAGCAGTCTGCGAGGCTCTGAGCGGTCCATGGCTGGGGCAGTTCGACGCAAAGACAGTCCTGCGAAGCTGCTGCTGGCGAGCACTGCAGGGCGTCGCAGATCAGCACTCGCGGATATTCAGCCAAGAGCGTCAGCAGGTCGATTGGAGAGCTGATCCGGCGGGCGTCCACGCGGATTCCGGAACCCAAACCTGCTGACAGCAGGACATTCAGGTGATCGACCGCCAGCCAGCCAGCCTGGTCGTCACCATGCGCACTCCCAAGTCCGGCGACAAGTGCAGTGGCGGTGGTCATCGGGGGCTTTCGAGTGCCGCTGAAGTGCTGTTGGTGGTCGTGCTGCGATCAATGCGGACTTTGAGGAAGTGCGTGGAACAGCTGATGCAGGGATCCCACGTGCGGATGAGTTTTTCGCAGGCGTCCGCAATCTGCTGGTCCGGGAGTTGCAGCAGTGGTGGCAGCCACCGCCTCAGGTCCAGTTCGATCTGTCGCTGATTTTGTGACGTGGGTGGCATGATTTTCGCGCTGACGACTTTGCCATCGGCATCCACAGAATACCGCTGATAGATCAGTCCGCGCGGAGCTTCCGTGGCGGCACAGCCGGAGCTGACTGCATAGTTGCAGGGGACTTTGGCGACTTTGGTTCCGCGGTAGTCCCGGAGAATATCGAGTGCTTCAGAGAACGCGTGAAGGACTTCGAGGCAGCGGGCAAGGATTGCCATAAAGGGTTTTCGGCAGGGAGTAACAAAGGCGATTTCGTCGGCGACGCGCTGGGCTGCTGGATGAAGCTGACTGCGATTGAGGCAAATACGGGCGAGCGGACCGACGCAGTAGGCGGAATGGTCAGGCAGCCTGCAGGCCTGAAGTGCGGTGCTGTGCGGAACGTGCTCTTCCACGTAAGTCGTTTCGAAATCGTCAACGGAAACACGGCTGCCCGCTGTGGAACACACATCACCCTCGTTCATCGGGTACTCGTCAGGATGCCGCAGCGCCGTCAGCTCCCAATGACCCTCGAAATCCGGAAAGGGAAGGGTGGCGAACCAGCGGGTTGCGTCCGCGGCAAGGCGACAGCCTTCCTCGAAACGCGGGATGAGTGCCTGCAATTCGGCAACTTTGGGGGCGCGATGAAAACCGCCGACAGCGACATTCACCGGATGTATGGCCCGACCTCCAAGGATCTCCAGAAGCTGATTACCGTATTTCTTCAGGGTCAGGCCACGGTTGATTTCCTGAGGAAAACGCTGAGCCAGTTCGATGCCGCTGGCCGCGTCAAAAAAGTCGGGTGCCTGAAGCAGATGAATGTGCAGTGCATGGCTCTCGATCCACTCAGCGCAGTACATCAGGCGTCGCAGGCGACGCAGTTCCGGAGTGATTATGATTCCGAGTGCCCTCTCCAGAGCCTGAACGGACGTCAGCTGATAGGCAACCGGGCAAATGCCGCAGATTCTGGCGGTCAGATCGGGCACTTCTTCCAGAGGACGTCCGCGAAGAAAGGCCTCGAAGAACCGCGGGGGTTCGTAAATCGCCAGCTGGGCAGACTCGACGATGTCGCCATCCACGCGGATGTTCAATGCGCCCTCGCCCTCAACGCGGGTGAGTGTTTCGACGCGGATGGTGCGAGTGGTGGACATGGCTGCTCGGATTGGTTTGCAGGGCAACTTTCCTTGATGTGCTGATCGATCGGAAAATGTATCGTGAATGCCGCCTTGTGAAAATCCGGCGATTGGCACCCTATCGAAAATGCGTGCAGGCAGACATTCGGAGATGTCTGCCTGCGGGTTTTGATGGAAGCGACCGTCGTGTCTGGACTGCTACCAGACTGTTACAGGCTGTTTCAGGGCCGTGCCGGCGGTTCGGCTGCTGGTGGTTCGGTTGCTGGTGGTTCGGTTGCTGGTGGTTCGGTTGCCGGTGGTTCGGCTGCCGGTGATTCGGCTGCTGGTGGTTCGGTTGCTGGTGGTTCCAATGCTGGCGGTTCAACTGCCGGTGGTTCGGTTGCCGGCGGTTCGGCCGCTGGCGGTTCAACCGCTGGCGGTTCAACCGCTGGTGGGACACTCTGCGGTGGTTCCGGGACTGAGTCGTTTGTATCAGGAATCAGCAGTCCGGACTCCAGCGCTTCTTCGAACGACCCGAGTGGTGCTCCGCCGTCGCGGCCGTTGGCGGGAAGCACGAAGTAGCTATCGAGGACGTTTTGATCGACTTCGTGGTGTCCGTTGGGCAGCACGAGTTCGGGGTGATCGAAGGGGGCCTTCTGGAGGCGGACGCGTGGGTCGGTGAGGTGTTTGAGAAATTCGACGACCTTTGCGATTTCGGCTGGGTTCCCCTGGAGGTCAGAGATGCCGTTAACGTCAGGGTCGAGGTTATGGATATTGGCATGTTTAAAGTCGGCACCGCGAGTATAGAACTGGACGACTTCTGTGAGTGACTTCATGCCGCCATTGTGCATGTAGGGGCCGGTGAGTTCGACGTTACGGAGTGTTGGAGTTTTGAAGGCTCCCATCACGGCGATACGTTCAGAGGGCGAGAGGTGGCTGTTGGGATCCGGGTCGTGGCCGAGTTGTTCCTGACGTGAGTAGGAGAGAGGGCCGAAGACCGGGTGCGTGGCACCGACGGCGATGTCTTCGATTGTTCGTCTGGCACCGATGTTGTAGAAGCCTTTGTCGTAGACTGCGACACCCTGCGCCATGGCCATAAGTTCTACAAGTCGAGGGGAGGATCCGGAGCGAAGTTCTCGGACAGTTGCCCCGGCGAATTCGGGACCGCTGTGGCACATGCTGCAGTGATCCATGAAGGTTTGCAGGCCTTCCTTTGCGGCGGCGGAGAGGGCGGTTGTTTCGCCGCGGGCAAATCGATCGTAGGGTGATTCATTTGAAATCAGGGTGGACTCGTAAAGCATCACTGCCAATCCCCAGAAGAGCGAGAAGTTAGCTTCCATCTGGGTGTAGCCGTCGTGGGTAAGCTGGGTGGCGGACCACCATTCCGGCGCGAAGGCCTGGCGGATGAGTACGGCGTAGCCGGCAGTTTCGGGATCAAGTCCGCGCCCGGAAGCGTGTCGGTGGGTGCCGAGCACACTGTCGTCTGCTGCGACATGCTGTCTGGCAAGCGGCCGCAGGCTGAGCAGTTTGCGGCCAAGTTCAGCAAAGTGACGCCCATTCCATGCCATTTCCACATCACTGTTCGGTGGACCGACGGCCTGAGATGCGAGAGCGGCGTTGTTCAATCGAATATGAACTTCCTGAAAGTCTCCCGTTGCCGACGCTTTGAGTACTCGCGCAGAGGGATCAAGGTCTCCGAAGGGATTGACGCCATTGAAGTAATGATTGGCACGTCCGTCCCAGAAGGAGCGATCGAAGAATACGGCGTTGATCGATGTGGGGGCATTGCGACCGGTGACCTGTCTGAGGTTGGAGCTGCCAAGGTGGAACAGGGAGTCGTGCGCGTAACTGCCGGAGTCCTCAGCGGAACCTTCAACGATCCAGCCAAACTTTCGGGCGATGACACCCTGTGAACCGGTGACCTCCATCGTGTCGTGGGTGACCGGGTTCTGCGGGTCCGTGGAGCCCGGCTCATCACCCGGCAGCGTGGGGTCGTGGAGTCGATGAAATGGATAGTCGGACGACTGCATCTTCCGGTTTGGGCCACGGAAGTTGCTGAGTGCTGCTGATGTCAGTTCCGGGCCGGAGGATGTCTGGTGCCCGAACGTACTGCCGGGAGCGCCCGGATTCAGTGTATTGACCGTGCGAATGTCGGCACCGGCGTGCCAGTGGCAGGTGGCGCAGGCCGTTTTGCCGTCGCTGCCTGCCTGCATGTCCCAGAAGAAAGCTTTTCCAAGCGTTATGGCGGCCGATCTGTCACGCACATAGACATCCAGCTCAGATGGGAGAGGAACGGAGACTTCTTCGAGTGGTCCTGGGAGTACCTGCGGGCCGAGCACTGTGACGTGGGTGATCAGCGGGCCATTGACCATTCCGGGAGAATCGGATGAAAAACGCAGACCTGACAACGGAAAGACAGCGACGAATTCTGCGGTCATCAGCTGCCACTGCATGTTCTGTCGGGACCAGTTCTGTGGCCGAACCATGCTGAACTGAACGCGTTCGCTGCCGAACCGAAGGCTGAGACCTCTGGGCAGATCCGGATCTGTTGTCCAGTCACCCGACATCAGGAAAGAAACGCGATAGCGAGTGCCACGAGTGACACTGATCGTCTGGTACATGGAACCCGACCGAGTGCCGTTGAGATCGATGACGTGTCCGACCCCGGAAGGCACATCGTAAGCGCCGATGTGAAGTCCCACATTACCCATGTCCACCGACCATGGACCGATCTTCTGACCGGCCCGGATGAGACTGGCGGGAGCTGTGAGCCCACTGGTCAGGAAATCGCCGTCAACGGGAATTTCCGCGGGATTCTCTGCCTGGATTTGAGGAAGAAAACAGGTGATCGCCAGTAGAGACAGAAAGTGCAGGTGAAAACGCCTGTGCCGTCGTACGAAGGGTCGGGTTTGCAGATCCATGATGAACTCCAGAAAGGCCGTGACAACGAAAAAACAAGCCGGCTGGGAGGCTGTTGGTGGTGAAAAAATGAGTCAAAACTTTTTCCACCGAGTCGTCTTGAGCGGCAAATTTCGGGCCTGTCGGAGTTGGGCGGTCTGTGGATCAGCAGTCGCGGCGGGCTAAACAGGATAATTCTGTCCACAAATGAGCATCAAAAAAACGCAAAGAATTGGCATTTTTGAATTCGTTGTTTCGTATCTGAAAAAGTGTTTATCTGGCCTCAGATGCTGCCATTTGCGAGCAGTGCGCTGCGTTAGTTTATCGCCTTGGGTTTACAGTTCGATAAGGCCTTTGAACACTGCTCCGTTGGCAGATTGCTTGCGATCTGCGATTGTGCATGGTTCAGCGTTCTCAGCAAGTGTGGAAAGTTGTGGCGCTGGGGGCACACTGCTTGCGGAGAAAACTTTCTTTCCGAGGCGAGGTGCGAGAAGCTGCAGCAGCGGTGGCCGCAGGGTTTTCACCGCGGTCGTTTTGGCTTTCCCGTTCGAGGTGAAGTCAATCGCCTGCTCTCAGGCCGTGACCTTGTCGAGAACTGCGCGGCGAAACCATGCCGGCACCTCACCGACTTTCAGTTCCATCACTGTTTGGTATGTCAGCCGCTTTGCAGCATCACCAGGCTGCGCTGACTTCAGGAATTCGGACCCCGCGAAGAAGGACAACACGGATGCGTCGGCCGCCAGAAACCCGTAAGATGTAAGGTCCAAAAAACCTCGAATGCGTGTACTGGTCAGACGGGACTTAGAGTTTGGCCTGCGGAGAGATATTGAAAAGCGGAGGACGATTTTGGGGTCGCTGTTTGGAAGGAAGCTGGGGGCCAGCCCAAACGCAATCCCAGCCGCAACGTCAGCCGCATGGCGGCAGCCTGCGGGCGATGGGCCTGCCAACGCCCCGCCAACGCACTCGCCAGCGCGTGCACCTTCGGTGCGAAACATCGCCGTGGGCTTCCGCCCGACCGCTATCAGAGCCGCATGGCGGCAGCCTGCGGGCAAACAGCCCTGCCAACGCCCCGACAACGCCCTTGCCAGCGCGGGCACCTTTGGTGCGAAACACAGCCGGGGGCTTCCGCCCAGCCGCTCGCTCGGCGTAGTTGTCCGAGGCGTAGCGGACGTGGTCGTGGCAACTTCAAACGTGATGCAGATCTTTCGTGCCGCTGCCAGTCGTTCACTCTGCGGCACTCCCGCAACTGAAAGGAAACGCGATCGCGAGTGCCGCGTCAGCTGTCGCGGCGGTCTTTCTGTGGCGAAGGGCGGGAAGCTGCGGAGTCCATGGCGCATGGTTTTCACCGCGGCAGTTTTGGCTTTCCCGATTTCGGTGATTTCGTTAGGATTCGAGGAAATCTCGGTGGTGAAGCAGAACTGGGAAGGATTGGGTTGTGGAGCAGCCTCTGTCATGTGGATTTCTGATCCTCAGGGGAAACCCTGTTGATTCTTTTCTGCTGATGCGCCATTCGCGGCGATGGGATCTGCCCAAGGGGCATTTGGATCCGGGCGAGACGGAACTGGAATGTGCGTTGCGGGAGCTTCGCGAGGAGACTTCGATTCCTGCGGATGCGGTGGAGGTGGACCCCGATTTTCAGTTTGAGAACCGCTACATGGTCAATCAGCGTCGGTATGGTGGGCGGGGTTTGATTGAGAAGCGGTTGCTCATTTTTCTGGGGTGGCTGTTGCGGCCGGTTGAGATTCAGGTGACTGAGCACGACGACTACCGCTGGTTTCCGTGGAGTCCGCCGCATCAGATTCAGGAATGGACAATTGATCCGCTGCTGCACGCTGTGGAGTTGCATTTGAAAGCTGCGGGGAGGCTGCCATCGGCGTGAGTGATTTTCAGGGGCGTCAGCCACAACCGCTGCCGTACACGCATAATTCCGGCTGGGTACAGAGTCCCGGGATTGAGGTGCTGCAGAAGCCTTCTGAGTGGGGCAGGCTGCGGGAATACGTTCAGGGTGTGGTGCGGCATTTTCGGGATGACGGTCGCGTCGTGGTCTGGGATATCTGGAACGAGCCGGACAACTTTGACGGGGGTGCCGCGAAGCGACCTGGGCTTGAACCTCGGAACAAGCCTGAACTGGTGAATCGGCTGTTGCCCCAAGTGTTTGCGTGGGTGCGGGATGTGGGGCCATCGCAGCCGTTGACTTCGGGTGTCTGGCGGGATTCGGAGAACATTCGCGAGCTGGACGCCTGCAAGCGGATACAGCTGTCTCACAGTGATGTGATCAGTTTTCATACGTACGGCGATGCCGCATCTCTGAATCGCTGCCTGACGAATCCTGGACATTACGGTCGGCCGCTGTTGTGTACGGAGTTTATGGCGCGGCCCAACGGCAGTGTGTTTGAGCCGCATCTGCAGATGATGCGTGACGGCAAATGTGGAGCCTGGTGCTGGGGCTTCATCAATGGCAAATCACAGACGATCTCTCCATGGGATTCGTGGACAAAGACCTATGGTGGACCTCCGCCAGAGTGGTTTCATGATGTTTTGCAGCCCGATGGAACCCCGTTCAGGCAGTCGGAAGTGGATTACATTCGGCGCGTCACAGCGGCTGCGGTGAGATAGGTGTTTTCTGCGGAGTTTGGAGTGAAAAATGCGTGAGCTGAGAAGCTGTGTTCCGGTGGCGCTGGGAGTGTTGGCTGTCGTGTGGCTGCCGTTGATGGTGGAGACGGCGCAGGGCCAGTCGGCTCGGATCGACCAGGTTCGCTCGCCTGAGCAGGCCGATTCCGTGGAAGTGGTGCATCGGGATCTGGCATATCGGCCGGAATCAGCAGCGGGGATTGCGGGGTTCGAGCGGTGTCGGCTGGACCTGGCATGTCCCCGGGACAGCAGTGGCTTTGCAACTGTCGTATGGTTTCATGGGGGTGGTCTGAGCAAGGGGAATCGTGAGCTGCCTGGGTCTCTGCGGGGGCGTGGAGTGGCGGTTGCGGGAGCAGGATACCGGCTGCATCCGGATGTTCAGTCGCCTGTCTACATCGAAGATGCAGCGGCAGCGGTTGCCTGGGTACTGAAGAACATTGAGCAGTACGGTGGAGATCCGCGACGCGTGGTTGTGGCCGGCCATTCCGCTGGAGGCTATCTCACGATGATGGTCGGTCTGGACGCTCGCTGGCTGGAGCCCCATGGTCTGACTCCGGATCGGCTGGCGGGTCTTGCACCGCTCAGCGGCCAGGCGATCACGCACTTCACGATTCGCAAGGAGCGCGAAATCGCTCAGACGCAGCCAGTGATCGACGATCTGGCGCCGCTCTTCCATGTGAAGAAATCAGCTTCACCGATACTGTTGGTGACCGGCGACCGCGAGAAGGAGTTGCTGGGTCGCTATGAAGAGAACGCGTACTTGTGGCGGATGTTTCGCGAGGTTGAGCACGCGGATGTTGAGTTGCATGAGTTGCAGGGGTACGACCACGGGGAGATGGCAGAGCCAGCATTTCCGTTGGTATTGAAATTTGTCAATCGGGTCACGGCGCGGAAACAGGGGGAGTGACTGAATGGGCTTTGAATCAGAAGTCCTGAGCACCGTCTGGCCAATTTCCCGTGGCGCTGGGCTGTGGTCCTGGAGATGGCTGTTCGGCAGCGTTGGCAACGTTTTGGATTTTGGGGGGAAAGCTGAAACGGGCGGGGCCGGCAGTTGGGGTCTGCCAGCGCGTTGCGGTATCGGGATAGCTGGGGCGGAGCGAATGCAGGGTCTGGACGATGGTGACAACTGCGAGGAGGAGTGAGCAGACGCTGACAGCAGCGACCTGAACATTGAAGCGGCGGAACGACCGATCTCTGGTGGCCTGTCCGAGGATGGTGGAGGAGATGGAGGGCCAGACCGAGGGTGCGGGTTCTGGGGCGGCATCCCGGAGAGAATACAGGGCGGTCATGGATCGACGCATGCTGGAGTGCTGTTGTTGGCATGACGAGCACTGGATCAGATGCGAATTGAGCAATTGTGTCTCGGCGAAGTTGAGGTCATCGCCAACGTGGAGCTGGATCAGACGCTTTGCCTGCGTGCAGTTCATGGTGCACCTGTCGGTGGTGAATCGGGAGTGTTGGCGGAGAGCGAGTCTGGATCGACGTATTGATCGCGACGTTCCTGGCGTTCCCATGCATCGCGAAACATCTTACGGGCTTCTGCGAGTCGCCAGCGGATGGTGGCTTCGGTGCGATCGGTGATGGCCGCGACGTCGGCAGTGCAGAACCCTTCGAGGTCTCTGAGGATAAGGACTGTGCGATAGGCTTCGGGGAGTTCCTGCAGGACCCTTTGGACCTGTACGGTAATCTCATCGCGACGATTGGCGGCCGCGGACGCTGTGTCAGTGAGCCATTCTTCGGGGCGGGAGGCAAAGAGGGACCAGCGACCGCGGCGCTGTTGACGCCGGAGGTGATCACAGGTGAGGTTGACGGCGAGTCGAAACAACCAGGGGCCGAAACGGCGGGAGGGATCAAATTGCTGGAGTCGCTGGAAGGCGCGAAGGAAGGCTTCCTGAGTCAGGTCTGAAACGGTTTCCCGATCGACGATGAAACGCTGGATCACCTTAACGACGCGTCGTTCGTAGCGGACCACGAGTTGTCCGAAGGCATCGTGATCACCTTTGCGGGCGAGATGCACAAGGCGCGCTTCACCACAGGGGTTGTCTGCCGGGGCAGCATCCTGGGTGGGAGAGTGCAGATCGAGTGAGTCCGGATCGGACATGAGCAGCATACGACAACGCCTTTCGCCACTCAGATACGCTGGGGGGCGAGGATGCGTTGGAGGAAAGTGCCGGATGTGACCGGCTGGGCTGCAATTATTTCCAGGACAGCCTTGTTTTCCCAGCGACTTCCATGAATTTTGGCCGGGGATCGGGTGATCCGTCGCGAGGTGGAGCGATCGCGGTCAGCGGCCGTGGATGGCCTCGCTGCGCAACGAATTAGCTCGCTTGATGACATCCGCAGAAACGTCCGTTCTGCGCGGCCGCAGCTGAAAACTGAACTGACGATGATCGACGACCTGGCGACCGGCAAAGTTGTCAGAGATGAAGTCGAGCGGAAATTTCTGGTACCAGGGGCTGTTGATGTTGATCATCTCTGTGTGGGTTTCATACCCATCCAAAAGCAGCTGCACCTCGCGGGTACCATACCATGTGAAATCAAAGGAGGCGGGAGTGTAGCCAAGGTCTTTTCCGTCCACCTTCACCAATGCACCCTGAGGATACGAGTTGATGGTGACGCGGCGATGCATGCAGCCGGTCTGAAGGCAGCAGAACAAGAGTGTCAGCAAAAGAAATCGCAGAGACATCCCGCAGCTTCCCGGGGAAAACAGGAGTTTATGAAAGCACTCAGCGTGGTTTTTCAGACGCTGCGACGGCTGATCTGAAACACCGGCCATTCGCAGCCACAGTCTTCGCAATGAAAACCAATCAGCGTGGCTGTCCCGGGCACCGGGAGCCGGCTGCGAGGGCTGATGAGAGCATCGTTAAGTTCCAGCGGCTGTACGTTCGGCCTGCCGCAGTCGGGGCACTCGGAATTCTGATGCAGGATTCGGGCACGTTCGAGTGCCGGGATCAGTCGGCCGCTGAAAATCGTCGCTGGGCGTGACGTGGCGAACGGAAGAATGTCTGCATCTTCAGCGGGCGAGGCGACAGCATCAGATGCGGCAATCAGGCGAATCGGTTGAGTTTCGTCCGGCGAAAACACTCGCAAGGTGGCACTGCTCATCGTATTTCCTCCATGAAGTACGTGACCTGGTTTGACTTCAGCCGCTGCCAACCGTGGCACTTGCTGAATGCTAGTCTGCCGCGGCTGATTTCTCAAGACGAGCAATCAGGATGGATAAATGGGCGAACAGCGTTGAGTGAGGTGGAAGGCGTGGTTGGTTGGTATGGGGTGCAGGGGTGGTTTTTGCCTTGTCACTTCGGGGCTGGGGTCTTTCAGCGAAATTCTTCATGAAAAGCGAAAAAACCGCCGGAACGACTCCCCTTTTCTTGCCGATGACTGCCCGCCGGGGTAAACTCCGGATTGTTCGACCCCGCCGGTTTTCTACCGGTCCGACGGGCAGACTGTTGTTGCAGGGCACTATTTCAGTATGGTGTCTCATGTTTGACTGCGGTCCACGGGGTTCAAATGCCCGCCCCTGTATTTCTTCAAGGTGCTTTCGAAATCCATGGCCACAATTTCTCGTGCAGACCTGAAAAAGCTTCGTAAGCGACGTGCTCGCCTGAAGAAAAAGAAGATGAGTTGCCCGTTCACCAGTGGTGGAGTGTTCCGCCCGGTGTACGTTGACTACAAAGACCTCAAGACTCTGCGGACGCTCATCGATCGCGAAGGCCGTATTCTGCCTCGTCGTCGTACCGGGACTTCAGCCCTTTACCAGCGCGTGGTTCGCAAAGCGATCCTTCGGGCTCGGTTTATTGGACTGCTGCCGTTCGTTGCTGAAGAATAACGACGACGCCATTTGGCATAGTCTAAAACAAAAAAAGCCAGAGAGATCACTCTCTGGCTTTTTTTGTTGTTCTTCCGGAGTGCGCTTACGCCCACTGCGCCATTCACACTGCCCTACCAAAGGTTTTCGAACTCTCCCGTGGAAGCGTGCAGCAACCGGCCCACACCTGCCCACGAAGGTGGGGTATGCAGGACTCTGAGCCATACCTGCTTGCCGCGACTGATGCCTTCAAACGAAAGGTGTGGTCCCAGTTCGTCCTCGGCAAGAACGCGTTCGGCCTGCCAGAAAACCGCAGGTTGCCGATCAAATGCAGCAGAGACCTTCAGAATATCGACCTCCAGACCCGTTGGGACGGGCTTGCCGTCCCACGCACCGCCCAGAACCTCTGAACGACTGATGAACAGGGTGACTTCCCAGACAGTGTTTTCAGAATCGAAGTAGAAATGACATCCAATCGGAGCTGTATCGGAACGGTGCATCACGCCGCGAATGGCATCGTTGACAAACCAACGAAGCCATGCCGGCGGATTAGAAGGAGGTACTTCCTGAATTGTCATGCTGACAGTGCCCCTGGATCGTAAGGACTTGTCGGGGGACAGAGTCGGTGGGGAGTTTTGGATTTCGAAACGCCCAGTGCGGGGACATTGAGAGCTGTCGTGGTGATCATCGAGGAGGTTGCGAGTATTCATGTCTTTTGTCAGGACTTGTTATCACCACCGCTTACATTGTGTTTAGAAAAAGTTACGTGCTTGCCATATCTATTCGCATCCCGGTGATCCGTTTGAGAGAGTCAATGTGTGGCTTTGCGAGGAATTATGGAGTTGTTGGTGCTTTTTTTAAACCTCTGGTGAAATAGTGGAACAAACGCTGTGCCAGGTGCATGGAATTGCTGACTCGGTACGCCAGGCAACGAGAAAAAACAAAACCCACCTCGAAGTCTTTTCGAGATGTGTTCATCGGCGTGGACATTTCGCGCGAAGAAAACGAAACAGGCATCGGGTTTTCCCGATGCCTGTGAAGTGTCGTGTGATTCGGTCGGAAGAAAACTACTGCGGCAGCGGAATTCCGCCTGGAAAGCCGGGTGCGCCGGGTGCACCTGGAAGTCCGTTGGGGACCAGCAAACCGGGGTTTTGCTGAATGGCATCGACAAGAGATTGGGGGATTTTTGCTGCCAGCGTGAGCACCGAGGCTCTGCTGGATCCGGCAAGGCTGTTGACAGTCGCCTGAACGCCTGGAATCAGCGGTTGCGGGAGGCTTCCCAGAAGCAGCGGAGCGGTTTGTTTTGCAAAGGCGAGGGTTTCCGCGAGTGCTTTTGCGGCGTCACCTGCAGACTCCTCGTCGATCAGGTTCAGCAGAATGTTCAGATCAATGTCCTGGTTGTAGTTCAGCGTCAAAGCAGCCCCGGAGAGTTTTCCTTTGACAGAGTCGGCAAGGTTAACGATGAAGGGGGGCGAATTTTCTGGGGCGTTCATTCCGGCGCTCAGGCCGACCAGCAGGGGGCTGGAGAACGCCAGAGCGATCTGGGCATCTCCTGGCACAAATGTGAAGTTTTCAAGGACTGCTTCGCCTGCCCCATTTGCGATGGCCGTTTTGATGGTTTGCTCGCTGCCGGCAACCATAGTGCGCGCATCCGGCGCGAACCATGCTGACTCAGGCTGGTCGGGTTGAGGTGCCGGAACCTTATACCATGTGGTGCCGTTTTCAGATGAGGACGAGGCGTTTTGCGACGCGGCGATGGCAGCTGCATCGAAGTCCTTAGACAGACGCACCACCGCAATTGCTTTCTGCGCGATCTGTTGCTGAATCTGTGCTGGGTCAGGGGTGCCACCTCCGGCTGCCTGAGTGACGATGGGACCGAAGGCAAGAAACACATCATTTACGGCAATGGTCACCGACTCGATGTCACCGATGGACAGTCCAAGCGTCTGCAGCTGTGGAACTGCAGCATCAATGGCTGCAATTCCTCCAACTGCCTGGACTGCGGGGCTGGATGCGATATCAGCAGGACGAAGTGCAACGATCAGTTCGGCGTTTGCCGGGAGCCATTGGGAGTTGATTGCAGCGGGGGCCGGAGCGGCACCTGCCGGATTCGCCGGGGCGTTTCCTGAGGGTCTGGGGCGGCTGGGGACGGCGGCCCCGCTCAGGAAGGGATTGGCGGTGTTTTTCGGTGGAGAAGGGGTTGGGGTTGGGGTTGTCGTGGGGGCGGTAGTTTTGGGAGTGTTGTCAGTAGCGGCCACAGGAGTTTCCGTGGGAGCAGCGTTCTGGCCTGGCAGGACTGCTGCCATCTGCTGCTGCTTTGCCGCGTCGCGGGCTCGCTCGGCAAGGATTTGCTCGACCGCGGAGCGGCGTCGGTTTTCGGCCGCTGCGGAGGCTTCGCGTTCGGCTGCGGCTGCGGCGGCGCTGGTTTCAGCCAGCAGCTGCTCTTCGCTCATTAATGCTCGGCGGCGGAGTTCATCGCGGAGCAGTCGGCGGGTGATGACTTCGCCACCGACTTCGACTTTGGCCTGTTCTTCAATGAGCAGCCGTGTCTGGGGGGGGATGCCGGCAAGCATTTCATTCACCAGTTGCATGTCACGGAGGCTTGACTCCTGAGTCAGGGCTCTGGAGAACATGTCGGCAGCCGCTGCGGTGTCTCCGGATTCCGCCAGAACCACACCGTGCATGTAGAAGTAGCGAGGATCGCTGCCAGTGCCAGTCAGCTGCTGGAATTTTTCGAGGGCACCAGCTCGGTCGCCCGTTCGTCTGAGTTCGAGCGCCTCGCGGAAGACCCCTTTGAGTTTCCGGGCGGCGGAGTCCGGCGCCAGGGCGGCGCGTGCTTCGAAGCGAAACTTCTCGATCTTCTCGCGAAGCTCGCCACCGACATCTTCCAGCAGAAGATTGAGCGCGGCGGAGTTTCCGGTGGCGGCTTCAAGCTGGGCGGCACGTTGAAGATCAGCGTCCGCAGGCTTTTGAAGCTTATCTGCCACAAGCCCACGTGCAAGATGCACGCGCGGGTCCTGGGAACCACTGTCGATCAGGTTGCTGAGCTGCCGAAAGGCCGCAATGTTATCACCGCGTTTCGATGCTTCAAGGGCACCGGCGAGGCTGTCGGCCGCCTGGACTGCTGTGGCCGCAAACACCGATAAAAGGAGTAACAGCATGAGCGAACGCAGAGTCACAGGAAGATGCATCAGAATTCTCCGAAACGGGCTTTTGGCGGACGAATGGAGATCCACCAGTTGACTTTTTTATCACAATTTCGACGGAAGTGCGAAGCGTATTCCCACGAATTCCACGACGCCGACCGACGCATCCCGGCCCCCGCCGCTACCCCGCCCGCAATTGCCAGGGTTTACCTTAACCGCAGGCTTTACGAATTTTACTTTGCTGGAAATCAGCGGTGGGGAGTGGGGAGTGACCTGCGGGAGTCAGCTGGCGGGAGTCAGCTGGCTACCTGCCCGAGCGTTCCAGCTGTTCGCTGAGTTCGCGGAGTTTCCGCTGCAGCTGTTCGTTTTCTTCGCGGAGTGCCTGAATTTCCCGGCCGGGTTCTGCGGGTTTTGGAGATTTCCGTGGTTGTGCGCGGGCCATGAGTGCTTCTTTGGCGGCAGCGAGCTCGCGTTCCATGGCTTCGCCCTTCTGGCGGAGGTCGTGGGCCAGATCCTGCATGTCGGCTGCAGCGAGGTTTTCTGCGGCGGTAAAGACGTGTTTGATGCGGCGGGCGAGCATTTCAAGCTTTTCGGCTTCGGGACGCAGTTCTGGCGGCAGTTCCGGGGCAGGGGAGCTGATGCGTTTCAGGAGCTGCTGAATTTCGTTGATCTGCGGCTTGAGTTCCGCGATCCGATCGCGGTTTCCGTTGGCTTCTGCTTCACGGGCCTGAGCCATGAGGTCGGTGAGACGCTCTTTGAGCTGTGCGGGCGAGGGCTTTTCCTTCTGGTTTCCGCGTTCGTCCTGTTCACCGCGCTGTTTTTCACTGCGTTCTTCAGACTGTCGTCGTTTTTCTGCGGCTTCGCGTTTTTCAGCACTGGCTCGTTCCTTTGCCTCGGCTTCGGCTCGTTCGGCTTTTTCGGCTCGTTCGGCTTTTTCACGGGCTTCGGCGTCCGGTGTTCGTTTTTCAACGGGCTCATCAGCATTGAGCGGGTGGGCAGATGCGGCGACAAGCAGCAGGGCGAGGAGTGACTGAGCGGGGCGGTGGGAGTTCATAGTCAGACTGGCCTTTCCATTGTGAGAAATTGATGGCGAACCTGGGTGGGCTTGCAGGCAGATCGATCCACTTAGCGGATGCTGTCCTTGACTGGTTTTCCATTGACGGTCAGGATCTGTGAGTTTGTAAGGGAGTCTCCGAAGCGGACGAAATCCCGAAATGACCAGACAACTCGCTTTTCACGAGTCACCTCGATCAGTTGCGGGTTATTCGGGCCGGCGTGGCAGTTATTGATCAGAATGTTGCCGGATGGCAGCACCTGCAGGGATGTAACCCACGCCAGCTGAATTCCGGGGAGATCGTTTTGGTGCAGGCTCCATACGACCTGCCCGGCGGGAGTCACTTCGATTACGGAATGGCCGTTACCGGTTCCAATCAGGGTGTTGCCATTCCTGAGCCGCAGTGCGGAAAATGCCTGGTTGCCGAAGGCATCGACACCGTGTCCCGGCCGACGCTCCCGTCCGAACAGAGGCACCGAAAACTCCCACTGAACGCTGCCATCCCCGCGGTACTCACGGACCACACCGATGGCTTCATGGCAGACGAGAAAATTCCCATTTTCAAGGGGGCGAACGAGGCGTGTGTCGTGGTGGGGATCGGGGTTTTCGATTTTCAGGGGAAAGCTGGAGCTGACAGAGCCGTCCGGGGCAATTCTGAGCAGTCTTGCGGAACCGGATTCGGCGATCAGAGTGGTCTGATCGTTCAGGCGCTGGAAGGCATGAATTTCGACCCGTCGGCCCTGATTATCGGGCCGTTGTGAGGCATTGTATTCCCAGACTGTTTTCCCGGTGCTGCGATCCAGTTCTGCGACATGTGTCCAGTTGAGCTGCAGCAGGACGTTGCCGGACGGGAGTACGTGCAGATCGTGGAGCGGGCCGATGGAGTGTTCCCAGGCGGTCGAGCCATCTTCGGCGACAATCGCGACTCGCTGCTTCGAGGAATCTGCGGCAATGAAACTTCGCCGCTCTGCGTCTTCGGCTGCCTGCGAAACTGACTGCGCTGTGAGGAGGCTGACGAGCAGCGAGGCAACAAGGCGAGTGGGGAGCAGCATGGGCACCTGCAGCAGCTGAGGTCCGAGTGGTTGACGTTGAACCGCTCGACCTTATGACGAGGGTTCTGCTGCTGGAAGTCTATGGGGATGGAGGTGCAAAAAACCAGAGTCTGGTCGGGGAGTTTGGCCAAATTTGAGACAGGTGGCGTCCGAGGGGGGGGGGAAACAGAAACGGCGATGATTCGCCAGGAAGGGAGAATCATCGCCGTCTGTTGTCTCCAACGGTTCCACCCTTTTTGCTGATCCGTTGATGGTGGAACCGCTGAACCGGCATAACCCGGGTGGCGTGTTCCCCAGAGTGAGTTTCCTCACTGATCTCAGCATTGCGGGGCGGAAGGCTGGGCTTTTAACCGTGACTGAAAGACCGAAGGTGTCCTTTCCCGAGTTATGGACCGCACCGAACTTTTCGAGGACAGGAGGGAGCGGCTCACGACTGCCACTCCCTCACCCGTCGATCTGCTATCATCACGCTGGCTAATCACCGCACCTTACGCCAACCTGTGATTACTTGCATCCGCCACAGGGGGCTGCACAGGTCGGGTCGCAGGGAGCGACGCAGCTTGGGTCAGCTGGAGCAGCGCAGGTCGCTTCATGGCAAGCGTCGCCGCAGGGATCGCCGCATTTGTCACCGCAGCCGCCAAGCTTTGGCAGTTTGAACTTGGGCAGGCGGAGCTTCGGCAGCTTGAACCAGCACTTCTTCTTCGTGTGGCAGGAACCGCAGCCGTCGCCGCAGGCATTGCCGCAGCTGTCGGTGACAGCAGCAGGAGCACAGCAGGCGGGGTCAACCGGTGCGTTGCAGGCTGGTGCAACTGGAGCACAGCAGGAGGGGTCTGCGTGCTTGTGGTCGCCACAGGCAGCCGGAGCAACGCAGCTTGGGTCAACCGGTGCACAGCAGGTCGGATCGACCGGTGCACAGCAGGTCGGCTCAACGCTGCAGCCGCCACAGCCATTGTTGGACTTGAACAGACCGAAAATTCCGGCCTGAGCGCTGTTGGCGATAGAGAGCACCACCAGTGCAGCTGTGAGAGTAATAGCCTTCATCAGAAATTCTCCTCAACGTCGTTCTTGCTGAGTTGGTCTGGCGAAACACCCTGAATGCACACGCCGCACTCAGAATCCTGGTGTTCCTCAGACGTCCTCTGGGTAACGCCAGCAGTTTTTTCGTCCTGCGTGATTTGCGAAGCTCAGGCAAAGCGCAGGGTTTGCCGATGTCCGGGTAGTCTGCAGCCAAAGGCGCTGGTTGTGACGGTTGTAGCGACATCGATCCGGAATGATGCTTCAAAACGGATTCGTCCCTCCGAGGTATTTTAAATGTGTTAGAATTCGCTTGCGGTGCACCGGAACCTTCCTGGATCTCGGACGCTTGCCAGACGACCATGTGTTGCGGACAATCACAGAAGCGGGCCTGCTGAACCGGATGCAGCAGCTCCTCGAACCCCAGCCCTTCAGGGCTCGTCTGCCCCCTCCACTCTCCCACCCCCAATTGCGAACCGCTCATGAATCCGGGCCGCTCCAGCACTGATGTGGACTTCGTGGTTTCCTTTCGCCACCGCCTCCGCTTCACAACCGATGTCCTGGGCAGCGACTCCGCTGTCCTCGCGGATGTTCTGGAAGCCTCAGAAGAGCGAATGCCAAAGGTCCAGTTCTGGGTGGACCAGTGTGTGGCGGAGGCCAATCCGGATCTGCGGCAGAGGCTGCACGCCTTCACCCGGCGATATGCTTCGCGCCTGATTTCCTGCGGTCCACCACAGCTGGTACCCGGTGGCGAGGCCATTAAGAACGATGTGCACGTCCTCGAACAAATGCTGCGGGTCATGAACGAGGCGGATCTGGATCGTCGCAGCTATGTCGTGGTGATTGGCGGCGGAGCAGTTCTCGATGCTGTGGGCTTCGCTGCGGCAATCGCTCACCGCGGATTGCGCCTCGTGCGGATTCCCACGACAACGCTTGCTCAGGCGGATTCCGGGGTCGGCGTAAAGAACGGCGTTAATCTGTTCGGGAAGAAAAACTGGCTCGGAGCTTTCGCGGTACCGTGGGCCGTCATCAACGACCGCAGGCTGCTGGAAACTCTTGGAGATCGAGATTTTCGCTGTGGGTTTTCAGAAGCAGTCAAAGTGGCTCTGCTGAAGGATCCGGAGTTCTTCAGCTGGCTGCACCAGCACGCAGACGCGATTGTCCGTCGTTCCCCGGAATGCTGGACCGCCATCGAAAAGTCTGCAGGCTGGCATCTCCGGCATATCACGGCCGGAGGCGATGCCTTCGAAATGCTCGAAGCCCGTCCGCTCGACTACGGCCACTGGTCCGCTCACAAAATGGAAGCGCTCAGCCAATTCTCCCTGCGACATGGCGAAGCGGTGGCGATTGGGGTGGCCTTTGACACCGTCTACTCGGCCCTCGTGCATGGCCTGCCATGGCCGGCTGCCGAGCAGGTCCTTGAGACACTCGAACGGCTCGGACTCCTGACGGACCACCCGGTACTTGGCGAGACCGACAAAGTGTTCGATGGGCTGGAGGAATTCCGGCAGCATCTGGGCGGTCGGCTGACAGTCACGATGTTGAAGGGTGTCGGTCAGCCGGTGGATATGCATGAAGTCGATCGATCGGCGATGAAGCAGGCAATTGCCCACGTGGTCTCGCGAATTCAGTCTGCTGCCAAAGCACCATCGCCCTCAAAGACCGCTCAGCACGAAGAGACTTCATCCACATAATTTTACTGTGTTCGGAGTTAAAAAAGTCCTGGGAACTGTTGTTTCCGGGTGGATTCAATCTTCCGTAAATGCTATCCTTCCGGTTTCCCAGCTCCTGCGCAGCGGTGCTCAGGGGCCACAAGTTCTTCAGGATGTTTGGCAGCAGACCATGGCAAAAAGTCGGATTGCAATGCGGCGCGAGGTCGAAGCGGCTGAAGCCGCCGAGGCAGCCACCGAATCCGTAAAGAAGAAAACTCGCAAAACGGCCGAGGAAAAAACAGAGTCCTCCGGCCGGAAAAAGGCGTCGAAGGGCGACAAAAAAGAAGCCGCCGCCAAAAGGAAAAAAGCAGCTCGACCCCGCACCAAACGCGCTCGCGAACAAATGCAGCGCAGACGGATCGTCTGGGTCGTCTACAGCAATGCCATGCGCGAAGAAGGCCGGTTTCTCTTCTACGAAAAAGAGAAAGCCGAAGAACTGCTCAGCACTCTCATGGCCCGCGGCAAACGCAAATACTTCATGCAGCCCATCAAGGAACAACTGAACTCCGACGGCACACCGCTCGTCCAGGTCCAGACTCCGGTTCCTGAAGACGAAGTCGATGACGAACCCAAAGTCGAAGTCGAAGTCGAAGCCGCAGAAGACATCGATCTCGAAGCTGATCTCGGCATCGAAGGTGAAGAAGCAGAGGAAGTCGCAGAGGGCGAACCAGAGGTTGACGACGACCCCGGTCCAGAACTCTGATTCTCCAGTATTCGGTTCCTCACGCATGGCAGATTTCGCCCCGCCCGTTCCCTGTGAACCGGCGGGGCTTTTTTCTGAACTCTCAACGCGTCAATGTCCCGATGATTGAACGGAGATTCCTCGTGGATGTTCCGCAGCTACTGGTTTCCGTCCGCACAACGCAGGAGGCAGTCTCCGCGGTCAGAGGCGGAGCTGACATCCTGGATGTCAAAGAACCCGCCGCTGGTCCTCTGGGTATGGCTTCCATGGCCACCGTTCGTGAAATATCCGGAACCGTCGCTGCTTTGTCAGCTCCGCCACCCATCAGCATCGCACTCGGAGAACTCCGCGACTGGTTCCACGCATCCACTCCGAACGTGGCCACACCCGACATTCCGTCCCTCGCACGACTCCTTTCTGATCTTCCATCGATTCAGTTCCTCAAGTGCGGGCTCTCCGGGTGTCAGCACAGCGCTGCCTGGGAATCAGAATGGGCTCAACTTCGCGCTGCTGCAGGGCCTGAAAAAGCGTGGGTCGCTGTGGCCTACGCCGACGCTGACCGCGCTGAAGCTCCATCCGTTCAACAGGTCCTTACGGCGGCCGCCGCCTGCCGCGCATCCGCCGTTCTGATCGACACGTTTGTTAAAGACCATACGTGTCTGCTGGACTGGCTTGCCCCCGAACGATTGATGCAGCTTCGCGACCAGTGTCGCCGCAGCGGCCTCCTGCTGGCTCTGGCCGGTCGCATCTCCGCGGCAGACATTCCAGTCCTGAAACAGGTCGGCGCAGATGTCATCGCCGTCCGTGGTGCCGCCTGTGAAGAGGCGAACCGACTGCAGACTGTTTCCCAGCACCGCGTCCAACTGCTCGCACAGGCATTACGGTCGAACACATGACGGGGCGGAGCGGACGAGCGGCAGTCCCCGGCTGTGATTCGCACCGCAGGTGCGCGCGCTGGCGTGGGTGTGGGTGCCTGTGCGGCGTAGTCAGGGCCGTTTGCCCGCAGTCTGTCGCCCGGCGGCTGAGGGTGCGCGGCCACGGATCGCTACCGGGGATTGACATGCCATGGCCGCTGAAATCGCGTTCAGCGGTGATTGCGGAATGCCAGTGCGACTGGGCTGCTGCCATGCCCGTTCAGGAGCGTTACGATCAGTGGCGCTGGGGTGTGCCCTGAATGAGTCGTGCGCGAGCCATGGCGTCTTCGGCTTCGAAGATTTTTCCGCACCTCTGATAGATTACGGAAAGCTGAGTGAACGAGAATGCGTCATTGGGCTCCAGTTCCGTGACGCGTTTTGCGTGTTGAATGGCGTCGTCAAACCGCCCCTGCTTTTGCTGGTAGACTGCAAGCGCCATGTGGGTCTGCACGTGTTCGGGGAAGCTGACGAGCAATGTTTTGAGTGCTTCGATGCAGGCTTCCAGATCTCCCTGAGACTTGAGCTTCATTGCCGCATCGTACAGTTTTGCAGGGGAGTCCTCGGACATTGTGGGGGCTTTCGGGGGAGCGATTTCGAAGACCGATCTGACAGTGAAGCCTCGAATGAGGCGAACTTTCGGATTCTAGCAGGCTGCGAATGCCGGAGAAGTCCCGCCTGTCCTCGTCCCGGACGCTCCGCTGGAATTTTTCGGGCACGCGAGTCACCGCGTTTCACGTGGAACGCCATCGCAGTCAGTTCTTCGCGGAGATTCTTCGACGTCTGCAGTGAGCGGGATCATTGCTGCACAGCGCACGTCCGGCCGGTAAAAAAAACACACGCATTTTTGAATTCTGACTGCTTCAGGAACCCACGCAAGGTAGCATAAGTGGCGGCGACTCCGCTTGTATTCACTGTTCGCACCGCGAAAATAACCATGCGATCTCAGGCAGTCCGGGTTGAAGTTCTCCTTATCGCAGCGATGCTCTGCCTCGGGGCTCTGCTGCGCTGCCAACAGATGGAATTCGAGACTGTTGAGCATTTCGATGAAGGAGTCTACTCGTCGGTTTTGTGGTATGACGGTCTCTTTGGACGCTCGTGGCCTGGTCGCGAATATTTTGCGCCGCCCGGGCTGCCATCACTGATCGAACTGGCTTCCTTACTGCCGGGAATGCAGCGTCTGGCTCCCTTCCTCCCCAGCCTCGTCTTCGGGACGCTGACCCCCCTGGTGTTCTGGTGGACGGCTCGGTTCTGGTTTGGAACTGCGGCCGGTTTGTTTGTGCTTGTGATCAGCACCTGTTCTGAGTTCCACGTGACCTATTCGCGGATGGCCCTCACGGACGTTCCAGCGCTCGGACTGGTCATCGCATCCGTTGCGTTGGGGAGCCTTTCAATTCATCGCAACTCGCTGAAGGCGGCCTGCGTCGCTGGAGGGCTTTGCGGAATGGCGTGGTGGATCAAGTACACTGGTTGGCTGCCTCTGGCGATTCTCACCAGTGGCAGTCTCTCATGGTGGATCGCGGATGGCCGTCGAACGCTTCGAGGCCGAAGACTCTTCCAGCTGCTTGGGCTGATGGCGTTATCGGCTGGAATCACCTTCCTGCCCTGCTGGTGGTCGCTGCAGTCCATCGGCGGCTACTCGGCTGTTGCTGCCAATCACGCGGGTTACCTGACAAGCTGGCAGCAGTGGTCGAATCACCTCAGCGAGCAGCTGGCGTTTCAAATGCAGATGGACGGGCTG
Organism: Planctomycetaceae bacterium; assembly: GCA_046074645.1. Taxonomy (GTDB): domain Bacteria; phylum Planctomycetota; class Planctomycetia; order Planctomycetales; family Planctomycetaceae; genus SXXK01. The sequence continues at coordinate 18,261 of JBJTOP010000394.1, read as the reverse complement.
TGGGGGGCCGGCTCCGTGGTCGCTGGAATCATGCTCGCGGCGTTTGCAGCCGTCCTGTGTCGGCAGCGTTTCACGTGGAACGCGTCGTCGGCGGTCAAGCCGTTGTTGCTGCGAGCAATCCCAGCGGGAATCTGCCTTGGACTGTTCTGCCTGCGAGTCCGCACTCCCATCATGCTCGGCTGCATCGCCGTCGGCGGGTTGTCAGGCATGTATCTTCAGCCGGTATTCCGCGCATCCGACAAACAGTCGCGTGCTGCTGGTCGGCTGTGGAGTGCAGTCAGTCCGGGTGAAGCATTTCCTCTCGGCTTTTGGCTGTCGCTTGCATGGGTCACCGGACTGCTCATTGCCACTCCATTCTACCAGCCCTATTCAAGATTGATGCTGCCGCTGCTCGCGGGTGTCTGGCTGTCTGCCGCGGGCGGCATCAGCTGGTGGCTTGATGCACAGTTAGTTGCCTTCAGCCAGCCGCAACCGACATCCAGGCTTCCGCGGGCCGTGCAATTAGGCCGTCGACTGCTGATTGCGGGGTTGCTCGCGGCCGCGTTCGCAAGCTCGATGCTGGTTCCGGATGGAGACGGGAATGCTGGATTCGTGACCCTCGCTGACGTTTCGGGTAACCCGATCCATCAGGATCGCAGCGACATTCGTCGGGCCGCTTTCGAGATTGCGAAACAGTGCGTCTGGCATCTCGGCGGGAAGCGGCGTTCAAAGTCTGCCATGGAAGCCGAAACGGTCTTTACTCCCAGCCTGCTGCTCGACCGACGTGACACAGAAGAGCTCGATTCTGAACCTCTGCCGACCGCTGCGGAACTCCAAAGTCTCCATGCTGTGCTGTATGTCTATGGCGAACCCGCGATTGCGTTTCATCTGCAGAGTCTGGGGCTGACTGCCGTTCCAGTGGCACACATCGGCGTTGATGCGATCGCGGACGAAACGGCTGTCTTTCTGATCTTCGGGCCAAATGCGAAGAGAACGCCGGGCATCTGGGAACAGTGGCAGTCCCTGGAAGCTCGATTCGAGTGGGTCGATGACGTGTTCTACCGGCCGGGGCCGGTCACGCTTACGGACCTTTTTTCTGCGAAATACCTCTCGACTCACTCGGAAGCCTTACAACAGCGATTCGAAGTCTATCGCGTCCGCAACGCGTCATCCGTGGCACCCTGAAGTGCCCGATGCATTCCCCGGATTCCAGTCTTCTCCAAAGTCATCGCTGGTAATCCACTCCTGCTGCATTCGCCTGCTTTTGACGGCCGCCCTCGTTTCCGCGAAACTACAGACGCGTCTTCATGTCGCGTTCCACCGCTGATTACTCTGGAGCCTTCCCATGACAGTCGGCACTGACTTCCGCGTGATCCCCGAAGCGGACCAACTTGGCCGTCTCAAACGCGACCTCGCATTTCACCCCGCAAATACCGCAGAGGCTCGCACGCTGAATCAACAGCAGATCGATGACTACAACCGCAATGGTTTCGTGCGACGCTTCCGCGCGTATTCCACCCAGCAGATCGCAGACATCCGTTGCTACTTCGACCGGCTGCTCGAAAAGACAATCGCTGCCGGCGGCAACAGCTACTCCATCAGCACCGCGCACATGAAGTACGGTGGTGTCTACGACATCCTCACGAATCCGGTGATCGTGGATCACGTCTCTGATCTGCTCGGCGACAATGTTGTCGCATGGGGTTCACACTTCTTCTGCAAGATGCCCGGCGACGGCAAAGCTGTTGCATGGCATCAGGACGCCAGTTACTGGCCTTTGTCACCGTCACACGCCGTCACCGTCTGGCTCGCCATCGACGACGCTGACCTCGATAATGGCTGCATGAAGTTCATCGCTGGATCCCATCACTCCGGTCACCTGACCTATCGCCAAAGCAGCCCTGAAGAACACAACGTGCTGGATCAGACTGTCGAAAACGCAGAGTCGTTTGGCACCATCGTTGTTGACGACCTGCTGGCTGGCGAAGCTTCCATTCATAACGACCTTCTGCTTCATGGTTCGGACGCCAATCTTTCCTCCCGACGTCGCTGCGGACTGACACTGCGATACGCTCACGCTTCCGTTCGGGCAGCGATGAGCTGGAACGAAAAAGGCATCGTTGTCCGTGGCAGCGACCCGGATGGACACTGGAAGAATCCTGCCAGACCCGCTGTGGATTAGTTCTGCACCCAGCAAACAGAATCGTCAGGTTCAGTCGACAAACCCCGGTTACAAGGCGTTTTCAGATGGTGATGCTCCAAAGTCACATTCCCGGACTGCCGGTTCGCCGCGGCAAAGTGCGCGACGTCTATGACCTTGGCGATACTCTGCTTTTCGTTGCCACAGATCGCATCAGCGCTTTCGACTATGTGCTTCCCAACGGAATTCCCCGTAAAGGAGAACTGCTGACTCGACTCAGCCGCTTCTGGTTCGATCTGCTGAAGGTGCCGTGCCACTTCATCAGCGACAACCCCGCCGACGCTGCGCTGCCGATGGGAACGGATCTCACCCCCCTCCTCAGCCGCTCAATGGTTGTCCGAAAAACGCAGGTGATCCCCATCGAATGCGTCGCCCGCGGATATCTCAGCGGCTCCGGCTGGAAGGAATATCAACGGTCCGGAACTGTCTGCGGGATCCCGCTGCCGGCCGGACTGACTGAGAGCAGTCGGCTGCCGGAACCAATCTTCACCCCAGCGACCAAAGCCGAATCCGGGCATGACGAAAACATCAGCTTCGAAAAAACGGCCGAATTGATCGGGCTGCCACTCGCTCAGCAACTGCGGCAACGCACTCTGGAAATCTACTCGCAGGGCTGCCAGTACGCAGCCAGCCGTGGCATTATTATCGCAGACACCAAGTTTGAGTTCGGTCTTGCCGGCGACCAGATTCTGCTCATCGACGAAGTCATGACCCCGGACAGCTCCCGCTTCTGGCCCGCTGACCAGTGGCAGCCCGGTCGCGCTCAGGCATCCTTCGACAAACAGTTCGTACGCGACTGGCTGGAACAATCCGGCTGGGACAAAAACAGCCCGCCTCCACAATTACCGCAGGACGTTGTGCAACGCACTTCCGAACGCTACATCGAAGCCTGGACCAGACTGACCGGAACATCGTTTGAACCGCTGGCTGCCAATCGCTGATTCATTCCACCACGAAAAAACGTGCCTGAGAGACTCTGCTGCTGACCGCGGAGGCACTCCTCGCGGACTGGGCAAACTGTCATCAGTCGTCCGACACGATCCCTTTTTCGTGACGGTTATTCCGGTCCTGTCGAATTCACATTCGTGTTCACATTCGATGTAAGAAATTGCCAGGATCCGACGGCAGCCCGCGGAGATTGTGTAATAGGGTCTGTTGCGTGCCAACAGCCGTTATTACGGAGAATCGGGTTATGGTGGGAACCGGAGCATCAGCAGGTGACAGCAACATCAGGACAGCGCGGGCAGATTCCGCGCTGATTTCGCCCATGCCGACTGACACCACTGCTGTGCTCCTGAGGATGCTCTTCATGGCCGACGAGGCGCGGCTGCAGCAGACCGAGGCCGCCGAACGATCGCTGATTCCCCGTCCGTTGATCGCGATGATTCTGAGAGTGATGCGAGCATTGCACCCCAGCTCGCTGCTGCACAGCCAGCGGCTCGCGGCAATCGCCAGCGGCACAGCAAAGATGCTCGGGTGGAGTGATGAGCAGCGCCGTCAGATTGAAATTGCCGCCATCCTGCACGACATTGGCAAGCTGGCAATACCCGACCACATCCTTCGCAAACCTGGCAAACTCAGCAGTGAAGAATTCGATTTTGTGATGCTCCATCAGCATGCTGCGATCAGTATGCTCCAGGCTTTCTGGACCGATCCCTCGGTGATCAGCATGCTGACACTGCTCTATCGCGGGCTGTCGGGGGCACAGGCCGAAAGTGATGATGAACAGTCGGATCTGCCACTGGGGCCGCGGATTCTGGCCGTTGCTGACGCCTATGATTCGCTCTGCATCGCCCGCCCCTGGCGACGCGGCATGACTCATCACGAATGCATCGACAGCCTCCTCGAAAAAGCAGGCCGCCGCTACGACGAAAATGTAATCCGCACCCTGAATCACTGGTACGAAGCCGAAGGCAGTTCCCTGTTTCGCTTTGCGGATTCGATGTTTGAACGGGAACGCCGCACGGATTTGAGTCCGGAAGTCCGGGAAGAGGCGGCCGTGCTTGCTCAGATCATCAGCGTGCTCTATCAGTTTCAGCAGCTGTACGATGGCTACTATCTCGTGGATGCTCATGAGAACTATCGCATCTGGAGCGATGGGATGAGGGGAATGACCGGTATTCCCGTCCGCTCGGCACTCCGACGCACCTGGCAGGCGCCCGATGTTCAGCTCACCAGCCTTGCTGAAGAACAGGCCGCACCGCCGGAACGCGATGACACGATGGTTCTGCAGGTACTCAAAACGGGACGCGCCCAGTACGCCAGTCAGTTCTGTCGCGTCAGCGGCACTCGACATCTGAAGGTCGATGTCTACACCATGCCGCTGGTCGGAACCTCACACAACGTCCACGGTGTGTTGCAGTTCCTCAGGAATCACAGCGGAGTTCGAATTCAGAGCCGCGAGTTTGTGGAACTGCAGCTCGCAGCCACTCGCGATGCCCTCACTGGCGTTGCCAATCGCGGACATCTCGAAGCACGGCTCAAAGATCTCCTTGAAGAGTACCACAACGGTGAAGGCACCCGCAGCCTCAGCGTGATCTTCCTCGACGTGGATCACTTCAAACGCATCAACGACTCCTTCGGGCACCAGGTCGGCGATCAGGTGCTCATTGATCTCGCACGCCTGCTTCAGAATGAGACCTATTCTGCTGAAGTGATCGGTCGCTACGGGGGCGAAGAGTTCGTTATCATCTGTAAGGACACGGATATCGAGGCCGCCGTTCGGCGCGCAGAAAGACTCAGACTTTCCATCGCCAAAAGTTCCATTGGCGGTATCAGCACGCTGACCGTCACGTCATCGCTTGGAGTCGCCACGGCGCGCCGAGGTGATACCGTACAGACTCTGCTGGAACGCGCCGATGGATGCCTCTATAGCGCCAAGGCTGCAGGACGCAACCGCACCTGTCAGGAAGCCGCCGCAGAAACCCCGCCTCCCCCGGAAGAATCAATCGCCGAAGAAACAACTCAGGTCCGCGAGAACAATGGACGCTTCGAGTTTTCTGATCGCATTGAAGTCAGCACTTCTCTCGAATTGACCGGCATCAAGCTCCGCGCATTCATTTCCGAGCAGGGCGGAAATATCACGGAACAGGAAAAAGGCCGGATGAAAATTCAGGTTGGCAGCCTTGGTTTCTTCAAACGCTGGGGAAAAACTGCTGCCCGGCAGCCGGTGGAAATCGTCATCTCTTTCGAAACCACCCGACGCTCTTCCAGCAACTGGGAACCGTTGCGAATTCACCGCATTGTCATGGTGGAGATCCGCTCGGAAGGTCGCGTTTCAAATATGGATGTCTTCACCTCGCGGTGCCTCGCTCTGATGCGAGATCTGCGCGCTTATCTGCTTGGAGCGTGAGCCTGAGCGACTGGCGTTTTTGGGTGGAAGTTCCACTTAACTTCCAGCTCACGCTTCATCCTCTGCGAGGCTTTCAATCGTCAGTTTTCCTGCTCGCGCGGCCTCCCGGAGCTTTTGCAGGACGTAGAACTTGTGATTGGCAACCGCCTGTTCCGTGAGACTCAGACGCCGTGCAACTTCGCGGTTGGGCCAGCCAAGTACGAAAATCAGCTCGACACACTTCAGCCGCTCATACGCTCCTGTTTGTTTGAACTCGGCAATGAGTGGCCGCAGGACTGACTCGATCAAGGCTGCCTCCGAATTCGCCCGCTCACTGCTGCGAAGCATACTGGAAGCGCCGCGACCAGGCCCCGTAAGGTCTCTCGCAGCACCGTCTTTTGATTCTGACGTCAGCAGTGGCAAGACTGGACGACGCCCGGAACGTCGCAGAGCATCCACGAGCTTGTGCGCGGCTATTGAGAACAGCCATGATTCAAGCGGTGTTCGTTCGTCGTAATTGGGGAGTGCCTTCAGGAAGCCCAGCAGCGTCTCCTGAACCACGTCTTCCGCCGCCGAACGATCCTGGAGGCGAGCCCGGGCATATGCCAGCAAACGCCCCTCGTACTGGTCGATGCACTGCTGCCACGCCAGTGCCTCTCCGGAACGGATCCGCTGAATCAGCTGACGATCGGCTTCACTGGCGGGCATTGGGGAGACTTTGGGTGTGACAGAATGCGCGGATGGAACTCGGAAGAATAATAAATGCCCCGAAGTGAAAATCCAGCCAGCGTGCAAACATCGCTGCCGACGCACTGGTAACGGACTCGACAGCGTGCTTGCCTCCATTACGAAACTATCAGCGAGCCTTGCCGCTATTTTGGTGATTCGCTGACAGCCGGATCCTTCAGACCGTCCGGGTAATCGCTGCCACTCAGACTTTGCTGAACGGATCTTTTCCATTCCTCCATCGCAGCCTTCATCTGAGCCACTCGCTCGGGCTGTGCACTGGCCAGATTCATGGTTTCCCTCGGATCAGACTCAACATTGAAAAGCATGATTGGTTCGACGGGTGGCCCAGCGGTCTTTTTCTTTCCGCGCGGACCTCCGTTGGTGGGATCCGTGTGCAGTTTCCAGGGCCAGTCGATCAGGGCCGCGTGTGAAGCGGGTGTGTTGATTTGAGCAACGAACGGGATGGGTTTGCTGCGCGATTTCATCTCGCCATTTACAAGTGGCATCAGAGAAACTCCGTCGAGCGGTTCGATCTGAGCTTTGGGGGTCACTCCTGCAGCAGCCAGCACAGTGGGGTAGATGTCCAGAGTCGAGCACGGCAGGTCGCTGATGGCGGGCTTGCGGATGCGGGCGGGCCATTCGACGAGCCCCGGGACTCTGAGTCCGCCGTCCCAGAGCGTCCCTTTGGCGCCCCGAAGATTGCCGGTGGATCTGGGACCGGCAGCTCCGCCGTTGTCGCTGCAGTACCACAACAGGGTGTTTTCTGCCAGCTTCAGCTCCTGCAACGTGGCCCGCAGCTTCCCGATATTGCGATCGATGCCGTTGATTTCACCGTAGTAATTCTGCAGGTCCTCCGGCAGATCTGCATAGAGCTGCTTGTCCGCAGGCAGAGCTTCGTGGGGAACGTGCGGATTGCCGAACCAGACTACGGCCAGAAACGGGCGTTGTGTCTCCGCCTGTCGGCGAATGAACTTGAGGGCTTCATCCATTGAAATGTCTGAACCATCACCAGTGAACTTCTCGGGCACGCCATTGCGACCAAGCACTGGATCGAGATCAAAAAAATTATCAGCAGAAACCCACTCGTCAAAACCGAGTCGTCCGGGAGACAGTGGGTCATTTGCAAGAATGGCTCGACCAGGGGGCGTCTTCGTATCACGTTCGCCGTTGCGGCCGTTGAGATGCCATTTGCCAAAGTGGCCCGTGACGTAGCCGGCTTCCCTGAGCACCTGAGCGAGTGTCATTTCCTGAGCCCGAATGGGGCGACCGGGAGCGAACGTGCCCATGCGATGCGGATGGCGTCCGGTCATGATGCTGGCCCGTGTGGGCGAGCAGTTGAAGTGGGCCGTGTAGAACCGATTGAGCCGCAGTCCGGAGGCGGCCAGCGAGTCCAGGTGCGGTGTCTTCAGCTGAGGGTGACCGTTGTATCCGGTATCACCCCAGCCCTGGTCATCGGCCATGACCAGCACGATATTCGGCTGGGGGGAATCAGCGACCGATGGAGTGCTGTAAAGCAGGCAGAACAGGACGACAGGAATGGCAGCCTGCAGGAACGAGCGAGGCTGTGATGCTTGAATTGACATTCGGTTGTTCCAGGTGAACGCGGTTGGTCAGGAAAGCCGCAGGTCAGGTTGTATACTCGATGACTGCACATGTCGAATATTGGGCAGGTCATTTCCGGAGAACCAGTGGCGAGCATGTTCGAGTGTGAAGCCGTGGGACTGGATCCTTTCAAGCAGCCTTCGCTCAAGCACATCGACAGGCACATCGATTGCAATCCGATAATCAAACAGACTGTGCAAACGTGACCACGGGGGTTCGTTGAGCAGCAGGTAGTTGCCTTCCACCAGCACGATGCGTGTCTCGGCATCAACCACTGCTGCAGCCGCACGCGACAATTCAAGGCTGCGATCGAATACGGGAATTGCCACATCGGGTTCTCTGATGCGAATCCGTTTCAGCAGCACCTCAAAGCCCGCGCAGTCAAATGTGAAAGCAGCTCCCTTGCGAGCTCGATGGCCGCGGGAGAGGAGCACGCTGTCGTCGAAGTGGAAGCCGTCCATGGGCACTACTGCAGCTCGTTCCTCCCGCTGTTGCAGAACATCGACGAGAGCTGCGGAGATCGTGGACTTGCCGGCTCCGGGTGGCCCGGCAATTGCCACCACAAAACGCTCCGCGGTTCCGGCGGCCTGCAGGATTCGGTCGGCGATGAGCGGCATGTCGCCGGCTGTCAAGGATGGAATGTCTGCCATTGTGAACTCCAGCCTCCCGCACGTAAGGTCACTGTGACTCCGTTTCACAGATGATCATACTGAAATCTCAGGGTCTCTCTCTGCCGGAAAACTGTCGCTGCAGTTTACCTGCCAGCATTCGCAGGGAGCTGGCGAAGTTTTCCAGCGTAAAGTCTTCCCGCTGTCGGGGGATGAGCACGAAATCAAAGCCTGCCGGGAGCAGATGTCGATTGAGCCGGAAGGCTTCGCGAAGCAGTCGCTTCAGTCGATTGCGCTGAACTGCTCCACCGTGCTTACGGGAGACACTGAAGCCGGCACGTGTCATGCCGACGGGATTGGGCAGCGCGAAGAGCAGCAAATGAGCATCGCCGGATCGCCGGCCGTTATCATAGATGCGCTGAAAGTCATCAGACCGTTTCAACCGCAGTGCTGCCGGGAAGCGAAAATCGGGAGCAGCCGATTCCATGCCGGAATCCTTCCTGTCGTTTACACCTGATTTCGCTGGAAAGCCCACTGCAGCATTTCCGTAAACCGCGGGGCCTTACCCTGGCGAAGGATTCCAACTCGGTAAATTCGAGCTGCCACAAGGACTCCCACGGCCGTGCCAACGACCATCAGTACCATGCTGAGGACACTCTGCCACCATGGAATGGTTGCCCCGGTGGCCATCCGCATTGTCATCACCATCGGCGTCGATGGCGGAAAGAAACTAATGGCTGTCGACATCGTACTGTTCGGCTCACGAATGATGTTGAACCAAACAAACAGCGGCATCATCACGACCATCCAAACAGGCAAAAGCAGACTCTGAGCTTCACGCAGCTGTGTCACAGATGCGGCGATCGCCATGAAGATGGAACTGTAGAGCATCACCGCAAGAACCTGAAAAACGACAAACCATGGGAGCACATGCCAGGGCACGCTGTCCGAATATCCCTGCCAGATTGCCGCCGCAATACCCCCGCCGGAATAAAGAACAAAGACGGTCAGCGAACCAGCAACATTGCCAAGCAGCTTGCCGGTCATCAGCTGTCGCGAGTTGGCAGACCCGAGCAGCACTTCTGCAATACGCAGCGTTTTTTCTTCCAGGACACTCTCAAGCATGGGCTGAGCTGCCATCATGATCACCATGAACATCAGCATCATAATACCCATCGGAAGCATCAGGCTGGTGATTTCATTGGGCTTCTCTTCCGAAACAATCCGCCCTGCTTCGTCGCGAAAATAGAGGCCCGCGCTTTCGAGCGTGGATTTGCGATCCAGCTCAAGCATGACTGTGGGAAGCACCAGAGGATTGATGCTGGCTGAAAGGCGACGTGCTCGGATAATCTGGTTGAGCACACCCTCTGCCCAGCGACGAGCATCCGAGAGAGCGGCGTCCTGAGCCACCCAACGCATGCCGGCCAGCTGCATGAGTTCAGCCGACGGGCTGATGATGTTGTCCGGTGTGAGCGGACGTGGCTGGAGCACTTCCGCGGGGATTTCGATGAACGCATACAGTTCCCCCTTGCGGATACGTTCCGAAAGCGCCAACCGCTGCTCGTCCCCGAAGTCCTCAACCGGAACCTTCTCAAGCAGATACGGGTGGATCTCTTCAAGCCCCAGTGCGCGTTTGGCCTGTTCGTCTTCATCTTCGACTACGGCTTTGCCTGCGGCAGACGGGGATTCCGGGAAAGCGGAACTGGTAGAGGCCCTGCTGACCGCACGATCCTGCTCCAGAGTCCGATTGCGATCCTCCGCCGCTCGCTGAATCTGATCGAAGAGCTGTTCCGTGTTGTCAATGACGGCAATTGTTCGCGGCGTTGGCGTTTCCATCCCCTGCAGAAGTCCAGGAAGCCAGGCGCCGCCCAGCATCAGGATCGGCATCAGTGCGATAGCCACAAGGAAAGCCTTGGTAGCCACCATCGCCTGATATTCGCGAACAGCGATTGTGAGAATTTTATGCATGGTTGGAGACTACGAATTCTGGTTAACGCCGGCGATGCGGAGAAAGATGTCATGAAGCGAAGGACGCAGCAGCTCGAAGTGTTCTAATTGAGTCGACTGTGCAAGCCGCTGCAGCAGCTGGTCGGCACGCGCTGAACGCCGGAGCTTCAGGTGACTGAACCCACCACGCGTCTCCTGCTGTTCCACTTCAGGAAGACTCTCCGGCAGCACCGCTCCCGGTGCCGTGCGAACTCGCACTTCATCCGCTGTGTACTGCTGCTGAATCTGAGCAATCGTGCCATCCAGCACTTTGCGGCCCTGGTGAATCATGAACACCCGCTCACACATCCGCTCTGCCACGTCCATCTCATGCGTCGAAAAAATAATCGTTGTGCCCCGCGCTCGAACCTCCTGAATGGCCTCGCGAAGGAGCTCCAGATTCACCGGGTCCAATCCACTAAAAGGCTCGTCCAGAATCAGCAGCTGCGGCCTGGCAACCACCGCGGCGATGAACTGAACTTTCTGAGACATGCCCTTGGAAAGTGATTCGATGCGGCGATTGTCCCAGCCTTCAGCCCCCAGCCGTTTCAGCCACCATGTAATTTCGTCCTCACAGCGCCGGAACCCCTTCAGTCGTGCGTAGTATCGCAGCAGATCACGGACCTTCATGCGACGATATAATCCCCGCTCCTCCGGTAAATATCCAACCCGCTCGTCCGCACAGTCTCCCGTGTCCTGTCCAAGTACCTCCACCCGTCCACAGTCGGGATTGAAGATCCGCAGAATCATACGAATGGTCGTGGTCTTCCCGGAACCGTTCGGACCGATGAAGCCATAGATCGAACCGCTGGGAATCTGCAGATCCAGATTCCTGACAGCAGTCGCGGTGCCGAAGGTCTTCGTGATGCCCTCCAGCTGAACAGCATGAACGGTCATTGGTGGTATGTTTCCGGTGATGACAAGTGTGGTGCAACCATGTGAAAAATACGTCAGTTCGCGAAAAAGGTCTGCTTCTTTGGTAGAAAAAAGCAGAAAACGTTGGGATTCAGGGAGTCTTGTGACTGCGAGCACCACCGAGCTGCGATTCTCTGACCGGCTGCCCATCGCCAGCGGCACCTGCATCCTCCCATCCCCCCCCCCCCGGCTTTGCAAGTTGAGCGGACGGGATGCAGTCCCTTGTCGCGTCCCTCGCCTGACGTTGCGATCGCTTTCGATTGCCTTGTCACCACCTTGCCACGGTCCGTCGCCCCAGGCTGCCGATTTTCATCATTATTCCACAACCGCCGGCCTGATCCGGCCTGGCAAACACTGGCGTGAGCCCAACAGCGTTGAAGTTCCCTGGAATCCTGTGAAAGGATGGGCGAGAACCCGGAAGGGCAAGGCTGGGATGACGAAACGGTGTTAAGGACACTTGATTTCGTTCTTTGGATCCGCTCCACCGTGCAAAGGCGTGCGGGGGACGTCAATCCCCCGGTAACGATGCGCACGACCTCAAAGTGCATGGCACCTGCGACGAAAATCCCAGAGAATTTATTGGTATCCGCATCATTCGGTGCGGCACCGGGGACAGTCCCCGCAGTCGCATGGACGCGAAAGGTGCCATGCACCTTTGTTGCTTTTGATCAGCCGCATGGCGGCAGCCTGCGGGCAAAGTGCCCCGCCACCGCCCACGCCAGTAACGGCCCTGAAGTGCATGGCACCTATAGCGAAAATCCCAGAGAATTTATTGGTATCCGCATCACCTGGTGCCGCACCGGGGACAGTCCCCGCGGGCACGGCGGCGGGCGTGCAACGGCGGCGGCTGGCTGGACGGTAGAATCGTCACAATCCGAAGATTCCCCAGAAACCGCAACGACCGCACCGTTGCCGGGGACAGTCCCCGCAGCCGCAGACACCGAGTGCACGGCCGCAAGGTGCATGGCACCTGCGACTCACCAGCGTGCGCACCTTCGGTGCGAAGCACAGCCGGCGGCTTCCGCCCAACCGCTGAGCCACCGGATGCAGGTCGGCCCGCAGCGAAGAATCTGGATCTCAGGATGGCACCCAGAACCCCCGGAATTCCCACAATCACCATCCTGACTCACAAAGGCCACGGGAAACCCCGACTCTGAAAATCGGACTGGAGGCGAATTGGGAAAGGCGTTAAAACACTGGATTCGGTCGCTGCATAGAGCACATTACGGCGACGGAACCACGTTTCAAAGGGTTCATCGGAAGGGAGTCCGATGTTGAAGTTTACTTTTCAGCTGCTGCTGGCTGTGGGTTTGCTGAGTTCATCCGTATATGGTCAGTCTCGTCCATCCGGTGCAAAGGCTCCGGCTGTGCGTCCTGTTTCGTCAGGTGCGCGTCTGGGGCAGGACGCGGGGAGTGCAGCGCAGCAGGGGGGCGGTCAGCGCCCGGCACCTTCGGGGGCTGGGGCGGAGTCAGGTTCAGGTTCCGGTTCCGGTTCAGGTTCCGGAGTGCAGATGGAGGTGCGTGGCGTGCGGAGCGAAGCTAGACTGCCGCCTCTGACGCCGGAAGCAAAGACGGAGCGGGACCGGATACTGCGGGAGTGGTCTCAGAGCAGCGACGCGATTACTCGTCTTGAAGGTCAGATCGAGCGAATCGTGTACGATACGACATTTGAGACGGAGTCGCGTTCGTGGGGCAAATTTGCCTATGAGAAGCCGGACAAGGGCAGAATTGACATCAACCCCGTGCCGATCACGGAGAAGGCGATCGAGAGTCGGCAGCAGGAAGTTGAGAAAGCGCAGGCGGAGCAGCGTCGTTCGGAGGTACGTGTTGGCAAGGAAGGTCAGCCATATCAGCTGACGGAGTCACAGCGAGAGCAGTGGTGGTGCGACGGCGAGCGGATCTTCAGTCTGGACCTGGACCGCATGGAAGCGATGGTGAATCAGATACCGGTGGAGATGCAGGGCGGCAACATCATGGACAGTCCGCTGCCATTTTTGTTTGGAATGCCACCGGAGCGGGCCTTGCGACGGTTTGAGATTGGTTTTCACGGTGGCAAGTTTGATTCCGGTTCCCGCCGAGCGAGGCTGGTGATTTATCCAAACCTTCCTCAGGACGCGCAGTCGTGGAAGCAGGCGGATGTGCTGCTGGATACATCGACATGGCTTCCGGAGGCGGTGCAGCTGCACGACCCGGCCGGTACGAAGATCACGGTGTATTCCTTTTCGAAGCTGAAGAAGAACGGCAGCATTTTTGAGCTGTTGAAGTTGTCGGCCGGCTCTCGTTTTACACCATCGCTGAAAGACTTCCACGTCCTGCCGGTCGATGCTCCGCCGCAGCCGACCGTCCCGGAGCTGGCGGGGATGCATTATCAGGAAGCGCTGCAGCAGTTGGAGCAGCTGGGTTTGAAACGCACAAAGGACGCTGGGAATCGTGTTCTGCTGCAGGAAGGCAGCATCGCTCCAACGGCCGAGCAGAAGTTTCATGTGCAGTCACAGACGCCTGCAGCTGGAACACCATTGCAGCCAGGACTCAAAGTCACGCTGCGGTTGTTCGCAGACCCGGTGAAGAAGACAGCCCAGAAGTAGCAACCTCTTTGAAAATCGTCGATCATGCCGTTGTCTTCTGAAGTTCCCACCAGCAGCCCGTCCGACGACGCGGTCGCTATCAAGCCGTCCGTCCGTTATCAGGAGCGTCTGCAGCAGATTGTTGCAGAGACGGATGTGTACGAGCGGCGGGATCGGCGATTTGTGGTGATTCGCACCCTGCTTGGCCTGCTGCAGCTTGGAGTCATTGCGCTTTGCATCGGCGAATCTGAACGAATTTCGTGGATGTGGCTGCTGTTGCCAATGACCATCTTTCTGGCAGTGCTGCCATTTGATCAGCGCTGTCTGCGTCATTTGCAGCGGCTCCAGGCCGCGAGACGGTTTCTGGAAAGTCGCCTTGCGCGTCTGCAGCGAGTTTTTGGAGCCGATCTTGCCGACGGTCGTGAATACAGGAATGACCAGCATCCGTGGACGCAGGACCTCGACGTTTTCGGTCAGGGGTCTCTGTTTCAAATGCTCAACGAATGCCGTACCCAGCCCGGTCGCAGGCAGCTGGCAGACTGGATGATGACTGTTCCCACGGCGGAAGAAATACGGGTTCGACAGTCGCGTGCGAGGGGACTGAAGGACTCGCTGCAGCTCCGCGAATCACTCGCGTGCATTCCGGATAAAGCAGACTGGACATCCGCTGAGCGATTGCTGCAGACATGGGTGAATGAGCCTGCGCGGCCGATCTCCACATTCGTCCTCATTTGGTCACTCCTCGTAGGCGGCGCAGCACTGCCGATTCTGACCCTTGTGGCAACTGACATCCTGTCGGCGTCGTGGCTGCTGGTGCTGGTGATTCTGCAAACGCCGGCGGTGTTGCTGACGCGTCAGCAGATTCGTCAGACAGCAGCGGTGATGGACAACGTGGATGCAGCACTGCGACAGTTTGGCGCAGTGATCGAGGCCTTTGAGCAGCATCCGGTGGATGAACCCAGTGTGCGTGATTTGCTGAATCGCTTTAGTTCTGAGCTGATGCCTACGTCAGAGGCAATCGCTCAGCTGAGTCGGCTCACACAATGGCTCAACAATGCCATGCGACATCAGGTGTTTGCACCAATCGCCTGGGCCTGCGGACTGTTTGTATTGCTCACGCACCGCATCGAAAGCTGGCGCAGAACGCACGGGCCCGATGTGCCGGACTGGCTGCGAACGGCCGCCATTCTCGAAGCCACTCTGTCCGTCGCAGGCTACACGTTCGATCATCCGGATGACTGTGTGCCGGAGATTCTGGACGAGCGACGCGAACTGATTGCTCAGGATCTCGGTCACCCGCTGCTGAAAGATTCCATCTGTGTCCGAAACAGCGTCCGACTGGGTGGCGAACAGTCGCTGATGCTGATCAGTGGTTCAAACATGTCCGGCAAGAGCACGTTTCTGCGGAGCATCGGGGCCAGTGTGGTGCTGACTTACTGTGGTGCGGTGGTGCGAGCGACTTCGTTCCAGACGTTCGCATTCCAGCCTGGCACAGCCATGAGGATGAATGATTCACTGCTGGAGGGCCGCTCTCTGTTTTACACTGTGCTGCAGCGTCTGAAGTCGGTGGTTGATCTGACGAGTGGACCGCGCACAGTGCTGTTTCTGCTTGACGAAATTCTGCACGGAACGAATTCACACGACCGCAGACGCGGAGCGGAGGCGGTGATTCGTTCGCTGGTGGATCGCGGAGGCGTGGGGATCGTGACGACTCACGATCTGGCGCTGACGCGCATTGCGGACAGCATGCCCAATCAGGCAGTCAACAAACATTTTGAGGACACCATTGTGGACGGCACGATGCTGTTTGACTATCGGCTGCGGGACGGAGTGGTGGAACGCAGCAACGCCATCGAACTGATGCGGATGCTGGGGCTGGACGTCTGAGCGGCCGAGACCGGTTGATGTTTTTAGTGGGCCGCTTCTTCGCCCGCGGGCGCCGGCGTGTTCTCGGCTTCGCGTTCTGCGTTCGCCGCCTGAATTGATGACCATGTCCACCAACCGGCAATGGACATGGCCACGACGGTGTAGAGGAACAGGGCGGAGAGCATTTTGCCGATGGCACCACCTGCCTTGACGTCATCAGCAGCGAACTGCTCGACCTCGACCGCGGAAAACAGAGGCTGTTCGGCGGAGTCACCTGTGGGAGCGGAGTGATGCGAATGCTGATCGGCCATGACTATGAACCCAGACACGCAGGAGCGGAACAGGAACGGGATACGCAGACCGGGAAGGCTCTAAACCCTGCCACATCTGTCGCAAGCAGAACAATTCAGGAAACATAACATTTGCGGTCTTCTGAGGCACGCGGTTGCTGGCGAGTCGCGGGAAATTCTGCGGGAAAAGTGGAGCGGACGGCCCGTTATCTCAAAGTCAGGAATCCGCTGCTTTGAGCTCTTTTCTTCTTGCATCGTCTCGATGTGGACAAATCGGGATTCTCCGCGAGAATGCGGCAGGATTGCTGAGTTTTTGGAACCGCGTAAAGGTCAGCCCTCGGAGACTCGATTCGTGAAAATCACAGGTGTGGACGTGTGCCCGTTGACGGGGGCTACCGTGGATGGCGGCTGGCCGCAGGGGCATGAGCCGCAGGAGAACCTGCACACGCTGGTCTTTGTGCATACGGATGCCGGCATCAGCGGCTGCGGCAGCTGTTTCACGTCGGGCCGGCTCATTCAGGGCGCCCTTGAACTGCTCTGGCCACTCCTTCGCGGGCAACCTGCCAATCAGCCCGAACGCGTCTCTGAGACGCTGCATCAGTCCACGTTCTGGCAGGGACGCGGTGGTTCTGTGACCCACGCAGTGAGTGGCATCGACATCGCGCTCTGGGACATCTTCGGTCGCGCCTGCGGTCAGCCTGTCTCACGACTGCTGGGAGGCTCCTATCGGGATCGCATTCGCCCCTACGGTTCCATTCTTTTCGACGAACCTGAGCAGCTTGCCCAGAACCTTGAAAGCGTTGTGCAGCGGGGGTTTCGATCAATCAAGATGGGCTGGCGTCCCTTCGGTCGCCGCGACCGCGCCTTTGACGAACTGCTGGTGAAAACGGCCCGGCGGACGGTCGGTGACGACGTCGAGCTCATGGTGGATGCCGGGGGCAGCGAACAATACTGGCCTCACGGCACCAACTGGGCGCGCAACACCGCAAGGATGCTGGCGGATTATGGGATCGTCTGGTTTGAAGAGGCATTGCCGCCGGACGATATCGATGGCTTTGTGGAACTCACACGGCAGTCTCCGGTCCCCATTTCCGGCGGTGAAGTGCTCACACGACGCCAGGCCTTCGCACCATGGCTCCAGCGTCACGCCGTTGACATCATTCAGCCGGACGTGACGAAGAATGGCGGGTTGAGCGAATTCCGCCGCATAGCGTGGATGGCCCAGGATCACAACGTTCAGGTGGTGCCGCACGGCTGGAACACCGCCATCGGACTGGCCGCGGATCTGCAGATTTCAGCCTTTCTTCCCAACGCCCGCTATGTGGAGTATCTGACGCCCTGCGCCTACATCGACGAGCTGACTACGGAGCCGTTTGTGATCGATGCGGATGGCTGCCTGCAGATTCCCGACAGTCCGGGTCTTGGCGTAGAAATCGACCCCGCAAAGCTCAGGCGATTCTGCCCGCAGCGGCTCGAATTTCGCTGACCTGCCTCCACCCTTCGGACCACTCCCATGCTTCCGCTCATCCTCCGCAGTCTCTTCTGGTATCTGCGAACACACCTGCTGGTGATGCTGGCGGTCGCCGTGTCCACGGCGGTGATTGGCGGTTCGCTGATCGTTGGTGATTCGGTGCGTGCAAGTCTTCGACAGATGACGCTTGGACGGCTTGGCGGCATCGCATACGTGCTGCACAGTCCGCGTTTCGTTCGGGAGGAGCTGGCTGCCGAGCTGCAGGCGAACGCTCCGGGCGAACTCCGAACCGCTCCGGCCCTGATCCTTCCTGGCAGCGTGGAATTGCGCGGCGTCGATGGCCTGCTTCGCCGCGCCACCGGTGTCTCGCTCAACGCGCTCCGCAGCGAAGACTGGTCACTCCTTGCCGTCGATCAAGTGGCCGCTCCCGGAAACTCCGGAATCGTGCTTGGTGCTCGCACAGCAGCAGAACTGAACGCAAATGTTGGCGACCGCGTGACAATCTGGGCGGAATTGCCTTCATCGATTCCTCGCGACAGTCTCATGGGTGAGCGTGAAACAGTTTCCGCAGAACTCGAACTGACCGTGGAAGGAATTCTTTCCGAGCAGACTGGTGCTTCGCGGTTTTCACTGCAGGCCGCTCAACAGCTGCCGCATACCGCCTATCTCACTCTGCGAACATTTCAGGAGCGCCTGAAACTGGAACCGCTCGAAGCCACC
>JBJTOP010000393.1:0-26565 GCA_046074645.1 Planctomycetaceae bacterium | reverse complement strand
CGACTGCGGGGACTGTCCCTGCCAACGGCACAGTCGTTGCGGTTTCTGCGGACTCTTCGGACTCTTCGGACTCTTCGGTTTGTGACGATTCTACCGCCCGGCGATCAGCCGCTGGTGCGCGCCTGCCGCCGTGCCCGCGGGGACTGTCCCCGGTGCCGCACCAAATGATGCGCATACCAATAAAATCTCTGGGATTTTCGCGACAGGCGCCATGCACCTCAGGGCCGTAACAAGCCCGTTTTGCCGGCCGCGGCCCACATCATTGCCCCGGCGTCTGCGACTGCGGGGACTGTCCCCGGCAACGGCGCGGTCGTTGCGGTTTCTGGGGACTCTTCGGTTCTTGACGATTCTACCGCCCGGCCATCAGCCGCTGTTGCACGTCCGCGCCGTGCCCGCGGGGACTGTCCCCGGTGCCGCACCAAATGATGCGGATGCCAATAAAATCTCCGGGATTTTCGCTGCAGGTGCCATCGCTGCAGGTGCCATGCACCTCAGGGCCGTACTTTTCGCACCGAAGGTGCGCGCGCTGGCGTGGGTGGTGGCGGGGGACTTTGCCCGCAGGCTGCCGCCATGCGGCTGATCACGTCGCTGCAGGTGCCAGACCACGTCGCTGCAGGTGCCATGCGCCTTTGGGCCGTAACGGGCCATTTTTGCCGGCCACGGCCCGCCTCATTTCCCCGGTGTCTGCGACTGCGGGGACTGTCCCTGGCAACGGCGCAGTCGTTGCGGTTTCTGGGAATTCTTCGGTTTGTGCCGATTTTACCGCCCGGCCAGCGGCCGCTGGTGCACGCCTGCCGCCGTGCCCGCGGGGACTGTCCCCGGTGTTGCACCAAATGATGCGCATACCAATAAAATCTCTGGAATTTTCGCTGCAGGTGCCATGCACCTCAGGGCCGTACTTTTCGCACCGAAGGTGCGCGCGCTGGCGAGGGCGGTGGCGGGGGGACTTTGCCCGCAGGCTGCCGCCATGCGGCTGACCAGCGTTTGGAACCAGCGGTTGGGCGGGAGCTCCTGGCTGACGCCGAACCGCTCACAAACTCAGACTCAGGTGACTCCGGCCGGCGCAAAGCGCTAAGCAAACTTGACAAGCTGTCTTTACATCGCGCAAAGCTTTTCATACGAGCAATAAAAGGGACTCAAATGTCCCCAAATGAGTCTGCAAGTTTAAACCCCTTTCTGCAAACAACTTACCTCGATGTTAAGATGTAACGATTGTAGCAGTTGCATCAATGGCACGGGTTCTGCTGGATGTAACAATTGTTGTGACTGTAGCGATCACAGCGGTTCTGCCGAAAACTTCGAAAATCCGGATTTTGCCGCTTTTAGGGGTTCGATTTGAGCGTCTGCTCATCGACGGCTGTACCGTTTGTGATCCACTCCGTTCACTGCGAGAGAGAACTGGCGGCCTGAGAAACCGCCCTTCGGTCCGGCAGGAGCCAGACTGATGAAAAGCAAATGCGAGCAGGGGTTTGGCCGCCTCTGCTCGCATTTTGTTTTCCCCCCACTACATGTCTGCCGGAACCGGATCTGCGTCGAGCAAATTTGGTCCGGGCGGGACGCCTGCAGAGATCTCGGGAGTGCATCGCTTTGAGCAGCAGTCTGTTTTGGCACTCCGAGAGGTTCTGTCAGGGAGCGTGTCTATGGTCAGTCTGTTGCAAAAGCTGCAGCGATTCAGGCGGTGTGAATTCGGCGCGGTGATATCCGCGGAACTGGTGATCGTGGGAACGGTGGTTGCCGCGGGTCTGGCCACAGGCTGGGCTGCGGTGCAGAATTCCGTGGTGAACGAGCTCCGGGATCTTTCCGAGGCCGTGAGTGCTCTGGATCAATCATACTCAACAGGTGGCTATCATCTGTTCGGCCCCTGCCACAGTTGTGGGGCATCCAGTGCCGGGTCGCGCTATGTGGATACTCACATTGTCTGTGACGCCGAGCAGCCAGCCCCCATGTCTGAATGTTGTCTGTCGCCTGTGATCATTCATGACACGACGCGTCCGGGGCAATGGAGATGTGATCGCTGTGGTCACCAGCATCGGCCAGCCGAGCAACACGAGGCTCAGCAGCCACCACCGCCGCCGCGTCCACCTGAGCCGCGAGACGGCTCACGAGACGATCGCGGGGCGGAGCGTTCTGGTCCGCCACCGGTTCCCCCGATTCCACGGGATCAGGCTCGGCCACGGCCGCAGCCTGAAGCTCAACGGGGTTCCCCAAGGCCGCAGCCGGATCCCGGTCCGGAGCGTCGTCCGAGCGGTCCGCCGCGGAAGGGTGACAATCCGCAAACGGACCGCGAGTCGGGCCCATTCACTCCCCGTGACAACCCGCCAGCGCGGCGTCAGAAGACGTCCGAAAGTGGCAGTGAGCAGTTGCCGCCGTCAGAAGAACCCGACGATATTACTCAGTCCGACCTCTACATGCTGGCAAGGCTTCCGGTTCAGGATCCATACGGAGCCCTCCATCAGCATCCAGGGCCTGCTCATTTCCAGCACCCCGATGGCCCGCCGCATGAGCATGGTCCGCCGCGTGAGTATGCCCAGCCGCACGAACACGGTCCTCCACACGAACATGCTCAACCGCACGAACATGCTCAACCACACGAACATGCTCAACCGCACGAACATGCTCCGCTGTACGAACACGGCCAGCCGCCACAGCACTATTCTGTCGCGCCTCACGAATATCCCGGTCTGGCAGGGGGTTATCTGCATCCAGCTGATATGGCTCCGCGTTACGAGTATCGAGGTGGCCGCGAATCGATCTCGACGCCCTGGGGACATGGCCCTGGTGTCCCGCAGTTCGGCTCCCGCGGCTGCGCCAGCTGCGATTATGGGAGAACTGGCTCAATCCGACCGGGTGTGGAGTTCTATTCCGGAGTGCGCGGCGTGCGCGTGACGGAAATTCCGCAGTGCTGCCCCGAGCCGAGTCCTTACGCCCCCGTCCCGTATGCCCCAGTCCCTTACGCCCCCGTCCCGTATGCATACGGTCCTGTGCCGCCGATCGCTGGCAGTCATCCCGGTTTTCCGCCGCAGCATTCTGTGTGGCCTGTTCCCCATCGGGTCAACCGACATGAGCCACGATTTCCGGACTATGTCTGGCAACCGAATTGGCGGATCGTCTGGTAGCATCGTTTGCAGTTGAAACGCTGCAGTCTCTATGATCCCGCGACACTCGGCTAATGCACCGGGTGTTGCGGGATTTTGTGCATTGACGGAGCGTCAGCGATGCAGGACGGTGGTCGTTTAACGAGCAGTTTCGCGGCGGCAGTGAATCGACTGTCTCCGCGGGACGACGCCTATGTGCCGGCGGTCGTTTCGACGATTCTTCAGGAGTCGCGGCAGCAGCGGGCGAGTGATGTGCATCTGGTACCTGAGGAGACACAGCTGCGGATGCAGTGGCGAATCGACGGCGTGCTCCACGGAGTGGCTCGATTTGACCGCGAGCTGGGTGCTCGGCTGATCGCCCGCTTCAAGGTGCTCGCCGGGCTGCTGACTTACCGCACTGAAGTTCCGCAGGAGGGCCGAGTCGCTCGCGAACACAGTGCTCAGGAGGTCCGGGTGAGCACGTTCCCGACGCTTTACGGAGAGAAGGCGGCGATTCGGTTGTTTGCTGACAACGACCAGTTGCGGCTGCCTTGTGAACTTGGGCTGCCGACTGAGATACTCAACAGCCTGACAGCGGCCTTGAGTGAGACATCCGGGGTGATTCTGCTGAGTGGTCCATCGGGGAGCGGGAAGACGACTTCGGCGTATGCGTGTCTGCGAGAAGTGTTGCAGCAGTCCGGCCACAGCCGCTGTGTGATGACACTGGAAGACCCGATTGAATCATCGCTTCCCGGAGTGACTCAGGCGCAGGTCCGTCCGGTGGCGGGCTTTGACCTGGCATCCGGAGTGAAGTCGTTACTGCGTCAGGACCCGGATGTGATTCTGGTGGGTGAGATCCGCGACGCGGCGACGGCCGAGGCGGTTTTTCAGGCGGCGTTGACGGGGCACCTGGTGATCAGCACGTTTCATGCGGGAACGGCGGTGGAGGCGATGGCGAGGCTTTTGGAAATGCAGCTGGAGCCCTATTTGATTCGCAGTGCCTTGCGCCTGGTGGTTTGTCAGCGACTGCTGCGAAAGCTCTGTCAGTGCCGCACGGCGACATCCGTGCCTTCCGCGGCATTTTCCGCGAATCCCGCCATTCCGCTGACTTCTCCAGACAATTTTTCCGGTTTTCCGACTGAGTCGTCTCTGGCGTCTGTCTGCAGTCGCTGCGGCGGTACAGGATATTTTGGCCGACTGGTACTGGCAGAGTCCCAGCAGCTTGAGGATCCGGAGTTGGCGGCTGCATTTTTGCAGCGTGCGGACGCTCGTCACCTGCAGTCGCTGGCGTCGGCCCAGGGAGTGATCAGTCTTCAGCAGCGTGCCCAGCAGGCTGTTCAGGAGGGAAGAACCAGTCACGAGGAAGTTTTCCGCGTGATGGGGAGAGGATTTCAGATGCTTCAGAATTCCTGATCGCAGGTTCCTGCGTGAGTGGTGTGACATGGGTCTTGATTTGAGTGACATTTCGATACTGGCTGACGAGCTGAAAAGCGTCATGCATGCCGGTCTGCCGCTTGAAGCGTCACTGGCGCGTATTTCCGCGGGCAGTGGTCGACGTTTGCAGCGTTTTTTGAAGGTCCTGGGTGAGCGACTGGAGCGGGGTGAAGAGTTATCAGCGATCGTCTCATCGCAGCGTGGTGGAGTACCGCGAATGGCAGCCGCAGCGCTGGGTGCTGGTTTGCAGTCAGGCCGTCCGGGGCTGACGCTGGAGATGATGGGCGAGTACGCGCGGGACGTGCAGGAGCTGCGATCGCAGGTGCAGCGTGCGGCTGCGTATCCGCTGCTGGTGGCGGGCATGGCTTCGGTGCTGTTGCTCCTTGTGTTGCGTGGCTTTCTGCTGAATTATTACGACATGGTGGTGCTGCAGAGCATTTCAAGTGTCAGTCCGACACTTCTGCGGCTGCTGGAATGGAATCACGAGTACCCTCAGTGGGTTGCGTTGCCACTTTTGAGTGTGCTGTTGATCCTGGTCAGCTGGAAATTCTCTGGCCGTGCCTCTGCGATGGCATTTCGTGGCCCTGAAAAGTTCCTGTTTCTGCTGCCTGGAATTCGTCAGCAGGTGCATTCACTGCAGAGCTATTCGCTTGCCCGCATGCTTGTACTGCTGACCGACCACCAGCTTCCGTGGGAGTTGTCATTGAGGCTGGCTGGTGCGGCTTCGGGTTCAGCGAGCTTTGAACGGGCCTGTCACAGCCTGGCGGAGCAGTCCATTTTGGGGGCATCAGCGGCTGAAGTCCGTGAGGTTCGGGCTTTGCCATCGGTGCTGGCATGTTGTCTCAGACAGACGGATCGCCGCGAGCAGCAGCTTCTGGAGCGGCTGCGATCCGTTGTGGATTTTTACCGACAGCAGTTTGAGCGTGGTCAGCTGCTGCTGCAGATGATTCTTCCGATGGCTTTGTTTCTGCTGATCACGGTTGGTGTTGTGTTGACCTATTCAATGATCGTTTTCTGGCCAGTTGTGGAACTTTATCAGGGACTTTCCTGAGACGTTCTGGTTTGCGTCATCTTTCAGTCTTGCCTGTCTCCTGGACAACACTCATGCCCGAATTCCGCTTTCAGGCTCGGCTTCACACCGGCGAACCGGTTTTTGGCATGCGCAGTGCTCTGAGTGCCGAAGAGCTTGCGCAGCAGCTTCGGGCGGAGGGACTGCTGGATGTACAGCTTGAATGGTTGAAGTCCGTTCCTGACGTGATCCCTGCGGCGGGAGTGGTTCCGCGGCTGGTGCAGCTGCGAGTCGGCGATCGTCTGCGTGAGGCGATGCTGCTGCAGCTGCCGGCTCATGAAATGGTGCGGGCGGTGGCTGACGAACCATTTCTGCATCCTCTGCTGATGTTCTGGCCCTGGCTGACCGCCTGCAGTGCCATTGCGGCATTGCTGGTGCTGCTGCTGACGGCGGTGATTCCGCTGTTTCCGGCTCTTCTTTTTCCTGTGTCGCTGGCTGTTTGTGCACTGCTGTTGCTAGGCGGGTTCCTTCTGCGTCAGCGTCTGCAGGAGCGACCGCGGCGACTGCTGCGGCGACTGGCGGATGAACTTGAGCGGGGTCAGGGGGATGTGGCGGCTCTGCGTCCGGTACTTCCACAGGAACTTCGGGGCGTGGAATTCGGCGACCTGGACGAAAGCCGGAAGACGCAGCTGCTGGCTGAATTGATCCCTGTATCCGCCCAGCTGCGGCTGCAGCGTTTTCGCCTCGCAGCAGCTCTGCTGAGTCCATTTTTGATCGGCGTTTTGCTCACTGCGGGACTCTCTGTGGTCTGTGCGACCCTGGTGCCCGCGATTCTGCAGATTTTGGGCGGTATGAATGGTGAGGCGGTGTTGCCGAGTATTTCCAGCTGGATGTTTGGATTGAATATTACCTTTTGCGGGGTGCTCCTGTCGCTGGTTCTGTGTGTGTGTGTGTATGTGTTTACGGGCAGCTGCGAGAGCCTGGTGCGGAGTCTGCCGCTGCTGGGGCGAAGTCTGACATGGCTTTCACAGGCGGGTTTCTGCCGTGTGCTTGCGATACATTTGCGTCAGGGTGGTTCTGCCGCAGTGATGGTGCGATCTGCGGCAGCAGTGACGTGTGGAACAGGAATTCGAAAAGAGGCCACTGCGGTCGCTGCGGCACTGGAAGTCGGCCAGAGTGCTCCGGAATTCACTGGCCCGTCATTAAACGGTGTTCCTCTGGCACTGCTCACCACGTCCGACGGCCGTGCTCTGCCGGAGTCAGATTATCGGGACACATCGGACGCGTTTGATGGGCTGGCGGGCGCGTTCGAGGCAGCATCGAGGGGGGACGCCGGATTCGCGGCACTGGTCTTTAACATTGTGATTATGACGTTTTGCGGTCTGCTGCTGGCAGCAATCTGGCTGCTTCTGCTGGTGCCATTACTTCGCATGCTGAAGAATATGACCGGGCTGTCGATTTCGTCTGAATGGCTGACTGCGGGAGGACTGTGGTCATGAGTCTGATGAGACGCTGGTTGTATTTTCGCAATCGCCCGGAACCGCTGCGTCAGGCCACGCTGCTGCTGATGCTGGCGGGGGCCGCTGGTCGCGGCGAAAGTCTGCTGGTGCTGTTGAAGGCTCAGGCCAGGGTGACTCGCGGGGAATGGTGTGAGCAGCTGCAGCAGCTGGCAACTCTGCTCGACTCCGGTCACTCCCTGTCCACAGCGCTCAGTTTGATCGGTGATCTGCTTCCGCCGCACATTACGGCAGCGATCGCCGCCTCGGAAAACTCGGGGTGCCTGTCGAGTGTTCTTCGTGATGAAGCGGAACGGCTCATTCGGCAGATGACGGAGGGCGCTGGAAGCTCCGGAACGTTCATGATGACTGCCGCCGCAACGGGCGGAGTTTTCCTGGCGGTTGCCGCACTTCTGAACGCCAGAATGGCCGGAGTATTTGCAGAGATTCTCAGTGGATTTGGTACTGAGCAGCCGGCCATCACACTGGCGTTTTTCGATCTGATGGGGATTTTCTTTGAGAACTGGATATTCCTTGTTTTACCGGTGATCGGGCTGACGGCGTGGGGCACCTGGTATCTCTGGAGCGATTCCCGTCACCGTCAGATTTATGGCTGTCCGTTGTATGCGCATCTGATACCTCGATACTGGGTTCCCGGACTGCTGAGGATTTTCAGCACGTCCGCAGCAGCCGGACTGCCGCTGATTCCGTGTGTGCAGGCCACGGTGCAGCAGCTGCCGGCTGGGAGGGCAAGTGATCGCCTGCTGCAGCTCATTGAGTTTCTGAAGCAGGGCGAACAGATTCCGGCAGCGTTGAGACGTGCGGGACTCCTGTCCACCAGAGATGCTGCTTTTCTGGAATCTGCTGCCACCGCCGGACATCCCGACTGGGGCATGCGGCAGCTCGCGGATCGCCTGGAAGAACAACGTCTGCGGCGTGCTCGCAGGCGACGAGTGTTGCTGGCGGGGGGAATGCAGGCTGCGGTTTCGCTTCTCGTGCTCTGGTTTGCGGTTGCGTCCTTCATTCCTCTGGTCAAACTCATTAACGACCTTTCCTAACCGGAAAACTGACATGCTCCGGCCAATTTCAAAGAAAAGCAAACCTGAAGAGCTGCGGCCACCCCGCCGCGGGATACTCATTTTCGAACTGATCGTCGCCGCAGTTGTGCTCGGAATGGCCATTTCACTGCTGTTACCAGGGCTCAGGGCAGCCAGTCGTGTGCGTCAGGAACGTCAGTTTGAAGTGCTGGCAAGGGTCGAACTGAATAATCTTCGCCGAGCAGCCGAGGCGCTGGCCACGCCACCTCGGCTGTCTGCGTGGTTCACGGCTCGATATCCCGAGGCTGAGTTGAGTATTTCGGCGGTGCCGGCTGCAGAAAGCTGGCCGGCGGGGGATGGGGTGCGGCTGAGCATTTCAAGGCCAGTGATCGACGAGCTTCGAGCGGCACCGGTTGCTCTGGTTTTCTGGCCGAGCGCCGGAAGTGCTGCAGGAGCAAACCCATGAAACACAGCAGCAGCAGCAGATGCCGACGCAGAAGCAGAAGCCGATGTGGAGCCATGCTTCCGATGGCGTTGTTTCAGATGTTTCTGACGAGTGTTCTGCTGACGATTGGCGGAGTGTGCCTGCACACGGCGATGCGTTCGGACCGGGCGGAGCGTCACTCGGTGCTGCTTTTGCGAACGCTGGCGCGGCTGGAACAGCAGCTTCGAGCCGACGAACGTGACTCCCGCACACTGATCGTTCAATCCCCGACGGAACTGGTTTTTAACGACCTGACGGATCAGCGGGGACTGGTCACATGGCGAACAGAACGTGGTGTTCTGGAACGACTGGAAGGTGATTTGTCAAGCCCAAACGGTCGCGAATCTTACACTTTCCCGGCGGGTTATTCGGTGGAGTTTTTAGATGAATCCGGCTGGGCAGTAGTGCGAATTCGCGAGGGATTGCCGTTGGTGAAGTACCGGGAGTCTGGCAGTGGCGGAATGTCTGGGAATTCGGCAGCAGTGCCGCGGGCGCTGACTTCTGCGGCAGATGGTGATGTGGGTGGACGAGCGATCGAGATGCGGCTGCGGAGTGGCAGGGGAGGTGTGAAGTGAGAGTGAGGTGTGTTGCTGGGCTGGTGAGCGAAGGCAGCGACATTCGGCATCGCCGTGGCATGATGCTGGTGATGGCTTTGGTGGTGCTGCTGGTGATCTCAGCGCTGTGTGCGGAACAAGTGCGGCGGGCGCTGTCGGATCGGCGGCAGGAGCAGCGTGAGCTGTTGCGGGTGCAGACTGACGCGGTGGCGGACGCGGCACTGCGGATGGCGGGGCAGCGTCTTGCGGCCGATGCCGGCTGGGCGGGGGCCGAGTGGACAGTGCCCGCTGGAATGCTGTCGGCGGAAACTGTGATTACAGTGAGTGTGCAGGTGCAAAACGGAATCATCACCGCAAATGCGCGGGCGAGTGTCGAGAATAGTCTGATGTGCAGTGCAACGCGAACCGGAGAGAATCAAATATGAACCCGAAGAGCTGGGATATCAGGACACGTCACCGTTCTTGTAACGGCTTTACGCTCATCGAGCTGCTGGTGGTGATCGCCATCATCGCCATTCTGGTCGCTCTGCTGCTTCCAGCAGTCCAGCAGGCGCGTGAGGCGGCCCGAAGAACGGGCTGCAAGAACAATCTGCTGCAGCTGGGCATTGCTCTGCACAACTACGAACTTGCCTTCCAGATGCTTCCACCGGGTACCGTAAACCCCACGGGGCCCGTCCGAAACATCGTGGAGGGTTACCACATGAGCTGGATTGTTCAGATACTTCCGGGAATGGAGCAGACAAATCTGTTTCAGACCATTCGCTTTGACGTATCCGTCTATGACGACGCGAATCTGAATGTTCGCAATACCAGGATGCCCGCACTGAACTGCAGTTCTGACGGGACGAGCATCATATCAACTGCTCTCGGGACTCCGCTGGCAGTTTCAAGCTATGCTGGCTGCTTTAGTGGTTCAGACGTGCCGATCGCGGCGGATAACGACGGCCTGCTGTTTCTCAACAGCAGCATTTCTTTTCAAAAGATCCGTGACGGTGCCAGCAACACACTGCTGGTGGGTGAGAAGCTCATTCTTCCGGACACACTTGAAATGGGATGGATGTCCGGCACGCGATCGACGCTGCGAAACACGGGCGTGCCAATCAATGGTGGCTGGGACAGAATTGTGGTGAACTCGACGGTTGTGCCAAAGCCACCTGACGACACATCCACCAGCGGATTCAGTTCCCGTCACACTGGTGGAGCCCAGTTCCTTGTGGCTGATGGATCCGTACGTTTTATCAGCGAAAATATCAATACCCGGATTCTTTCGCTGCTTGGCAGTCGCGAAGACCGGCAGGTGATTGGAGAATTCTGATGTCTGCCCGCCTGTCACCAGCCCGGGGATTTACGATTCTGGATCTGACGGTGGTGATTGTGATCGTCATGTTGCTGATCAGTCTGCTCCTGCCGGCAGTCCAGGCTGCTCGCGAGAGTGCTCGCCGTTTGCAGTGCCAGCACAATCTGACGCAGATTGGGATTGCGCTGATGAATTATCAGCACGTTCACGGCGTGTTGCCTCCCGGCTCCGTCAGCACGACTCAGCCGGTCACGTGGCTGCAGCCCCCTGACGGCCTCGGCTGGATCGCTCAGATACTGCCGCAGATGGGCGAGGAAAATACGTGGCTGCAGGCGGATGCAAATGATCCGTTCAGATCGTTTGGTGCGATTGAGGCGGCGGCAGCTTCTGCTGGAATTCAGGGAATGGGAACAGAGCCTGAAGACGGATCAGCTGGAGGCGTGGCGGCCCGAACCGCACGACTCAGGAAGCTGATTCCCCATCTGCATTTTTTGAAGTGCCCCTCTCAAAACGTCAACCAGATATTCGGGGTCTCAACATACGCAGGCTGTCATCACAGCACGGAACAGCCAATTTCAGAACGTGGCGACGGTCTGTTTTCAGTGAACAGTTCCGAATCGCTTGAAGACATTCCGGATGGTCGTTCAGCAACGTTGCTGGCGGGTGAATTCGTGCCGACCCTGCCGGGGCATGGCTGGATTTTTGGCGACCGCAGTTCGCTGCAAAATGGCGGAAAAATGGAAGATTCCTTAGGGGCTGCGAAGGTGGTCGATTTTTCCCAATTGGCAGCGGAGGACGAAAGTGAAGAGGGTCGAGCGAAGCTGGACCTGCAGTCCAGGGAGGTGGGGACTTTCGGCAGCCAGCATTCCTGGCAGGTAAATTTTCTCTTCGCTGACGGGAGTGTGAGAGCCCTGTCCAAAAAGATCGATCCGACATTATTCAGCAGCTTGATCGCTGGTGCGGACGGATCTCCCCTGTCGAACGGCGGATTTTGAGTCCATCAATGTGGCCGTTCGTGCGGGATTGCGCCCCTGAAAATTCCGGAACTCCTGCCGTTTTTCGCATCTGGACTTGTCTCCCGGGCCCTGAAATCACAAGATGGTTTGGACAGCAGCTTCCCCATCCGCCCGCCATTCATTCCCGCCCTGCCATGCCCGCGATCGCCCTCAGCGTTTCCAAAGCCTGTAACTCAGCCGTATTCCGGCTGACGACGGCTGCCATAGTGCTGCTGGCTCTGTCGCTTTCCCCCTTATCAGCTCAGAATGCCCCGCTGCGGGACTTTTCCGACACCGACTTTGAAACGCAGATTCGCCCGCTGCTGGCCGGAAAATGTCTTGGCTGTCATGGAGAACGCCGTCAGGAGGGCGGTCTCCGGCTGGACACTCGAGAACACCTTCTGCAGGGTGGCGACAGTGGCCCGGCCGTTGTTCCTTCCGACGCTGCTCAAAGCCTGCTGATGCTGGCCGTCCGTCGCGAGGGCCCCGAGATGCCGCCGGACAAAAGTCTCAGCGACCAGGAAATCCGAACCCTGCAGCGGTGGATCGCCGCGGGTGCTCTGTGGCCCGAGCACTCAAAGCCGCTTCGTGAACCCGCCCCCGTGATCACCGACGACGACCGCAGCTGGTGGGCCTTCCGTTCTGTGCAGCGTCCTGAGGTTCCTGCTGTCGGTGATCAATCATGGCCGCAAACTCCAATTGACCAGTTCGTTCAGCAGGCGCTGCATTCCCATCAGCTCACGCCGGCACCGCGTGCCGCACCGCACGTGCTGGTTCGGCGACTTTTCCTGAACCTCACAGGCCTGCCGCCCGCTCCGGAAGACATCAGTCGCTTCAATGCTCAGGTGTCCGCGATTGGTTTCACGGCGGCCTGGCAACAGCTTGTCGATCAGTTGCTTGCAGATCCCGGCTATGGGGAACACTGGGCAAGGTTCTGGCTGGATCTGGCGCGTTACGCCGAATCCGACGGCTGGAACCAGGACGCGCATCGGCCCCACATCTGGCGTTATCGCGACTACGTGATCAGCGCTTTCAACAGTGATCGTGCGTGGCCCGATTTTGTGCGTGAACAGCTGGCGGGGGACGAAATTCCCGACGCCACCCCGGAACAGCTGGCCGCCGCCGGCTTTCTGCGACTGGGCGTTTACGAATACAATCAACGTGATGCTCGTGGCCAGTGGAACGACATCATGAACGAAATGACGGACGTTGCGGCGGACGCTTTTCTGGGTGTCAGCATGGCCTGTGCGCGCTGCCACGACCACAAATTCGACCCGCTGCTGCAGACCGACTACTTTCGCTTCCGCGCGTTTTTCGAACCCGTGATCTGGCGCGACGATCTGACGTACTCGACCTCCTCCCAACAGCAGACGCACGCGGAACAACAGCGGCAATGGGAAGCGGCCACTGCTGCTGTCAGGGCGCAGATTGACGCCATCATTCGCCCGCTGCACGATCGCAAATGGCGTTCGACGGTGGACAAATTTCCGCTGGACATTCAGGCATGTTTCCACAAGCCCGAAGCACAGCGGAATTCGTGGGAGCACCAGATGGCCTATCTGGTCTCGCGTCAGTTCCTCGAAGAAGGCGGCGGACCACTCAGTGGCATGAAGAAGGAAGACAAAGAACAGTACGAAGCTCTGCAGAAACAACTCGCGGCCTTCGACCACCTGCGTCCCTCGCCGCTTGAACCTGTGATGACCGTCACCGATTTCTCCGGTTCGTCGGCGCCAACCTGTATTCCCGATCGCTCGGGCGAACCGCCGCTGGATCCCGGTTTTCCAACCGTACTGCAACCTGTCGATGCCTTGCCCGCTGCCACCATCCAGCCTCTGCCTGCATCCACAGGCCGCCGCACGGCACTCGCACAATGGATCAGTGATGGCGGTAATCCGCTGACCATCCGGGTCATCGTCAATCGGATCTGGCAGCAGCATTTCGGACGAGGCCTTGCGGCCACCACCAGCGACTTTGGAAAGCTGGGCCAGCCACCCACTCACCCCGAACTCCTTGACTGGCTCACGTCCGAATTCATCAGCAGCGGCTTTCGCTTCAAACACCTGCACAGACTGATTCTGACATCGGCCGTGTGGCAGCAGTCCGCGGTGCATCCCGAGGCCGCACACCAGCAGCTCGCAGATCCCTCCGATCAACTGCTCTGGCGCGGCCGCGTCCGTCGTCTTTCCGCCGAACAAATCCGCGATGCCGTGCTCAGCTGCAGCGGCGAACTGCAGCGGTCGCTGGGCGGTCCCAGTGTCTCTGCCGATCAGGCTCGACGGTCAGTCTACATCCGCTTCACCCGCAACACTCCCGATCCCTTCCTTGGCGCCTTCGATATGGCGAATGGGCTGCAAAGCGTACCTGAACGCGACGCCACCACGACACCTCTGCAATCGCTGCTGCTGATCAACGGCCCGTGGCCACTGGAACGCGCCGCCCGATTTGCCACGCGGATTGAAAAACAGTATTCAACTCTGCCGGAACAGGCCAGTGCCGCGATAGAACTGGCGTGGGGGCGCAGACCGACCTCCAGCGAACTCTCGGCCGCTTTGGAATTTCTACATGCACCGCCCCCGCATACGGTCGCTGGTGCCCCGGCGGACGCAACCTCCACGGCTGCTCAGCCCGCCCAAACCGTCGGTCGCCCGCTGCAGGATTTCTGTCATGTGCTGCTGAATTCCAGCGAGTTTCTCTACGTGGAGTAACATCAGTGCTGACTTCTCTTCAAAACCGTCGCCAGTTACTGCAGTCCTCGGGACTTGGCTTTGCAGCGCTCGCTCTGAATCTGCTCGAACAGGAATCCCGCGCGGTCGAGTTGGGTGAAGGACGGCCCATAGCCCATCATCGCCCCCGTGCAAAGGCCGTGATCTGGTGCTTCCTTGAAGGTGGCCCCAGTCACCTCGATCTGCTGGACCCCAAACCCCTCCTCAATCAGCTGGCCGGTCAGCCACTTCCCAACAGCTTTCGCGAACCCATTACAGCAATGGGTGAAAGAGGCGCTCCACTGCTGGCAGCTCCCCGCAAGTGGCGGCAGCACGGCGACAGCGGACTCTGGGCGTCCGAGTGGATCCCGCACATCGCCGGTCATCTGGACGACATCGCCGTCATCCGCTCCTGCTGGACCAACGGCATCAATCACGCGGGCGGCGTATGCCAGATGAACACCTGCATCAACTTTGCCGGGCGTCCATCTCTGGGGGCATGGGTCAATTATGGACTGGGCACGGCTGACAGCGATCTGCCCTCCTTCGTGGTGCTCTGCGACAGCAGTGGCCGCCCGGTGAACGGCACTCGAAATTGGGGCAGTGGTTTTATGCCGGCCAGTTATCAGGGGGTACAGCTCAGCAGCAGCCTTGAAGAGCCGATTGCAAACCTGAAAACGCCGGCCGCGGTGACAATTGAACAGCAACAGCGGAAGCTCCGACTGCTGCATTCCTTCAATGCTGATTACGCTGCTGCCAGGCCTCAGCAGACAGAACTGGACGCGCGACTGCAAAGCTATGAACTTGCGTTTCGGATGCAGGCGGAAGCCCCGCTCGCTGTGGATCTGCAGTCCGAAACCGCCGCTACACGCGAACTCTACGGGATGGATCAAAAGGAGACGGAAACCTTCGGCCGCAATTGCCTGCTCGCCCGCAGGCTCGTTGAACGTGGTGTGCGGTTTATCCAGCTGTATCACGGCACAGGCAGCAAATGGGACTCCCACTCGGCCATCGAAGCCAACCATTCCCGGCTTTGCCGCAGCATGGACAAACCGGTCGCCGGACTGATTCGTGATCTTAAACAACGTGGACTGCTGGATGAGACTCTGGTGATCTGGGGCGGTGAATTTGGCCGGACGCCAATGAGCGAAAAAGGGAATGGTCGCGATCATAATCCCACCGGTTTCACGATCTTCATGGCAGGTGGCGGAGTGCAGGGTGGCCAAACCATCGGCGCGACGGATGAACTGGGACTGTACGCCGTGGAAGACCGCATGCACGTCCGCGACATTCATGCCTCAATTCTTGGTCTGCTGGGACTCCACAACCTTGAACTCACCTGGAATCACCGCGGTCGCCCTGAACGGCCGACAATCAATGAAGGTTCATTCAACACAAAGCTGATCGGAATTCGCTCGTAATCTCTGTCCGCTGCCGGGAGCTTCTTTCATGTCCCATCATTCTGATACCGCACCGCCCCCACGTCATTGTCGGTCGCAATCGCTTTCCCGTCGCGGACTGCTGCAGGTGGGCGCATTGGGTGGTGTCGGACTGTCCCTCCCACAGCTGCTCGCCGCCGACACGCAAACTCATACGGCCCGCGCCGATTCCTGTGTTGTGATCTTTCTCAACGGTGGCCCCAGTCATCTGGATATGTGGGACATGAAACCCACGGCACCCCAGGAAATCCGCAGCCCGTTTGCTTCGATTTCCACATCACTGACGGGCGTTCAATTCTGCGAGTATCTGCCGCATCTGGCCCGGCAAATGCATCACTGTGTGCTGGTGCGTTCGATGAATCACAGCGTGAATAATTCGCACGCCGCCGCGGTCTACGCTGCGCTGACCGGTCATGATCGTGGTGAACAGGGTGGCGGTGCGAAACCCGGTGATCACCCAAATATTGGTTCCGTGCTTTCCAAACTGCGTCCCTCCGCCCCAACCGCCTTTCCGTACGTGGCGCTGCCCTACAAGACCAAAGAGGGTGCGGGCGGCCCTCTGCAGCCCGGCTTCCTCGGAGGTATCGTCGGAGCCAATCACGATCCGTTCTGGGTTCTGGACGATGCGAATGCCGCTGAATTTCGCGTCCGTGAACTGTCACTCCCCGATGAAGTTTCACTGCCACGCATGGAAGCACGCAGCCGACTTCTTTCAGGGCTTGATCATCCCACCGCCACCATGCAGGCAGCGCTCAGCAGTTCATATGGTGTGATGAGCGATCACCAGCGACGCGCCTTCGACATGCTCACCTCCGATGCTGCTCAGCAGGCCTTTCAGATTGACCGCGAACCCGCGGCTGTCCGCGATGCCTACGGCCGAAACATCTATGGCCAAAGCACACTGCTGGCCCGTCGATTGCTGGAAGCCGGCACACGCGTCGTCACCCTGTCCTGGGCGCCGGATGCCAATGCCACATGGGATACCCATGGAAATAACTTCAACAAACTCCGTGATACTCTGCTGCCGCAGTTCGACCGAGCTGCAGGAAGCCTCATTCGCGAACTCGAAGAACGCGGAATGCTCGAACGCACCATCGTCGCTGTGCTTGGCGATTTCGGACGCACGCCCCGAGTCAACGCCAATGCCGGCCGCGATCACTGGAACTCCTGCTACTCCATCCTGCTCGCAGGCGGAGGATTCAACGGGGGACTTGTGCATGGAGCCAGCGATCGCATCGGTGCCGTCCCCGCAAAGAACCCCACCTCGCCCGCCGACATCATCGCCACTCTCTACCACCTGCTGGGTGTCGATCCCCGAATGAACATCCACGATGTGCTTGACCGACCTCACCTGCTGGTTCCGGGCGGACGCGTGATGAATGAACTGCTGGTGTAGGCGTTCAGACCAATCGTTTATCGTCAACGGCCACGACGCTGATTGACACATACGTACAACAGCAGCGCCACAGAAGATTCAGTTCACAGCGACGGACATTCGGTGATGCGCTTCACCAGCATGGTGGCATAGCTGCCGCGGGGCAGGTTGAAGTTCAGCTGGATCTTCCGCCTGCCGGGGTACAGGTCATCCTCAGCTTCTGCGGAGCTGGCACCGGACGGAATGATCCAGATGGGCCGGCTGCCTTTCGAAAAGAAGCTGTCCCGAGGATACTTCACGCGGACTTCCCGCAATTCCACGCCTTCTTCGGACAGGACCTGATCCAGCAGGTCGCCGATCAGACCTTCAGGCCGATCAATGCGGGCTGATGGAAGAGGCAGCAGCTGGTTCAGCCATTCGGCCGGGACGGATGCGTCGCGGGGAGCAGGGAGCACGACCGGGCCGCAGGTGAGTTCGATCCGCGGAAGCGTCTGCCCGGGACTTGTGGCCTCCAGAAAGCGGCTCAGGAGACGATTCCAGAGCGCTGACTGCCAGGCAGACAGATACAGCCCGCGGAGGTCCACCTGAATCCGCGCCAGAGCACCTCGAAAATCTGCCGGCTTGCCGACTTTCACCTTATCCGACAGATAAGTCACGATTGATCTGCGGTGCGAACGTTCCAGCAGCGACTGGCATTCAGGCCATTTCCCCCAGTTGTCTCGCAGAATTTGTTTCTGACGACGTTCGTCCGCCGGATCGTTGGGATGCGGATCCGCCATCGCCAGCCAGACCGCTCGTTCCCAGTCCCCGCGGCACCACGAGCGAGCGATCCATTCGCCGGATTGTCCCAGAGATCCGAATCGCTGGTCATCGAAGTAATTGGGAATGCCGGTCCGGGCTGCCGTGGCGAACTGCGAAAGAATCTGAGCAGCTGCGGCGGCTGTCAGATCCCGCAGCGTCAGTCGAAAGCGGTTGCCTGTGATCTCGGCCGCAGTGAACGCCACGGCAGTCTGGCCCACGTATTCCAGCTGCAGCGATTTCTGCTGCAGGGACTTTCGGGGACCGTTGTGGATGGTGAGGTATTGTGTGGTGACTGCGTGACGATCCTTGAGACCGCCATAGCTGAGCCGCTTGCGATGCACATTCCAGCGCTGCACGATAGCCTGAATGGCTTCCGGAGTGCCGATGGAGGTTTTGGTAAGTCGATACAGGGCGAATGGACCACCGCTGCTGAGCGGTGCAGTGAGCTCATCGACCTGAAAGTCTTCGGGGATTCGGCGAAGTTTCACGGGCCCGCCGTTCCACCCGCAGAATCCGTTGCCGGTTTCTTTGGCAGAAATCCCACACCAAGTCCAACAATCATGGAAATCCAGAAGATCCAGAATTCCGGAGTCCGGTAACTGTGGAAATCGACTTCGTAGGGACTGCCTTCATAGTTGAAGCCCCAGTCCACCAGCAGTTTCATGCCGATGACGATCACCAGCAGATAAGCGGCGACTTCGAAACGCGGGAACTTTTCCAGCAGCCGAATAAACATGGCCGCTGCGACCCGCATGAGCATCAGTCCGATGATTCCACCGGCGATTACGACCCAGAGCTTGGGGTGCGGAGCATCAGCGGGGTGGTTGTCTGGTTTTGATCCCACCATGGCGATTGCCGCAAGGATGGAATCCACAGCAAACGCGATATCTGTCAGCTCGATGACCGCCACCGTCTTCCAGAAGTTGCCGCTTGACTGAGACCGCTGGGCGACAGGCTGCTGGATGTCTTCAGGGAGCGGAATCGGGATGCGTTCCTGAATTTCCACCAGTTCCTGTTCGGGAGACAACGGGCCGCCACTGGCCAGCCGCAGCTGGGGTTCTCCGGCAGCATCCACCGACAGCACTTCCTCCTGTTGTTCCTTTGATTCAAAGAACAGATGCTTTACCGCGATGAAAATCAGGTATCCGCCACCCAGCAGTTTCACAATTCGCCACTGCAGCAGATAAGCGGCCATCGCCACTGCCAGAATCCGAAACACCACAGCGCCCACAAGTCCGTAGGTCAATGCTCGCTTTTGCAGGTGCTTTGGTACCCGCCGCGCCAGCAAACCAAGCACGAGCGCGTTGTCGATTGACAACACGCCCTCCAGCAACACCAGCAACCCGACAATACCCAGGTCGCCCAGGCCGAAGGTTTGGTGCCAGAGCCCCAGTGAGATGCCACCAGCGGCAAGGATCAGAAGAAACATGACTTCATCCAGTGGAACCCCGAAAAACCGAAACCACGGAGAATATCGCGTTGCCATACAGACCGCCAGAAAAACCGGACCGCGACGGCGCCGATTCCCTGCAGTTGTGT
This sequence comes from Planctomycetaceae bacterium, assembly GCA_046074645.1. Taxonomy (GTDB): domain Bacteria; phylum Planctomycetota; class Planctomycetia; order Planctomycetales; family Planctomycetaceae; genus SXXK01. The sequence goes on along the minus strand of JBJTOP010000393.1, from coordinate 7,329 downwards.
TGAAACAACCCTAAAAACTCAAAAAACAGTCGATTCCGCTGTGGACCGATTGAGAAATAAAATGTACCCATCGGGTTTACCTGCAAACGGGCCCCGCGACAGGCGTCGTGTCGCGCGGGAATTTCCTGCCCACGTCGTCCGCCGCAGCGGATTTCTCCGGCAACCCCACTAGAATTCCCGCGGAACGGGCAATTCCGTTCCCGCCTCCGGCCACGTTGCCCTTGCCAGTCCCCCACCATCAGGAACATCCCATGGAACGTTCACTCGGAAACATCATCGCTGACTCCCTCGATCTCTGCCTCGGCTATACCGAACGACTGCTCAAGGATATTCCCGCGGATCAGTTCGCCCGCTTCGCGGCCCCCGGTGGTCAGTCAGTCGATTCCAACCACCCCGCCTTCGTTCTCGGTCATCTCGCACTTTACGCTCCCCGAATCATCGGCGACCTCGGACAGCCCGTTTCTGCTGTGCCCGAAGCCTTTCAATCCGCGTTTTCCAAAGACGCCAAATGTGCCGATGACCCCACTGGAACACTCTACCCGCCCATGCAGGCTGTTATCGACGTCTACTTCAGTGGCTACCGGGCCGCCAGCGCCGCTCTCCGAGCCGCAGCGGATGACGCCTTCCAAAAACCCAATCCCAACCCCGGTCGACTTGCTGAACTCTTTCCCACTCTCGGTTCCATGCACGCCTTCTACTGCGGCGGTCATATGATGATGCATCTCGGACAACTCAGCGCATGGAGACGAATGACAGGACTCGGTGCTGCGTAAGGGGTTTGTCTGTTGTTTGTGGTCTGTTGTTTGTGGTCTGTGGTCGCTGGCTGACTGTGGCTCGCACGCACCTGGCTCCTCGTTCCTGCTCCTTTGTTTCTCATCCTCACAGCCTTCCCCCTTCCGGACAGTTCATGAGATTTGCTCTGATCGGATCCAGTGTTTCTGTTTGGCCTCTGCTGGAAGAGTTGCAGGGGGCGGGGGATGCTGCGCTGGTGGGGAGTGCGATTTCGGGGCCTCTGCTGCAGCAGGCGGCGGGGCGCGTAGCGTTGCGACAGACGGATTCCGTAGAGGACGCGTTGCTGCTGCCGAACATTGACACCGTGATTCTTTCGCTCGATGACCCCGAAGAGATTCTCCGGCTGACTCGTGCCGCGGTGCAGGCCGAGCGTCATGTGGTGGTGATGCTTCCGCTGACGAATGCTTCACCGGCTTTGGTTTTCGAACTGCAGCTGATTGCTGATGAATGCCGTGCGGCCGTGGTTCCCGTGGCGGGTCGCTGGTTGATCGCGGATCTCTCTGCATCCGCCCTCGATCTTGGGCTTTCGCGCACTGATGTTCGGCAGCTGCTTTTGGAGATGAACTTTGTCGGTGATTCGTCAGAGAGTCTGGCGTACGCCACACGAACGGGACTTGATGTGCTCTCGGCATCTGGTTTCCGTTATTCCCAGGTGACCTGCCTCGATTCAGCAGCTCCGGGGGGAATTCTGCTTTCGCGTTTGATCACGCTGGGGACGCAGCCGGAGGCTGAATTCCCTCTGCCCCCCGCAACGCTCACACTGCGTCCCGGCAATCTTTCCGGCGGGACGCTGCGTGCCGTGCTGACGACTGGTGAGACGCGGGACTTTTCGCTGGGAGTGGCGGGTTCCGTTCCGCTGCTGCCGCGGATTCGCTGGTTCTGCGAAGACCGTTCACGGTGTCAGCCATGGCTTGATGCCTGTTCGATGACTCTTGAACTGGCTGAAGCCGCCGGCAAATCGCTGCGTCGTCGTCGCACGGTGGATGTGCACTTCGACGCGGGTACTGAACGCAGTGTGTTCAAGAGCCAGATGACGGCCCTGGGCTGTGGTGTGCTCACATGGCTGATGTTCAGTGCGGTGGCACTGCTGATCGCCGGTCAGCTGCTTGACCTGCCCGACTGGTTCTGGCAGGTTGCCCGCATCCTCTGGATCGCGCCAGTGGTGCTTTATTTGGCAGCCCAGGCGCTCCTGCCGCTGGCCCGCGACCGTTCTGGTCCGCCGCGTGGACGGCGCTGATTCAACGGAACTGCTGTATGGCAAAGCCACTCCCGCCAATTCTCTCCTGTGAAGGCTGCGGCGCGTGCTGCCGACGCACTCCGGTGCCCCCATTCGAGCCGGGTGAAGAAGCGTTCTGGAACGTGCCTGCATGGATGCTTGAACCTGTCCGCGAACGCATTCGCCGCGACGAACAGTTTGAGCTGCTTCCGTGCGTCTGGTTTGATCCCGCCACGCTCCTCTGCCGCCACTACGACTACCGCCCCCAGGCCTGTCGCAACTTTGAACTGGGAAGTCCGCTTTGCCGGCTGTCGCGCGACGACGACGGGATTTAGAAGAGTTCTCGAATTGGCTCGCCTTCTGCAAGTACCGGCACGGGCCGTTGCTGACGATCGGGAATGACAAGCCCCGGATCCACTCCCACAACACGATAAATGCTGGCCAGAAGATCGCCTGGCGAGAGCGGTCGGCTGGCCGGTTCACCGCCGTCCCGAGTGGTGCTGCCAATAATCTGGCCGGTACGCAGACCGCCACCGCTGAGCACTGCGTGCATGGCGCGGGGCCAGTGCCCGCGACCGGCCCCCGAATCAATCCGCGGAGTGCGGCCGAATTCACCACAGGCCACTACCAGCACATCCTCCTGCAGTCCTCGATCCTGCAGGTCTTCGATCAACGCCGCAAATGCCTGATCAAAGATCGGCAGCCGCCGCCGAAGATTGCTCTCTATCGTGTAATGGTCGTCCCACCAGTCCACATCCTTTTCATACAGATTCACCGTGACGAATCCGGCTCCTGCTTCAATCAGCCGGCGAGCCATCAGCATGTAGCGACCCCATGCATGCCGACCGTATCGCTCCCGCAACTGTGCCGATTCCCCCGACAGATCAAAGGCCGCTCGGGCAGATTCGCCAGCCACCAGCTCGGCCGCCTGCTGCTGGACGTCCAGAGCATCCTGAAGTGCCGCAGGAAAACCGGCCTGAGCAGGGAAGCGATCGAGCGCCGCGGTCAGCGACCGACGATCTTCAAACCGACCGCGGCTCACACCTGCCGGCAACTCAAACGCCGGTGGCCGATAATTGCCCAGCTCCGGATCACCACCGGCGTTCAACGCGTTATGTCGCGCACTTAAGAAAGCCGCCGTTTGGTAGAAGCCCACGTGAGTCCGATAGTCTTCCGGAATACACAAATAGGCCGGTAGCCCCGAGGATCCACCTGTGCCACGACTCCACGAAACCACCGAACCCTGACACGGATGCTGCTGGCCGGCCTGACGAGCGTTCAGCTGGGGGTAGCCAGTCTGCACAAGATGCTGAGCATCATCGTGAACGCTCCATGTGTGCGTCAGCGATCGAATGACCGTCAGATGCCGTGCAACTCGAGCGTGCCCCGGGAGCAGATCGCAGACTTCAAGACCCGGCAGGGACGTGGCAATCGGCTGAAACGGTCCTCGCACCTCTGAAGATGCCTCCGGTTTCATGTCCACCATATCGATGTGCGACGGACCGCCCGCCATCCACAACAGAATGACGGACTTCTGCGGTCGCACCCCCGCCCCCGCCACTGCCCCCGCCGCCCGACGCAGACCCATCACCTGCGAAAGCGACACACCACCAACCGCCAGTCGCCCAATGTCCAGCAATCCGCGACGGCTGATGATGGATGACAACAGCGGTGTTTGAACAGCCGTCACGGCAATCCCCTTCAGAGACGCGGAAATACGAAAGCGGCAGTTGAACTCCGGACAGCCGCGGTTTCGCACTGTCTTGACTTTGATCAGTAGTTCCCCGGCGGGACTGAACGGGGAAAGGTGGGCAATTCAGACAGTTAACCATCAGCGTCGGATTCTGTCCAGCCCTGAGACACCATATTGACCCCTTTTTGCTGTCCGGCCTATAGTCTGCCGCTTCAAGCCCCTGCTGGCCACTTTGAATGTCTGTTTCCCCCCAACGAACTCGCGATTGAAACTTCCTGTTCAGCCTGAATTCCCCATTTCCTCAGACTGCGAGTGAATGCGTCCGCCTCGGATGTCCTGCACTGTGCTGATGCTCCTGTCTGCCGTCCTTACCGGGCTGCCGAACGAGTCCGCGCGCGGACAGGAAGCGGCAGCCATGGTGTCGCCGGCAGAGAGCTACACCGAAGACTCCGCCGCTGCGATCACAGTGCGAGGCCTTTACGAGGAGGTGCTGCGGTTTGATGGGATGGAAGTGCACCTCGTCGTGGGCCGCGTGTCACTCGTTCAGGGTGACCTGTCCTTCACCGGTTCTCGGATGGCGTATTTCATCGCCCGCACGGGATCGGGTTTTGACACGGCGGTGTATGGCGAAGACCTGACACTGACTTCCAGAACCGGTCAGCGTGCGGCGGGTGCGATGGCCTTCCGGCTGGAATCCGCCGCCGCGCCTCAATTCGAGATTCAGGATTCGGCTGAGTCCGGTTCCAGTGACCATCCACTGCTGAGACGAGCACTTGCACGGCTTTACCCGGGCGACCGTGGAGAAGCCACAACCGCCAGCCTGCAATCTCCGAACGACGTTTTCTCACCACCCGTACAGTCGCTCCCGAATCCCGGGCCTGCGGCGGGTTCACGGCGAGTCCAGATTCGGCCGCGCTCCGGAACTCCGCTCCGTGTGGAGTCATCCACGACTCCGGACACCGTCCCGGAAGAACGCGTCACGGTGGTCACCGGTGGCGTCAACGTGCTTGTGGATGGCCTCGATGCCCCGGTTGGTGGAACCGATCTGGCTCCGGGACTCGTTGACCTTTCAGCCGATCGAGTGGTGATCTGGACTCAGGGTGGCGAATCCGATGCGCTCGAAGCAGGCAGCACTGTGGTGCAGCCGGCTGATGCGCGATTTCAGGTGTATCTGGAAGGCAACATCGTCATCCGTCAGGGTCAGAATTCGATCACCGCAACGCATGGCTTCTTTGATGCAGCCGGCAATCGCGCACTGCTGCTCAATGCGGAACTCAGAGCCTTCGTACCAACCACTGGCGGTGACTTCCGCATTCGCGGAGAACGCATGCGACAGCTCAGCCGCGACCGCTTTCACGTGCAGAATGCCTGGGCCACCACCAGCCCCTACGGGAAACCGGGATATCGACTGCGGGCCAGCGATGTTTTCGTGGAACAGGGACCGTCGATGTTTACCGGCATCGACCCGCTTTCCGGTCAGCAGGTGTTCGGCAACGCCACATGGATCACAAGTCTCAACAACCAGCTCGTGCTCGGTGATACTCCGGTCCTGTACCTTCCCAGGGTGAGCGGTCCGGCAGAAGATCCCGGAATACCGATCCGCAGCGTCACACTCAGCCAGGATCGCATCTTTGGGCTGCAGGTGAATACGGTGTGGGATCTGCGAAAACTGCTGGGACTGCCGCGTCAGCCCGGACAGCGCTGGGACCTGCTGGCGGACTACCGCAGTCGTCGCGGTCCGGGTGCAGGGATTCGCGGGGAATATCGCGGCGAAAATTCAGCAGGCGCGTGGCAGGGTGGCGGGACACTCTATTATCAGTACGACGACGCTCGCGATAATCTTGGCCTCGATCGCAGACGGCTGGATCCCGAAAGCAACAACCGCGGCGAAGCCGTCTGGCGACATCGCCAGGAACTTCCTGCGGACGGACTGCTCTTCGGCGAAATTGGCTTCCTTTCCGACCGCAATTATCTCGAACAATACCACGAAAATCGCTTCGATTCCGAAAAAGACGTCGAAACAGTTCTGGGACTCCGAAAGGATCTCGGCGCATGGTCCGGAATGCTCTGGGGACGCGGAGATCTCAGTGGCTTCGAAGCCAATACTCAGTGGCTGCCGAAAGCTGATCTGTCCACGTTTTCGCAGCCACTCTTCGGTGGCCTCGTTTACTGGAATCAGCACTCCAGCGTCGGCTATGCAGACCTGCAGCCACTCCAGGCACCCACCGATCCGCTGGATCCCATGACTCCGGCAGGACTCCCGTACCTCACCAACGCGTCCGGTACCGTTGCCATGACCCGCCACGAACTGGCAGCGCCGGTTAACATGGGGCCAATCACTCTGGAACCCTTCGTCGGCGGTGAAGCAGCCTATTGGGAACAAGGATTCACAGATGCATCCATGGAACGCTGGATGGCCAATGCGGGCGTTCGTGCTCGCCTGACCGCCACAAAACTGTTTCCCTTCATCCGCAGCGCCACCCTCGGTGTCAATGGCCTCGCACATCGTCACGACGCCATGCTTGAATACGCGTGGACGGATTCGTCCCGAAGCCTCAATGACATTCCGCAGTACAATGAAATCGACGAAAACTCGCAGGAACGCTTTCGCTCACGCTACACACTGCCCACACAAATCTTTCCGGGTGCGATTCCCGCACAGTTCAATCCACGCAACTACGCACTCCGCAGCGGGGCTGCTCTCTGGACCAGCGCTCCATGGCACGAAGTCGCCGACAACCTGCAAACCCTCCGAATCAGCTTCCGCGACCGACTCCAAACCAAAGCCGGTCCCGCCGATAACCCACGCATTCGAGACTGGATGACCTGGGACTATGGCCTGACCTTCTTCCCCCAGGCAGATCGCGATAACTTCGGTGAAGACTTCGGGCTCTTCTACAATCACTATCGCTGGAACTTCAGCGATCGCACCAGCCTCCTCACCGATTCCTCCTTCGATATCTTCGATAATGCCGGCCGCACATGGAGCGTCGGAATCCTCACCCAGCGCAGTCTCCGCGGCAGCCTCTATGCCGGCTTCCGCGAAGTCAACGCCGGCCGATTCCTCAAAAGCCAGACACTCGTCGGCAGCTACAGCTACCAGATGAGCCCCAAATGGATCTCCACCGCCTCTGTCGCCTATGATATCGCAGAAAGTCAGGCTCGCGGAACCTCACTGACCATGTCCCGCGTCGGACTCGACTGGATCCTGCACTTCGGATTCGGTATCGACGTCAGCAAAGACAACGTCGGCGTCGGCGTCTCCCTCGAACCCCGCTTCGGACCGCCATCACCCACCAACCTCGCGTGGCTGCTGGGACTGCAGTAAATGCGAGCGGTCGGGCGGAAGCCCCCGGCTGTGTTTCGCACCAAAGGTGCCCGCGCTGGCGAGCGCGCTGGTGGAGCGTTTGCAGCGGCCGTTTGCCCGCAGGCTGCCGCCATGCGGCTGAGTTTGCGAGCGGTCGGGCGGAAGCCCCCGGCTATGTTTCGCACCAAAGGTGCCCACGCTGGCGAGCGCGCTGGTGAAGCGTTTGCAGCGGTCGTTTTGCCCGCAGGCTGCCGCCATGCGGCTGAGCGGTCGGGCGGAAGCCCCCGGCTATGTTTCGCACCAAAGGTGCCCGCGCGACAC
>JBJTOP010000392.1:0-21020 GCA_046074645.1 Planctomycetaceae bacterium | reverse complement strand
CCCGCGGGGACTGTCCCCGGTGCCATACCAGATGATGCGGATACCAGTAAAATCTCTGAGATTTTCGCTGCAGGTGCCACGCACTTTGAGGTCGTGCGTACCGTAACCGGGGATTGACATCCCCCGCACGCCTTGTCACGGTGAAGCGGAGCCAAAGAACAAAATCAGGTGTCCTTAACTCTGTTTCGCCATGCCAGGGACAGGCCCCCGGAATTTGCATCAACCATCAGCGGCATTTGTTCTCATTCAATCACTGATGCTGAACCTGACTTCCGGGAGGAAAACTTTCCGGAGGTCTGTATTGGTAAGTCGTGTCAGAGATCGACGGTCGAATCTGTCGCAACGATAATCCACGCCGATTTTTCCAATTACCGACTTTGGTGATTCGCTCCTTTCAGAGTGAATTCGCTCGGATTTTCCGCCCGCAGGTCGAGAGAATGGGAGAGTTGGTCAGCGGTCTGCTGTTTCGCCGGTGGTTCCTTCAGTCTTTCGCGACGGACGTGCGACAGACAGCACAATCACCACTGACCACTGAAAACCGAAAACTGCCTTACTTCCCTGGTTTTCCAAATGCGCTGCCTCAATTCGTATCTTCCATTTGATTCCTTCCGTCTGCGTGTCGGCCGTTTTTTTCGTAACCGGCTGGTGGTGGCCGTTTGGCTGCTGGTTGAAGTCGTTGTCAGCAGCGCGGCTGGCTTTGCGAGGGCGGATGGTGAAGAAGCCTTCGAGAAAGCAATTCGACCACTGCTTCTGGAGCGATGTATTGAGTGTCACGGACCGACGAAGCAGGAGCACGGTGTGCGTCTGGATCGTCGCCGGGATGTGTTCGAGGGCAAGGCGGGTGATCAGCCGCTGATTGTCCCTGGCGATCCTGTCCGCAGCCGTGTTTTTCAGGTGCTGCAGCACGCGGAAGATGACATCGCGATGCCGCCGTCAGGGCGACTTCCCGAAGAACAGCGTCAGGCGGTTCACGACTGGATTCAGGCTGGCGCACCGTGGCCCGACACTGCGGATCTGGAGGGCGAAGCGAAGCGGCGTCTGGAACGCTGGCGACAGCACTGGGCCTTTCAGCCGCTGGCTGAGCCCGACCTGTCTGCGCATGATCCGGCAACGAGCGTGGTTGATTTTCTGATTGATCAGAAACTGCGGGCGGAGGGGCTGCAGCGTTCCCCTGAAGCTTCACCGCAGGTGCTGGTGCGGCGTCTGGCGATCGCCGTCACAGGCTTACCTCCGGAGCGTGAGGACGTGCAGCAGGGTGAGGCCGCGGCCGCGGCAGGCAGCTGGGAGGCATGGTACGCAGCGTACGTGGATCGCCTGCTTTCTTCGCCACACTACGGCGAACGCTGGGGCCGCTACTGGCTGGACCTCGCCCGCTACGCCGATACTCGCGGCTACGTCTTCATGGAAGACCGCGACTACAAAGACGCATGGCGTTACCGTGAATGGGTCATTCGGTCGCTGAATTCTGACATGGGATGGGATGAATTTGTTCGGCGACAGCTGGCGGCCGATCGGCTTCCAGGAGCAGAAAACCCGGAGCAGCTTGCGGCCATGGGCTTTCTGACTCTGGGCCGCCGGTTTCTGAACAACCCGCACGACATCATCGATGACCGCATCGACCTGGTTACTCGCGGTCTTCTGGGATTAACAGTTGCCTGTGCCCGGTGTCACGACCATAAATACGATCCGATTCCAGCAGCCGATTACTACTCGCTCTACGGCGTGTTTGCATCCTCGGACGAACCCAAAAACGAACCATCCACACTGCGACTGGTGGACAGACCTCAGCCGGTGGAGCCGGTCATTTTCGTTCGCGGCAATCCGGCAAATCGGGGAGCCGCGGTGCCGCGTCGATTTCTTTCCGCTCTGGCTGGCGACAATGCTGCGGCTTTCAGGGATGGCAGCGGTCGTCTGGAACTTGCGGCAGCCATCACGGATCCCCGAAATCCGCTCACAGCCCGTGTAGCCGTCAACCGCATCTGGATGCAGCTCTGGGGCCGCGGGCTGGTGGAAACGCCTAGTGACTTTGGAGTTCGCACGGAGCCACCGACGCACCCGGAACTGCTGGATTGGCTGGCACGCGACTGGATCGAACACGGCTGGTCGCAAAAGCGGCTGATCCGCAGCATCGTGCTGTCGCAGTCATGGCGTCAGCGATCGGATCGACGGCCTGATGCCGAAGTGAAGGACCCTGAGAACCGTCTGTATGCCCGCATGAATCGTCTGCGTCTGGATTTTGAATCCCAGCGGGATGCAGCCCTGTGTGCAGCTGGCCGGCTGGACCGAACGATTGGCGGTCCATCGGCTGATTTGGCTGCTGATCCGAATGTCCTGCGGCGGGCCATCTACGCAAAGATTGATCGGCAGAATCTGCCGGGGTTGTTCCGCACGTTTGATTTTGCCAGTCCCGACACTCATGCACCACGTCGCTATCAGACCACAGTACCTCAGCAGGGACTGTATTATTTGAACAATGCATTTGTGATGAATCGGGCCGGTGAGATTGCCGCTGCTTCTGCCGGTCCTGCCCCGGAGAACGCCGCGAAGGTCACCCCGGAATCACGAATTGAACGCCTGTTCCAGCTTGTGCTGCTGCGGAGGCCAACGGCAGACGAGCAGGCAGCGGCCCTGATCCTTGTGAATCAACTGCAGCAGCTGCAGGGAAGCGGTGAAGCTGAGGGCTGGAACTATGGCTTTGGTGAGCTGGTGGAGTCCGAAAGTGTGGTGCGAAATTTTCAGCCGCTGCGAACTGTACGGGAGGGCCGGCTGCAGTACGGCGAACAGCTGCCGGACCCGCAACTCGGCTATGTGTTTCTCAACAAAACCGGCGGTCACACTGGTCGCAGTCTGGAACATTGTGCCATTCGTCGCTGGCGAACCGAACGAACCTGTCGGGTGCTGGTTCATGGTGTGATCAGTCATGCAAACGAGCAGGGTGACGGGATTCGCATGCGGGTTGTGGCACCGGGCGGTCGAGTGCTTGCGGATGTGTCCGTGCACAACGGAACTCAACCGCTTGCCGTACCGGCCATTGAACTGCAGGCAGGCGACTGGCTGGATTTCGTGGCGGACTGTGCAGGGGGACCGTCGCACGACACGTTTGGCAGCCGGTTTGTGGTCTCTCAGTCGATGGGCACAGGAGCTCCGCGAGTGTGGAAGTCTGATGAAGATTTTCGGGAAGTAGCCGCGCCACGTCAGGACGCGTGGGCGCAGCTGGCACATACTCTGCTCATGACAAACGAATTCTCTTTTGTGGATTAGCTGAAAAGACGGGATTGCTGCGATGAAGAACGAGCAAACAGGTCGGCTGCCATTCGTCGGACAGGGTAATGGCCCGGCAGCGATTGGCCGACGCGGAATGCTGGCACAGTGCGGCATGGGTTTCGGTGCCGTCGCACTTGCGGAAATGCTGCGAACCGAACAGCTGCGAGGTTCCGAGCGGGAACCGTTGAATCCGATGCAGCCGCGTCCGGCACAGTTCCCTTCGAAGGTGAAGCACATCATTCACCTGTTCATGAACGGCGGCCCATCACATGTGGACTCGTTTGATCCAAAACCGGAACTGCAGCAGCGCGGCGGAGAACTCTTGTCCGGCGGGAATCTGAAGACAGAGCGTCCGACCGGAGCGCTGTTTCCATCTCCGTGGCGCTTCCATCGACATGGCCAAAGCGGAATTGAAGTCAGCGATCTCTTCCCGCACACAGCTCAGCACGTTGACGACATGTGCATCATTCGTTCGATGCACGCAAACGTTCCCAATCATGAACCCTCGCTGCTGCTGATGAATTGTGGAGAAGCGAGGCTGGTTCGGCCAAGCATGGGCTCATGGCTGACGTGGGGACTAGGTACCGAAAATCAGAACCTGCCGGGTTTCGTGGCGATGTGTCCCGGCGGCTACCCGATTCAGGAATCACAGAACTGGCAGTGCGGATTCCTCCCCGGCGTCTTCCAGGGCACCTACGTGGATACTCAGCACACCAGCCTTGAAAAACTCATCGAAAACGTCCGCAACGATCGAATCACTCCCGCCGAACAGCTGCAGCAGCTGAATCTCCTGCGAATGCTCAATCAACGCCACCAGCAGGAGCGTCCCGGGGACGCTCAGCTGGAAGCCCGCATTCAGTCGATGGAACTCGCATGGCGAATGCAGTCGGAAGCTGCGGACGCATTCGATGTCAGTCGGGAGCCGAAGCACATTCAGGAGATGTATGGTGACGGCGTTCAGGCCCGACAGATTCTCACGGCTCGCCGTCTGGTGGAACGTGGCGTGCGATTCGTACAGGTGTGGCACGGTGCCGGCCAGCCCTGGGACAACCACGACGACATCGCCGTCAATCACGCGAGGCTCGCAAAACAGTGCGATCAGGCCATCGGCGCCTTGCTGACCGACCTGAAACAGCGCGGTATGCTCGAAGAAACACTCGTGATCTGGGGCGGCGAATTCGGTCGCACACCCACCGTCGAGCTGCCGCAGAAAGGTTCAAACGCCGGCAAGATCAACGGCCGCGACCACAATCACTGGGGCTTTACTATGTGGCTTGCCGGCGGTGGAGCACGCGGCGGCTATGTTCACGGAGCTACCGATGAATTTGGCTTCAAAGCTGTCGAAAAACCCGTGCACGTCCACGACCTCCATGCCACACTCCTGAAGCTCATCGGCTTTGATCACGAACAGTTCACCTATCGCTACGCCGGTCGCGATTTCCGACTCACGGACGTGCACGGCAAGGTGGTGGAGGAACTCATTGGGTGATGCTCCGGATTTGGTGCAAACAACCGCCATGACAGAACTCGAACGATGTGCTCGGATCGCTAACGGTCTGCTGGTGCTGATCAGCAGCCTGCTGATGCTGGAACCATCCCTTGCCGCAATCGGCTTTTGGCTCACAGTGTTCATGGGGCTGTCGCTGGTGTTTTCGGGAGTCACCGGCTTCTGCGGCTGGGTGCGAATCTTCGAACTTTGGAAGTAACCGCGGATATCGGTGTTTCATGGCCGGGATATCGGTTATTTGATTTTTCGCCGCAGAAGTCTTGACACCGTGAGAATGCCGTTATCATACTTTGGTCTGTCACGCGACCTGGTCCTGCTTGATGCTTCCTATGCGCACTCCAATAAATGCAATTATATTGCATCTGCAACTCTTGCAGATTCTTTTGCAGCCTGCACTTGCGCCTCAGCTGCACGCGTGTTTCGATTACTCTCACGCCACTTCAACATCCCACGCGACTGCTCATCATTGCTGCGGAAAAGAAGGTTGTGGCAAATCTGAAAAGCCTTCGACCTCGGACTCCCGTTCACATCACAACTGCGAGAATTGCCCGATCTGTGATGTACTCACGGCACCTCGCGTCCCCGCGGTGATCTGCTGTCTGCAGCTTTTCACGCAGCTGACGCGGCTGGATCCGCCTGCCACTCTGCCGGTGCTCGCTGTGCCGGCCATCCTGCAGCCTCAGCCCCGCGGACCGCCCCGCGCATGTCCGGCAACAAGCCCAGCGCGCTGACGCGGGTTCTCATCGTGGCTCCTCCGTCCGCTCACCGGCCGTGCAAAAACAATCTCGCCCTCGCAGGTATTCAATAACAGCAAGCTGCAACGGATCCTGTTGAGTTCCCAGGCGAATTGACTTGTACAGCCGGAAGAGAGCTGTCCACGGTCGCGTTCATTTTTTCAGAGCGGATACCTCTTTTTTCCTGAGAGTCTGCCCGTCGCTGCGGATACGTCCGTCTGAGGCTTCGCAGGCACCGGGACAGCGCCGCGCACACAGCTGATGATTGCGCTTCGCTCAGCCGTCGATTCATCGATTACTCCGATTATCAATCCAGCTTCAAAGGATTCTCCCTTATGTCCCTTGCATCCCGTCGCTTCCTTCGCGGGTTTACTCTGATTGAACTCCTTGTCGTCATCGCGATTATCGCGATTCTGGTTGCGCTGCTTCTGCCTGCAGTCCAGCAGGCACGGGAGGCCGCCCGCAGGACTCAGTGCAAAAACAACCTGAAACAACTGGCTCTCGCCACCCACAATTACCACGACGCGCACAATTCCTTTCCGCTCCAGGCAACCGGATCGCTCTACGGCTACTCTGCCCAGGCCCAGCTCCTGCCGTACCACGAACAATCCGCGCTGCATGGCCTCATCGACTTCCGGCAGCCACTGCTTGTGGGGCTGCCGTGGAACCCACAAGTGAATCAGGCTCTGTCAGCCGTCGCCGGAAGGACACTGGCGGTCCTGCTCTGTCCCAGTGAGTCCGGTGATCCGTTCTTTACGGACGGCTTTGGTTACCGCTGGGCCGGCGGCAATTATCTGCTCAACGGCGGCACAGGAACCGGCAACACTTACTGTTCAGTGCAGAGTGACGGGCTGTTCTGGCGTGGATCGAATACGCGTTTTCGCGACGTGACTGACGGCACCAGCAACACGGTGCTGATGGCAGAAGGACTCTTTGGAAACCGCATCACCAGCGCAGCAACGCTGGTGAACCCACAGCGACAGATGAAGCGAGTGAGTCTGGGAGCAGCGTGCAGCGTTACTGGCGAGCAGATGCTGGCGGCGACGGCGTCGGCCTGGGATGGCCGACGGGCTGCCGCGTGGATCTCTGCGACGGGTTACCAGACGCTTGTTCACGGATTTCTGACTCCCAATTCCCGTACACCCGATGTGATCCATCATGGCGATGTGATTTCAGGCCCCCGCAGCCAGCACGTCGGCGGTGCTCAACTGTCGCTCTGCGATGGCAGCGTACGGTTTGTCAGCGAGAACGTGGACGCTGTGGTGTTTCGCAACATCTTTGGTCGCGGTGATGGCCAGGTCACCAGCGACTTTTGAAGGAGTGAGACTCATGAGGCACAGATTATGCGGAATCGTGCTGCTGATGCAGGCTGTCAGCGCAGGATGCGGACTTTCGGGCCATGAAGACGTCGATCCGCTCACGGCGGACAGCATTCAAGCACCCGATTCATGGACATTTTCCGGCACCACGTGGACTCGCACTTTGACCCCCGCTGACGACGACTGGAAGGTTCTGAAGGTCTTCTTTGAGCAGCATCCTGGCTACGCAGACAGTGCCGATCTGGCCGGCGAACCGCTGGTTTATCGCGCCACTGGTTCCGATCGCCTGTTCATCTGGACTCAAGCGGCAGTGGGCGGGTCGAGGTGGCAGTTGATTCGAAAGCAGGGAGGACGGTTTTTTCAGGACTTTGGTACTGACGTTCCGTGGAGTCGTGACTGATTGACTGTTCTTGCACGACATTCCCCGTCCGGGGAGAATATGAGATCCATTCATCAGCAAGCAGATTTTGGAGACAGGTTATGTTTCAGCATTCACACGTCAGCTCGGCCTGGCGTTGTTTCAGCAAACGCATGGCGATCATCGCGGCACTGACAACAGGACTCTGTTCGGTCGGCCTCAGCCACGCGGTTGCTCAGCAGCGCCGAGTGGCTCCGGTGAATTACGGTGAGCGGGTAACGCGTCTGGTCTGGCAGGATCGCGCTGCTGGTTCACTGTGCTGGGGCGAAGTTTTTCGGGGACAGAAGTGGACCATCACAGCAGCACCGCTGCCTGGTTTCCCAAAGCTCACAGCCGGCCAGCAGGATTTCGCACAGATGGATCACCACGAAGGCTGGATTGTGGCGAGTGTTCGGGGACGGAAGGGCGAGAATGGAGAGACTGGCGCGAGCGGCTGGGTGGCAGTTGACAGCGGTGTCCGCGCGGTTCCGCACGGGAATCATTCTGACTGGACCTACCCCCAGCTGCCTTCAGTGAGGACAACCAGCATCTCAGCAGAAGGCGGTAACCCGGCCCATATGTACGTCTATGACGGGCAGTTCTTTATGGCGAACGACGGTGCCAACGGCTTTTCGATTCTCAACCCAGCCGACTTCCGCAAATCCAATGCTCAGCCTGCCGCTGCCCCGTTCACCGGTGGCGGTCGCCATATTACCCTCGCAGCCATCGCCAACAAAGTCTGCTATGCCACCTGGATTGATGCAGAAGGTGATCATGCGGGTCGAGTAGACGTGGTGAATCTGAGGCGACCGGCAGCTGAATCGCTCGCCTACTCCATCCGACTCCCCAGTGGCGTCATTCACGGTGCCACCGTGAATTCCGGCAAAGCGTTCTTCGCTCCCCGCGACGGCATCTGCTGGGTTGCCGCCGACGAGAATGCATCGAGTACTCCCGAGTCCGTCGAGGTCCGCCATTTGCCGCTCGGAACCGACCCGGAAACTCAGCAGCCACTGCGAACCGGTGGCTTCGTGAATCATCGCAACTGGGTGCTGTTCACAACTGGCAAGGGAGAACAGTCCGCACTGTGCCTCATAAACGCCGCAGAAGCTCAGCCTGAGGTTGTCAAGCTGCCAATCACCGTCACTGACGGGCTCGCCCTGACCACTCCCGAAGTCGTCCTCGCGGCCGGCGGCAGGCGGCTGGTGTTCCTGTTTCAGGACCGCACTGAGGGTGGCACAGATGCCAACGCCCCCCCGGAACAGCTCACCGTCATCGAGCTCGATCCGGATCGCAATCGGGACTTTCGGGATGCCCGCGTTCTCCAGTCAATCCCGGTTGGACCCAGCCGCGTTGAGGGACATTCCGGTCACCACGCAATCGCCTGTGACAGCGAAGGTCGCCATGCCGTCATCACCAATCCCGGCGATGGAACAATCTGGGTGCTCACACTTAACGACCTCCAGGTAAAAGGGAAAACCATCGTCGGGGGTAAACCCGGCAGCATCGTCGCCATCGGTGCTCCTTCCCATCACCACTAAAGTCAAGTGAAATCAGGTACGCCGGCGCGGAATCCGCAGAAATTTCGTCCTCGGATTTCCGAGGACAATCGAGAATTCCCCGCTTTCGGCAACGGCGGGGATACAGCCACAGCTGGACAACCGAATATAATTGCAACACGATTCCCGCCGGCTCCGTACAGCCGACACGACACGTTTTCAGAAAGTTAGCCCATGCGATCACTCACCTGGCAGCTCTGCCTGCTTGCATGCCTCTCCTTCAGCCTGACTGCCGGCTGCCAGGAAACAGCCCCCGAAAATACTCAGGCCGAGGAAGACCACTCCCACGAACACGCACACGCGGAAACTCTCGCCGAAGCCATCACCGAACTCACTGAACTCCACTCCGATATCGCCGCCGCCTTCAAGGCCGATAAACCCGACGATGCTCATGATGCACTCCACGACATCGGACACGTCCTCGAAGAACTCACACCGCTCGCCAAAAACGAAAAGCTCCCTGAAGACCGTGTCGCTGCCATTGAAACCGCCGTCAAAACTCTCATGGATGGCTACGCCGAACTCGACAAAACGATGCACGGAACCGAAGGCAAAGGCTGGACCGAAGTCTCAACCTCCATCGATGACGCTCTGAAAAGCATCAAAGCTGCCGCTTCCGGCGAAGCTCCTCCCGCCGCCGAACCCGCCCCCGCTGCCGACGAAAAGCCTGCCGACGAAAAGCCTGCCGACGAGAAACCTGCCGACGAAAAGCCTGCCGACGAGAAACCTGCCGACGCGGCTCCCGCCGCTGACGCTCCCAAAGCCGAGTAGTCGCGGGGTTGTCTTGTTCCATCAAGGGCCGGTGCTTTCCACGACCCGGCCCAACCCTTCCTGCTCCCCGCACTCAGCTCGCCGGAGACCGCCCCATGAACTCGCACCACCTGCTCTGCTGCCTGCTCCTGATGTTCGCCTGCATCCCAGGCTGCAGTTCTGAAGACCCTGCCGTCACCGCTGCCCGATCTCGTTACGTCGTCACAGCACCTCCTCCAGGCGAGCGGCCGATTCCGGAAGTCCACAAGGGGCTGAATGAATCCGCGCTCCAGCCGGATGCTCAGGTCACCGTGCGAGCCCGAATCAACGCCGGAGACTTTCCACCGTTTGCCGACGGGCAGGCAGCCTTTGTCGTCACTGATGCCACCAATCAGGATGGCGATGAAACGCATAACCCCCACGATTGCCCCTTCTGCAAACGCGACATCGAAGTGCAGATGGCCAGAGTCCAGTTCACCGACGAATCCGGAAAAACACTCAAGCTCGACGCTCGCCAGTTATTTGATCTCAAGGAATTCGATCTGGTGGTGGTTGAGGGCACAGCAAAGTTCGATGAAGACAAATCACTGATCATCAATGCCCGGAAACTCTTCGTCAAACGCTGAAACGCAAACCGGCACCGCTATGCCCAGGCTTCCCGTTACCGTACTCTCAGGATTCCTCGGCGCCGGCAAAACCACGCTGCTCAATCACATCCTCCAGCACCGCGGACAGCTGAAAGCTGCCGTTGTGGTGAACGATATGAGCGAACTCAACGTGGACGCTTTGCAGATCACCCGCGGTCCCGCACAGCTCAGCCGCACCCACGACAAACTCGTCGAACTCTCCAACGGCTGCATCTGCTGCACGCTCCGCGAAGATCTTCTCCGCGAAGTCGCCCAGCTTGCCCGCGAAGGTCGCTTCGACTACCTGATCATTGAATCCACAGGTATCGCCGAACCACTCCCGGTTGCCGAAACCTTCAGCTTCACCGACGACTCCGGCACCAGCCTCTCCGACTCTGCCCGTCTCGATACCCTCGTCACGGTCGTGGATGCTGATGGGTTTCTTCGCGACTTCCGCTCTGAAGATGCACTGCGCGACCGAGGACTCGAAGCGGACGAAAATGACGACCGCGATCTTTCACCTCTGCTCGCTGATCAGGTGGAATTCGCCAATGTGCTGGTGATTAATAAGGTTGACCTCGTCAACTCCGCCCAGCTCAAACAGCTCCGCCAACTCCTGCAGCTGCTCAACCCCGACGCCCGGATCCTCGAATGCTCCCGCGGCCAGATCAACCCTCTGGAACTGCTCAACACCGGACTGTTCCAAATGGAATGGGCCGAACGCAGCAGTGAATGGCTGGCAGTTCCCCGGGCAGAAGTGGCGAGTGAAACAGACAAATACGGCATTTCCAGTTTCGTCTACCGGGCGCGGCGGCCGTTTCACCCGCAACGGTTTCATGAATTCTGGACCACCAGTCCGCTCACCAGCAGCCTGCTGCGATCCAAAGGCTGCTTCTGGCTCGCCAGCCGACCGCAGATCTCCGGCATCTGGTCTCAGGCGGGACCAGTCATCAGTGCGGAACCCGGAGGTGTTTGGTGGGCCGATTCCGCACCAGATACGCTGCCGCCGGATCCTGTGGAACGTGCAGAGCTGGAACAGATCTGGGACGCAGAAACTGGCGATCGCCGACAGGAACTGGTGCTGATCGGCTGCCCGCTCGAACAAACAGCTCTCCAGCAAGCGCTCGATGCCTGCCTGATCACGGAAACCGAATTCGCTGCCGGCGCCCCACGCTGGAAAAAACTCCGCGACCCCTGGCCCCCATGGAAACTCGAATGATCACCGTCCTGACTCCTGTCACCCGCTCAGCATTCCGTCGCTGGGTCTTGCCTGTGTGCTGCATCCACATGTTTTTCACTGTTGTGCAGCACCTGTTCTATTGGCAGCGTCTGCCGCAGCGGGTGGCCACCCATTTCGGGCCCGGAGGTGAACCGAACGACTGGATGGGAAGGACATCCGCAGTGCTGGTGCTGGGCGGTTTCCAGATCTTCTTTCCGCTGCTGCTGGTGGGAACTGTGCGGATGCTGCGATGGATCCCCAATGAGTTAATTAATATTCCCCACCGGGAGTACTGGTTGGCGTCTGAGCGTCGTGAGTCATCGCTGGAATGGCTGGGACTTCCGATGGCTGGGATTGCCGGGCTGATGGCTGCATTGATGATCGTCCTGAGCCATCTGACGTTTCGAGCCAACTCCGGGGGAGGGAAGCTGGAGGAATTTCCGTTTTTCGTGTGCCTTGCAGTGCATCTGGGCGGAACAGCGCTGCTGGTCATCCGCATTCTGAGGCATTTTGGAAGACTGCCGAAGCAATCTGGAGACAATCTCCCGGCCCACTGAATTCCACTTTCCGATTCTCGCCCCGCTTTCCTCACATTTCTCTACCTCTTCCTCAAACACCCGCTATACTTCAGCAGTCCCGTGAGCAGATCCGCGTGGAAATCAATGCGATTTCCCCATTGCGATTCCGGCTGTCACTGTTGGCCGATCAACGGGCTCCATGAAGCATTCAGATTCGTCGATCGGCATTTCCGTCGGTCAAAACGGCTGCCAGCACCAGGCATTGGAATCTCCGGCAAGTCCAAACGCCGGAAGGTCTCTCGGCATTGAGTTCTGGGAATGTTTCCAACCTTCACCCAGGACTGTTCATGAACTTCAGAGACTTCGGGCTCGCCGATCCGCTCGTGCGCGCCGTGGCTGCTCAGGGCTACTCCGTTCCCACTCCAATCCAGCAACAGGCCATCCCGGTGGTGCTCGCAGGTCGCGACGTCGTCGGGATTGCTCAAACCGGCACGGGAAAAACAGCCGCATTTGCGCTTCCCCTGCTTCATCGCCTGCACATCACTCCTGCAAATCAGGCAACTTCCCCCAAACGCGGTCACTCCCGAGCCCCTCGCGTGCTGGTGCTCGCCAGCACCCGCGAACTGGCTCTGCAGATTCGCGACAGCTTCTCTGACTACGGCGCCTCATCCGGTGTACGCATCGCTGTGATTTACGGTGGTGTCGGTCAGGAACCCCAAACCCGCGCTCTGCAATCCGGCGTTGATATCCTCGTGGCCACCCCAGGCCGACTCCTTGATCTCATGCAACAGGGATACTGCTCGCTCGACAGCATCAAAGTGCTCGTCCTCGACGAAGCCGACCGAATGCTCGATATGGGCTTCTTCCCAGCCATCCGCAGAATCCTGCAGAAAGTCCCCAAAGCCCGACAAACGCTCATGTTTTCCGCAACCATGAAGCCGGAAATCCGCGAACTGGCCGACTCCATGCTCACGGATCCCGTCAGCATCACCATCGAACCCAGACAAAAAACCACAGAACTCGTCACCCAGTCCGTGGCCATCGTCCCCCAGAAACAAAAGATCCGCGCCCTGATTCACCTCATCGATCGGCTGGTGCCATCCCGCTGCATCGTTTTCAGTCGTACGAAACACGGCGCCGATCGCATCGTCCGGCAGCTCACCACCGCCGGACTCACCGCCGCCGCCATTCACGCCAACAAAAGCCAAAACAAACGCCTGCGAATTCTCGAGCAATTCCGCAGCAGCGCCCCCCCGGTGCTCGTCGCCACCGACATCGCTGCTCGCGGCATCGACGTCGATGCCGTCTCACACGTCTTCAACTTCGATATGCCCACCGAAGAAGAAACCTACGTGCACCGCATCGGCCGCGCCGGCCGCGCTGGTACTCCCGGCACCGCAGTTTCGCTCTGCGATCCCGAAGAACGCCGAATGCTCCGCTCAATCGAAAAACTCATCGGCTTCACCATCGCCCCTCAATCGCTCGAAGGCTGCGACCTCAGCACCTCAACCGCGGCCGATCATAGCTCCACCTCAGAATCCTCCAACAATCCCCGCCGACAACGTTCGCCACGCCGTCGCGATCGACCCCACTCAGAAAACGCACAATCCCCCGAACCTGGCCAGCCACGTCGCTTCCAGGGTCACGAAGCCCGCCGACGTGAAGAACAAATCGATCGTCGCCGCAAAAGCCAGCGCCCCCGCGGTGATGGCCCCGCTCCCCGACAAAATTCCGGCAAACCCAACTCAGAAAATACTGCAGATCGACGCCCAACTGAAAAACGCTCCCGCCCTCAGGGCCGATCCTCCTCCCCACGATCACACGGATCCGGACGCACCCCGCCGGCCGCCAGTCACGACTTTGGTGACGGTATCTTTCACGGTTAATGGACTCGTACACCGCATCACGGCCCCCCAAACTCCAGCCCTCAAGATCCAATGACCACAGAATCTCCTCTGCTTCCCGATTCAGCAATCGATCAGGTCGCCCCCACCACCGACCACTCCGCTGTCACCGTCACCCCGGACCTGTTCATCGAACAGCCCTCCGAGACCATTGACCCACACCAGATTGCGGAGATCAACCTGCCGCTCTCACCCCCCGAGAACGACTCACGTCCCACGCCCCATGAGGCCGACATCCAAAGCTCTGTCCCGCCCGAAACTGAAATACCCCCAACCAGCGACTTCACCACGCACGTCATCACCGAACACACGACCGCCATCACAAAGACCGCTGCAAAAAAAGCCAGAAAAGCGGCTGCCGCAGCAGCGGCAGCAGCAGCAGCAGCGGCAGCGGCTGCGGCTGCCGCCAGCGCAGCCGCGACAACTGCCGCCGCCCATTCAACTTCCCCCACAACCACAACTCACATCAGCCCTCCATCACCACAGCCTGCCGCCATTAAAAATCCCGGCAACACCACTTCCCCACCCAGAACGGCCTCCGTTCTCGCTGCTCCCGCCGCCGACTCGCCCTCCTTCGAAGACCTCGGACTGTCTGAATCACTCCTGGCCGCAGTGCGTACAGCCGGCTACCCGGCACCGACACCCATCCAGGCACGCACCATCCCGCACCTGCTGGCTGGCCGCGACCTGCTCGGACAGGCTCAAACCGGTTCCGGCAAGACCGCTGCATTTGCCCTGCCGCTGCTCCATCACATTGACATTTCCAATCGCCGCCCGCAGGTACTGGTCCTCGTCCCCACCCGAGAGCTGGCGTTACAGGCAACCGCCGCATTCGAACGTTACGCATCGGGCCTTCAGGGCCTGCAGGCGCTCGCCATCTACGGCGGAGCGCCGATGGGGCCACAGTTCAGTATGCTGAATCGCGGAGTGCACGTGGTCGTGGGTACTCCAGGTCGCGTCATGGATCACATGGATCGAGGATCGCTCAAGTTCGACAATCTCCGCTGTCTGGTGCTCGACGAAGCCGACGAAATGCTCCGCATGGGCTTCGCCGAAAGCGTCGACTGGATCCTCGAACGGCTCCCGGCCTCACGTCAGACAGCACTGTTTTCAGCCACCATGCCGGAAGGTGTTCGAGAGATCGCGCAACAGCAGCTGCGAGATCCCGTGAATATTGAAATTCAACAGCGCGCAGCAGCAGCAGAAACCATCCGGCAGCGCTACGTGGTCGCTGCGCCTGATCAAAAGGAAGCGGCCCTCCTGCGACTCCTGGAAGCTGAAACCTACGACGCTGCAATCATCTTCGTCAAGCTCCGCGGCACCACAGAACCACTCGCACAGCTGCTCTCCCGCAACGGCCATCGCGCCGCTGCTCTCAACGGCGAAATGGCTCAGGCCCAGCGCGAACGCATCATCGAACAGCTCAAGTCCGGACAAATCAGTATCGTGGTCGCCACAGACGTGGCAGCTCGCGGCCTTGATGTTCGCCGCGTCTCACATGTGATCAATTATGATCTGCCCCGAGATCGCGAAGCCTATGTCCATCGGATTGGACGCACCGGTCGAGCCGGTCGCAGCGGCGAAGCCATTCTGTTCATGCACCCACGCGGCCGACGTCTCCTGCAAAGTCTCGAACGAGCCACGCGACAGACCATCGAACCGATGCCGCTCCCTAACAACCGAGTTATCAACAAACAGAGAGTCATCCGGTTCCACGAACGCATTCTCGCTGCTCTCAACGACCCCCAGTACGAAGTGCTCGCGTCCATCCTCCAGCAATTCCGTAAAGAACACCCGGAACTCACCGAAGAACAGGTCCTCGGCGCCCTCGGAGTGCTCGCCGCAGGTGATCGACCACTGCTCCTGCGCGACGAATTCAGACATGTTGATTTTGATGAACCAGAGTTTCGCGATCGGCGCGGACCGCCCAACTTTCGGGGACGCCCCGACAACGGACCGCCAGGCCGTCGCGAACCCCCGTTCCGCTCCCGTGACCGCTCCGATGGTCGCCCCGAACGACGCCCCGACGGACGCTCCGAAGAGCGTCGTCCAGCCTTCCGACGCGATGCCGCCATGGAGACATTTCGGCTGGAAGTCGGGCATATTCACGCAGTCAAACCAGGCAATATCGTCGGGGCCATCGCCAACGAAGCCGGGCTCGACAGCTCCCGAATCGGCCGCATCGAAATTCACGACGATTACAGCACGGTTGATCTGCCCGCAGGCATGCCCGAAGATATCTTCCATCTGCTCAGACGCGTCCGCGTCGGCGGTCAACAGCTCCGCATCTCACGCCTTCAGCAGTCCTTCCGACCGCCCCACCGCGGACACTCACATCGCGACCGCTGAAATCAACACAGCCGCCGTTCAACGAACGGCGGCTGTGTCTGATATTGTCAAATGCCCGGCAAATGCCCGGCAGATCAGCGGCCCAGGAAGGTCCGCATCAGCCACGCATTCTTGCGACGCTCCAGCTCCATCACCCGCTGGAAAAACGTCTGCTTCGCCGGACGGCGAGAAACTCGGTGAACATGCTGCTGAGCAGGCTCTGCCGGGGTTGTTGGAGCGGCGGGGACTGCCTGTACGGCAGCGGCACCTTCGGCTGCCGATGCAGCAGCCTTCTGCTCGTCAGCAACTGCGGTACCGGCCAGCAAAGCAGATGACAGGGAAAGAGCAGCAACACAGCGACGCAGATTCCATGAACGCATGCGGTCACCTCGAAAAAAACGAATCCAGACAACGGCATCGCCATCAGCACAGACCACCATGCGGGTGTTATCCGGCCAGCGATTCACTGGTGATGAATTTCGGCAGCAGCCCCGAAACATGTCTGCTGGAAACCGGCGAAAACTGCTGCAGTTTTCCACGATCGAGCACCGGAGACGTCAGCTTCAGAGTGATCGTCAAAACAGTTTTTTAAGGAGGATGGCGAAAAATGTGTTTGAAGATGGCGAAGATCAATTGACAGACACCGTATTTCCGTCAATACTCATTCCAGCAAATCTGGCACGCGTGCCGGTTGCTCTTGTGATCCTGAATTTCTGCGACGCGTTCGCAAAGTCGCAGCCCCGCTCCGGGCGGCATGGTCTTCGCCATTTCGGGTCAGTGAGACGGCCAGATTCCCTTCGCCGTCTGATTCAGGTACTTTCAGGCCTGTGATGCTGTCCTGATAGTTTGTTGTTTCGTTCTGACCGTGCCTGCAGGCCACGGTTCCTCACTGGTTTCCTCCTTAAAACCAGTCGCCTTGCCACCGCTTGTCGTTCTGCAGACTCCTGCAGAGCACTTCCTACCTACGGCCGCAGATTCTGCAGGCCCAGCACTACCGGATCTCGCTCACATATGCCAACCAGCCGTTCCGATTCCGAAGGAACCAGCCAGCGTCCTCGCCGCCGTGCAGCGGCCCGTTCCGAATCTGCTGCCGAAGAACCCAAACCCCCCGCACGTCGGCGCCGTACCGACGATGCGCCTCCGGCGTCGGCCCCGGCCCCCGAGGCCTCCGACGACTTCGGCTCAGGACTCGAAGCAGAGCCAGCCCCCGCTCGTGAACCACGCCCCGCCCGTCGTCCACGCCGCTCTGCCGCTGCCGCCGAATCAGCACCGCCTGCTCCCGACAACCCGCCTGCCCCGGAAGCATCTTCGGCCCCCACTGCTCCTCGTGAAGTGTCCGGCCCCGCCGAATCAACCGAATCTCCGCTCCGACCTGCTCGCCGGTCGCGGCTCGACCGCGGTTCTCGCCGCACACCGGCTGCACATTCCTCTGCCGATACCGACGACTCCGTCGATAAAATTCCCCTCTCGTCCAGCCGCGGCGAAGAATCCGGATCCCGTACCTCCAATCGGCTCGAACGCAGGATCGCTGACGTCGAAGCCGAAACCGGCATGCGGTACTTCAGCACTGACGATCTCGATTTTGGTGACGACGAACCCGCCACGGCTGAAAGATCCGAACGCCGCCCGCCGCAACGCGACCGTGGCCCCCGCCGCGATCGCCGTCACCGTGACGATACCGACGCCCCCGCTCGCTCTGAATCCCCCGACCGCCTCGCAGAAACAGAATCACCCGGTCGCTACCAGTCCGAACGAGACGACTTTGCCGACTGGGGTGACCAGCTCTTCGGCGCAGACGACGCTGCCGACGATGCCGGCCGCGAAGAATCTTCCGGCGGTCCTCCGACCGAAGGTGAACCTGGCGACGGCGACGGTCGTCGCCGTCGTCGTCGCCGTCGCCGTCGCCGCGGTGGCGACCGACCGCCCGGTGAAGCTGGCCCACGTTTCGAACCGCGCGGTGAACCGCGTGGCGACCAGGGGCCGCCTCGCTTCGATGGTCCTCCAGGTCGCCGCGAATTCGGCCGTTTCGAAGGCGGGCGTTCACGACGTGGCGGCCGCAATCGCCGCGGCCCGGATAACCGCGGTGGCCAACCCATGGGTGCTCGCGGTCAGGGCTTTGGCCGTGATCAGGGTCCCGGTCCCCAGGCCCGCAAACCCACCTACGGCGCCGCGCCCGCTCCGGTCATCGAAGGCCCCTTCGACGGTGTGCTCGAAGTCCATCATCACCGCGGTTACGGATTCCTCCGTGACCCCAAACGGAACTACGTCGCCGACGATAACAATCCCTTCGTCCCCGCGGCGCTCATGGAAAAATATGGCCTCCGCGAAGGAGTGCTCATTCGTGCCCAGGTCGGCGCCGGCTCCCACCATCACGGTCCCCGCGTCCATGAAATCGAACTCATCGACGGAATGACCCCCGGCGAATATTCCAAAATCCGCCTCTTCGATGACCTCACCGCCATCAATCCCTTCGAACAGATCCGACTCGAAACCGGCCCCAGGCCGCTCACCATGCGCGTCATGGATCTGCTCTGCCCCATCGGCAAAGGTCAGCGCGCTCTGCTCGTGGCACCCCCGCGAACAGGCAAAACAATGCTCCTCCAGGACATCGCTCACGCCGTCAGCGTCAATCACCCCGAAATCCACCTCGTGGTGCTCCTCATCGACGAACGCCCCGAAGAAGTCACCGAAATGCGGCGACTCGTCAAAGGCGAAGTCATCTCCTCATCGCTCGATAACGACGTCGAAAGCCACATCCGACTCGCCACCCTCATCATCGAACGCGCCAAACGACTCGCCGAAGAAGGCAAAGACGTCTTCATCCTGCTCGACAGCATCACCCGGCTCGCGCGCGCCTTCAACAAGCACAGCAACACCGGACGCACCGGCACCGGCGGACTCGATATCCGCGCTCTTGACATCCCCAAAAAGCTCTTCGGACAGGCTCGACGCTTCGAAGAAGGTGGCTCACTCACCGTCTGCGGCACTGCTCTCATCGATACCGGCAGCCGCATGGACGAAGCCATCTTCCAGGAATTCAAGGGCACCGGCAACATGGAAATGATGCTCAGCCGCGACCTCGCCGACCGCCGCATCTGGCCCTCCATCGATATCACTCGCTCCGGCACACGCCGCGAAGAGAAAATTCTCCCCGCTGATATGCTCGATGGCATCACCATGCTCCGCCGCAGCCTCATCAGCCTCAATCCCGTCGAAGCCATGGAACAGCTCACACGCACCATGGAACGCTTCCCCACCAACCGAGAATTCCTCACTCGCATCCGCGCGGTGCTCTAAACCAACCACCGCAGCATGCACTGGATTACCATCAGCCTGCTCTCCGCAGGCTTCCTCGGGCTCTACGAAATTGCCAAAAAAGAATCACTGCGGGGCAACGCTGTGCCCCCAGTGCTCTTCTGCAACGTCCTCACACAGGCCGCTGTCTGGCTCCCGCTCCTGATCCTCTCACAGACCCACACCACCGCTCTCCCCGAACTCCTTCGCGTCCAGCCGCTCGACTGGACCGCCCACGGAAGGCTCGCAGCCAAATCCGTTATCGCCGGCAGCTCATGGATCTGCGCTTCCTTCGCGCTCAAGCACCTGCCCATCTCCATCGCTGCACCCATCCGCGCCACCAGTCCGCTCGTCACTGTTCTCTTCGCCGTGCTCTTCATGGCCGAACGCCCCTCCGTCCTGCAGTGGACCGGAGTCGGCATTGTACTGAGCGCCTTCTACGCATTCTCGCTTGCCGGCCGCCGCGAAGGCATCGTCTTCCACCGCGATCGCTGGGTCGCCCTGATGATCCTCGCCACCATCCTCGGCGCCGCCAGTGCCCTCTACGACAAATACCTGCTCAATACCTGCGGCTATCGCTCCGCTGAAGTCCAGGCCTGGTTCTCCATCTACCTCGTCCCCGTCATGCTCCCCGTCATCCTCCCCTGGCTCATTCGCGGACGCTCCACCAGTCCCTTCGAATGGCGCTGGTCAATCCCCATGATCGCCCTGCTCCTGCTCGTCTCTGACTTCCTCTACTTCTCCGCCAACGAACAGCCCGACGCACTCATCTCCGTCATCTCCCCGCTCCGACGTACCTCCGTCATCATCGCCTTCCTCGCCGGCATTCGACTCTACGGCGAAAAAAACTGGCGCATCAAAGCCATCTGCCTCACCGGACTCCTGCTCGGAGTCCTTGTCATATCGTTCAGCCGCTGAAAGTGTACTGGTCAGACGGGACTCAGAGTTTGGCCTGTGGAGAGATCCTGAAAAAAGTAGAATGCGGCTCAGCGGTTGCGCTGCAGCCCAATGGCGTTGAAGTTCTCTCTATCCTCGCGAAAATCGCCCTCAATCCCCCCTCTCCCCTTCGAGGGGAGAGGAGATGGGGGTGAGGGGTCAAAGAACACTGCCAGTCCCATCGTCAACACTTTCAGGACACTGTGAATCCAGCATCCTTCTGCACTGTCTGTGCTGCGCGTGGCAGGAGCGTTTCACCCCTCACCCCCGACCCCTCTCCCCGGTCCGGGGCGAGGGGGGATTGAGGGGTCAGGGAACACTGCCAGTCCCCTCGCCAACACTTCCTCGACGCTGTGAATCCAGCATCCTTCTGCACTGTCCGTGCTGCGTGTGGCAGGCGCGTTTCGCCCCTCATCCCCGACCCCTCTCCCCGGTCCGGGGCGAGGGGGGATTGAGGGGTCAAGGAACACTGCCAGTCCCCTCGCCAACACTTCCTGGCCACTGTGAATCCAGCATGCTTCTGCACTGTCCGTGCTGCGTGTGGCAGGCGCGTTTCGGCCCCCCCCCCCCCACCCCCCCCCCCACCCCAGGAGGGGGGGGGATGGGGGGGGGAAACACACCACATTTTCCCCCCCCCCAACCCCCCAAACAACCAGAAACCCCCCCCC
>JBJTOP010000391.1:0-21846 GCA_046074645.1 Planctomycetaceae bacterium | reverse complement strand
GTTGGCGAGGGGACTGGCAGTGTTCTTTGACCCCTCACCCCCGTCCCCTCTCCCCTCGAAGGGGAGAGGGGGGGGTGAGGCTGATTTTCGCGAGGATGGAGAGAACTTCAACGCCATTGGGCTGCCGCCCAACCGCTCAGTCGCAGCGATTGCCGGCGATTTTGCGAAGCAGCGGGGATCGGCGCAGTCCTCGCGGCAGGGATGCGGCTCAGCAGGAGCTTCGCCCTCCCGGCACCTCCGCTTGCCAGAAAGTCAAGGCCATTGGGCGGAAGCCCCCGGCATTGTTTCGCACCGAAGGTGCGCGCGCCGGCGAAGGCGTTGGTGGGATGTGGGCAGGGGCCGTTTGCCCGCAGGCTGCCGCCATGCGGCTGTAATAGCGGCTGATCAGCGGCTGGGCGGCGCCCCCGGCGTTGTTTCGCACCGGAGGTGCGCGCGCTGCCGAAGGCGTCCGCGGACCGAAGGCAGGACACGTCTTACAAAGTTGCATAACACCTGCATCACTGTTGTGACTCGCCCCAATCATCATCACTTTGTATGGTCACACCTGAGCCTTGTCAGGGGGAGTTGCGCTTGCGTCGGGGGGTATCCTGTGAGAAGATTTTCGCCGCGAATTTCCGATCAATCCACGCCTTGAATCAACGAGTATTCCCTCCGATGCGACTTCTGTGGTTTTCTGCCATCCTCTTCCTGTGCCCTGTCTGCGATGCCGCTGAACCAACTTCTGAGACGGTGCGGATTCCGATGCGGGACGGGATTCTGCTGACCGCTGACATTCATCGGGATGCTGCCGCTTCACCCGCTCCTGTGCTGCTCATGCGGACACCGTATGATCGCACTCGTCAGCAGGCGCTGGCAAAACGCATCACGGCGGCTGGGTTTGTGTTTGTGGCTCAGGACTGTCGGGGAAAGTTCGCGTCTGAAGGAGTGCTGGCACCTTACAACAACGAGGGTCAGGATGGGTATGACACGATTGAGTGGATTCAGCGGCAGCCGTGGTGCAACGGTCGCATCGGGATGCTGGGTGGTTCTTACGTGGGAGCGGTGCAGTGGCAGGCGGCAGTCGAGCGGCCACCGGGTTTGGTCGCGATTGCTCCGCAGGCCACGTGGACGAGTTTCTATCACAACCTGTATCAGGGTGGTGCCGTCAGACTGTCGCTGATTGCCGGCTGGATGGCTGGTAATTCCGCGAAGCCGGACGGTGTGACTCCGCGAGATCTGGATGAAGCACTCTTTCAGCTGCCGCTGAGTGATATCGACACGGCGATTGGCTGGCCCATGCCATGGCTGGATGCATGGCTCACCCATCCGCAGCCGAACGGTTTCTGGACTCGAGTAGATCTGGCGTCACAGGTTCCTGAACTTCAGCTGCCGGTGCTCCACACGGTGGGCTACTATGATTTCTTCGCCCGCGAATCGGTCAACAGTTTTCAGCGGATGCAGCAGCAGGCTCGGGATCCTCAGACAAGGCGTCAGCAGCGACTGGTGCTGGGGCCATGGGATCATGGGACGATCGGTCGATCGCAGGTGGCGGATGTCGATTTTGGACCTGCGGCGACTCTTGACATGGCGGAACTGCAGCTGGACTGGTTCCGCAGGCATCTGTTCAAGGACTCCGCTGCCGATGCAAAGCCCTTTGCTCCGGTGCTGTACTTTTCGATGGGTGACAACGTCTGGAGGGAAGCAGCCGAATGGCCGCCGACCGGTTTTCAGGCGACCCCATTCTATCTGCATTCCGGCGGTCGCGCAAACTCAGCGAGGGGCGACGGGACACTGCGTCGTGAACCTCCTGCAGCAGCTCAGCCAGCCGACACATTTCAAGCCGATCCGCAGCAGCCTGTGCCTGCGTCTCCGGTGACTGACCAGCGACCGCTGAAGGCCGCCGTCTGGGGACCTGTGGACCAGTCGCAACTGGAATCACGCGACGATGTGCTGGTCTACAAATCCTCACCCCTTACAGAGCCGATCGTGTTTGCCGGAAATGTCTCTGCAGTGCTGCATGTGAGCACCGATACCGCGGATGCTGACTGGGTGGTGAAACTGATCGATGTACATCCCAACGGGTTTGCTCAAAACCTGGTGATCGGCATTCAGCGGGGCCGTTACCGGCGATCATTGCTGGAGCCGGAGCTGATGGAGCCGGGACGGGTGTATGAGTTGACGGTGGACCTTGGCCCCTGTGCCGCTGTGATTGCACCCGGACATCGGCTGCAGGTGGACATTTGCGGGGCGTTGTTCCCTCTGTATGACCGCAATTCCAACACGGCAGACGGCATTTTCGGGAAGGAAACGGCGGTGGCTGCAGAACAGGTGCACCACAGCCCCGGTGCGCTCTCGCGACTGATCCTGCCGCTGCAGACTCAGGAGCCACCGCGATGAAGGACTGCTGCCGACAGAAGTCAGCATGAACTGATTTGCAGATGGACGGCCCCAATAAATGTCCGGGGTCATCCGCCGATCAATTTCAGCTTCAGGAACGACCGAAAAACAATTCACGGGCGCATTCAAAACAAACAAACACCCGGAGGGTCGGTCAGGTCCCTGCGGGTGTTTTGTTTGATTCTTACTGTGCCGATTGACGTTTTCTGGAGGGATACGAAGCCGTCACGTGACAGCACACTGTTGCAGGGCGGAGTGCTGACGGGGATCGTTCGAGGGTCCGTTTTCAGCTGATTTTCATGGCGGCAGCAAGAATTTGTGAGGTGCTTGGGCGCATGATTCTGGGATCGACCATTTCGCCTCGCTGCAGGGTGCCGCGAATATCCTTGCCGCTGATGGACCAGGGTTTTTCGTCTTTGTGGCGTTCCATGAGGTCCACTCGACCGACCGATTCATAGTAGGCAGCGAAGCCGACGTTGACGGTTTTGATCTGGAGGTCACCTGCGAGTTTGCCGAAGATCTGCTGGGCATCGAAGTCCCCCCAGATGGCTTCCCCGTTGTGATAGGGAGCATCGGCGTGTTTACGGCCGATGATGAGGTGGGTGTAGCCCATATTCTGGCGGTAGATGCCGTGCATGACCGCTTCTTTGGGGCCGCCGTAGAACATTTTGATATCGAGCCCGAGGAGGACAACGCGATCGGGTACGGATTCGCCGCGGGGCCCCCAGAGCGACTGGTCGCTGTCACCATCGCCCAGCGCGCGATCGCTGATCAGTTTTTCGTAGGTTTGCATACGAATTTCGGCGTTGACGTCGTCGCCTTTGACTTCACCGATGAGGGGGTTGAGGCAGGCGCCGGCGTTGTGACCTTCGCGGAGCAGCGTTTCGAGCCCGTAGACGAGAGCATATTCGTGCGCGCGGTGCAGTGGGTTGCGAGTCTGGAAGGCCACTACGGCGTTCCAGCCTTTTCCGGCGAGCATGCGGCGGACTTCACGGGGAGTGAGCACGTAGGCGCCGAAGCCGGGGTTTTTGGGCTGCGGCAGAACCCGAATTTCGCCGCCGATGAGGTGCGACTTGTCTGCTTCACCCTTAATCACCATGTCGGCCCCGGGGTGATCGATGCGGTCGGTGAGGTAGACCGAGCGGAGGTACTTGAGTTTTGGCCAGGCGTAGACGTCGTTGAGTTCGAGTGTGGCGACGATGTCACCAGAGGGAGCGGTGAGGGCGACTTTCTGGCCGGGCTTCAGGGATTTCGCGAGTTCAGAGGTGACGGGAAATGCGAGTGGAATCGTCCATGCATAACGGGCTCCGTGGCTGACGATGAAGCATTCGTCAAGCACCTGATTGTAGACGGTGGAGTTCATGGGGCCGGTGAGTGGGCTCAGAGTGCCGTCACCGAAACGGTAGACGGTGGAGAGGTCAGCAGCGGAGACGGGGACGGCAACGAGCGTGCGGGCTTCAGCGAGGAAGGCTTCGCGTTCGTCGGCAGCGACAGTTCGGCAGACAGGCTCAGACAATCCTCCATGGGGGGCGATCAGATCGGACATTTCTGGAATTCCTTAGTGGCTTCCGGCGACGGGCGATAGGGGGGAAAGGGCGGAGTCCCGGGAGAAAACTCCCGATTGGCTCCTGAAAAGTTCTTTCGGGACCGTAGAGAAACGGGGCAGGGGAGTCAAGAAGAGCCTGGCTGGGGCGCCGAGATTGGAATTCGGCAGAAAACGTCAGAATCTCTGCAGTCGTCAAATCGGGACATTCGGCAAGTTCATCGGGTGAGTGGCAAAATTGGCGGAACGACCCCGGTTGAAACTGCTGCGCGGGAATCGAAGGGCCGATTGAAGACTCGAATACGGACTTTGCTGTACCCTTGCTGCGCCCAAATTCGCTATGAAAAGCCGATATTCACGGCAGTAGAGTTTGCAGTGAGTCCGATTTTTCGGGAAGATTGGAACTTCTCGTATATTCTCGGCAAATTGCCTGTGTTACGGGTTTCGCGGGATTGAAGGCGTTGGATCCTCGCCGTTTTTTCGTCTGCAATGACTGTTCGGATTCGCATCCGCAGTCCTGCAACGGGGTGGCTGGGGCTCAGAAGGCACAAAATTCGGCGAACATTCTGTTTTTCACTTGATTTGCCTGCAGTGTGCTGCCTTGTTTTTATCTGTGATTTTTCAGGGTTGACGCAATGCTGATTTCTGCCTGGTTGACTGCCGTTCGCAACCGTTTAAGCAAGACGCGATCACCGCTGAAGCGGCGGAATACGGTGCGTGCCGAGGCGCGGCTGGAAGATTCGCTTGAATCCCGTGCCCTCCTCGCCGGCCCGTCGCTCGTCGCCGTCCGACCGAACATCGGTGCGTTTTTGACGCCCGGTGAAACCCGCAACATCGCCCCCCGGGAACTTACACTGCAGTTCAATCCCGGACAGCAGATCGATGCGTCCAACAACCGGCTGTTCAACAATTCACCCATTCAGGTGACTCGCTCCGGCCGCGACGGATCTTTCGCCGACGGCAACGAAATCCCAGTCACCCTGGGCTACGTTGGGCTGGGGGCGACCGCCGAAGATGTCGTCATTCGCTTCGCCGAAAATCTCCCGGACGATTACTATCGCATCACCATCAAAGGCAGTGGCACTAACCCCCTGCAGAACGCTGCCAGCGAGACCTTCGTCAGCGGTACTTCCAATCCGGATGGCACCTTCGACTTCCGTCTGAACCTCGCACCGCAGGTCCGCGCCGTCGTTCCTCAGCCATTCATTCGCAACGCCAACGGTTCGCTCACTCAACAGCGCAACACGATCGTTGTCTACTTCAACGAAGATACGCTCAACACAGCCTCCGCCCAGAACGCCAATTTCTACCGGCTGCTCTACACGCGAAACACGTCCGAGAACACCGACGACGTGCGACACCTGCCAACTTCGGTCGTCTACAGTGCCGCCAGCAACACGGCCACCCTGACGTTCGCTCAGCCCATCGACCAGCTGTCCGGCAATGGCACCTATCGGCTGCGAATCGGCACCGACGAAGAACTTCCGCTGGCCCCCGTGTCCACTTCGTTCAGCGAAATCTTCAGCAGCAGCTTCGGGACCAGTGGTGCGAACCTCGCCACGGTCACCATTGAACCGCTCGTCTCCATCGATGGCAGCCCAATTACCCTGCAGTTCAACAGCAGTGCTCTGGCCACCAACGGTGCCCCGAGCGTCAGTGTGGCGGGTGTGACCCGTCGAGCTATCACGGTCACGCTTGATTCGACCGGCGGCACCACGGCTGCACAACTCTTCTGGGCACTCAACCTGCATCCGGAGGCCTCCAATCTCGTACGCACGCGGATCACAGGCAACCCAAACTCCTCGCTGACCGCAGGCACACTGCCACCGCTCTTCTCCTTCGATGACCCAGGCTCCTCCTATTCCGCCAGCTTCAACCTGGGTGCCCTGTCCGCTCAAAGCCGCGTCATTTCCGGACAGATTCTTTCCCGCGCCTATCCGTTTGATTTCCCGGGCAACAGCGACGAACCGGGACATCGGGACATCGACGTGCCCCGCGAATCGCACCTCGAAGTTCCGCTCGATCAGGACCCCCAGATCACCACTCTGTACTACAACTTCCAAAGCCGCTACGGGTTCAATCCTCAGGGCCAGCCGCTCTCCAATCTGATTACTGAAAATCAAAAGCAGCGGGCTCGCGAAGCCTTCAGCCTCTACGCCCGTCACCTCGGCGTTCAGTTTGTGGAGACCGCCAATCAGGGTTTCACGATCGTCACCGGGGACCCGCGTGCCATTGATCAGGCGATTATCACTGGAGCTGGCGGAGTTACCGCGTTCTCCAGCCGCGCCCTGAATCTGGCCATCATGGACAACGCCGAAGTCTGGGACGACTCCTACGCCGGCTCATGGTTCACCACCTGCATGCACCAAATCGGCCATCTGCTGGGAATGGGGCACGCCTATGACCTGCCGGATCTGACCGTAATGGGTGGCTTCGATGGTCCCACCGTCCAGACGACCACCGCGGAACCTGACTTCCCCGGCGACGCCGACATCGTTCACGGGCAGGCGCTCTTCCGCCCCGAAAGCCGTGACATCGATCTCTACCGCTTCACGCTCGCCAATGCCGGTCAGCTGACCGCTGAAACCATCGCTGAGCGTCTGGTGGACTCCAGCCTGCTCGACACTGTTATTCGCATTTACCGCCAAAACCCCGACGGCAGCCGCACCGCAATCGCCTCCAACGACAACTACTTCAGCGAAGACTCATTTCTCTCCCTGGATCTCGAAGCCGGTACTTACTTCGTCGGTGTCAGCGCCAGCGGCAATGATGCCTATGACCCGACAATTAATGACAATGGCATGAACGGTACCACCCAGGGTCGCTATGAACTGCGTCTGGTGTTCCGTCCCAACGCCACCAATTCAATTATCGACTCGGCCCTGAACCAGCCATCCCAGCTTTTCGACGGTGACCACGACGGTGTTGCCGGCGGGGTGTTTAATTACTGGTTCCGGGCTGTTGATCCCAGTCGCCTGCGAGTTGTCGATAAGACGAACTTTGCTTCCCCGGGCATTCCAAATCTCTATCGCACCATTTCCGCTGCGTTCACTGCCGCAAACGCTGGTGATGTCGTGCGGATCGTTGGAAACGGCGGCACGGACAACAACGTCAGTACCAAAGCGGATAACCTGCCGTACCAGATCGGCCTCGACAACAACGGGTTCGAACTGGCTGACGGCGGCACCATGGACGTCCCGAAAGACGTCGCCCTGATGATCGATGCCGGCGCCATCATCAAGTTTCAAAATGCCGTCATCGGTGTCGGCAGCTCGTCCGTCACCTTCGACCGTGGCGGTGCGTCACTTCAGGTGCTCGGCACCCCCTTCCAGGACGTAACACTCACATCGTGGCGCGACGAAACCATCGGTGGCGATACCACTCCAACACCAACCGTACCCCGTCCCGGCAACTGGGGCGGTATCATTTTCCGTCGCGATGTGGATAACAGCGAAAGCCGACTGAACTATGAACTGAAGGGACAGTTTCTCGACTACGTCGCCTATTCGTCCGTGCTTTATGGCGGCGGCAAAATGCAGGTCGATTCCGTGCAGCTGATCGTCAATCCGATCACGATGCTCACGGCACGTCCCTCGATCTACAATAACTTCATCACACTCAGCGAAGACTCCGCACTCTCCGCCGATCCGGACAGCTTTGAAGAGACCACGTTCTCTGCGCCCGCGTTCCAGGCAGTCTCGTTTACACCAGACTTCAGCCGCGTGGGACCGGATCTCTACGGCAACCGCCTGATTAATAACTCCAATAACGGTCTTTTCGTCCGCATTCAGACGGCTGCCGGTGAACCCACACGAGAGATGACAGTCGCCGGCCGCTTCGACGACAAGGACATTGTCCACATCATCTCAGAAAATCTTGTCGTCCGCGGCACGCCGGGTGGCCCGTTCCTCGAGGTCAATGCTCCTCCAGTAGTGCTGGTCACGCTCACACCTCAGTCCGGAGGCACGCTGGGTGTTGGCACTTATAACTACCGAATTGTCTATGTGGATTCGTCGGGTAACCAAAGCCCGCCGTCGCTGGTGACTCGCAGCGCCACCATTGCCACTTCAAACAGTTCCATTACTCTTGGAAATCTGCCGCCCGCCTCAGCGCCCTACACGTCGCGACGCCTGTATCGCTCCACAGACACCGGTGCCGGCCCGTATACGCTGATTGCCAACCTGAACGGGTCCGCCACAACCTATCTGGACAACGGCACCACGCTCACCGGCATCCTCGATGAAACCCTCGCCGGACGCAACCGCGCTCGCTTCGATGCCAGCCTCGTGATCGATCCGGAACTGATTGTCAAACTCGAAGGCTCCCGAATCGAAGTCGGCATGGGGGCTCAGATCGTCGCAGAAGCTGCAGGTGGCCGCGAGATTATTCTCACGTCCCGTCTGGATGACCGCTACGGCATCGGTGGCACATTCGATACCAACAACGATGACCGCCTCGGTGCCAGCGAACCAGTCCCCAGTCGCAATGTCGGCTCCAGCAATGGCACCGGTCTGTGGGGTGGCATTTACCTTGCACCGGGTTCCACCGGCAGCATCGATTACGCGCTGGTCACCTTTGGCGGCAGCGTGATTCCCACGGACGGCAACTTCGTTGGCTTCAACGTGATTGAAGCGCATCAGGCGGAATTGCGAGTCACCAACAGCATCTTTGAAGAAAATCGGGACGGAACCGGTACGCCGTCGGCCATTGCCGGCCGCTTCGGACGCACAGCCAATGCCTCCGGCACCCTGTTTGCCCGCGGCAGCCAGCCCATTCTGATCAACAACATCTTCCGCGATAACTCCGGCCCGGCCTTGTCCATCAATGCCAACGCCATGACCACCGCCTTCCAGGCCGACTCCGGGCGCATCCGCGGCCTGTCCGGCATCTTCGGCGGCTACGAACACAACCAGGGACCACTCATCGACCGCAACCTGATG
The DNA here is from genome assembly GCA_046074645.1 of Planctomycetaceae bacterium. Taxonomy (GTDB): domain Bacteria; phylum Planctomycetota; class Planctomycetia; order Planctomycetales; family Planctomycetaceae; genus SXXK01. The sequence goes on along the minus strand of JBJTOP010000391.1, from coordinate 12,987 downwards.
GGTCGCAACGCCATCAACGGGCTTGTCGTCCGCGGTGAAACGCTCACCACACAGTCCATCTGGGACGACACGGACATCGTCCACGTGGTGCTCAACGAAATCATCGTCCCCAACTTCCACACCTTTGGTGGTCTGCGTCTGAACAGTGACCCCGACGCCAGCCTTGTGGTGAAGCTCGGTGGGCCGACTGCCGGCTTCACCGCTGCCGGCAAACCGCTCGATATCGATGACCGCATCGGCGGCATCGTGCAGATCGTCGGCCAGCCGTTCTTCCCGGTGATCCTGACAGCCATCACTGACGACACCGTCGGGGCTGGCTTTGATCTTGCCGGGCTGCCGCTGAAGGACACCAACAGCGACGGTGCCGCCACCTCCGCCGCACCAGGCGCCTGGCGCAGTGTTCGCATCTCGCAGTACGCTCACGATCGCAACGTCGCGGTCTACAACGAGCGGGAAGTTGTGACTGTAACCGCTCCCGGTACCAACGCGACCGCGTTTATTGCCGAATATCTCGGTGATCTCGGCCGAAACAACTTCCGCGTTCGCAACGCAGACGGCACATCCACCATTCAGAAAACCGGCGACGAAAACCTGCGTCTGGGCTTCGAAGTCAATGGCACCATCAGCGCCCCCGGCGACGTTGATGTCTACAGTTTCAAGGCAACGGCCGGCAGCGAAGTCTGGATCGATATCGATCGCACGACACACTCACTCGATACCGTCGTCGAACTCATCTCCTCGACAGGCCAGATCATCGCGCTCTCCGACAGCAGTCTGAATGAAGCCGCCACCCCATCGCTGCTGTTCAGGAACAGCACCACTCTTCAGGCCAATTCGCTGCACAAGAACCAGTATCTCAGCGATGACCTTTATGGCACCAACCAGAAGGATGCCGGTTTCCGTGTGATTCTGCCCGGCACCGTGGGCAGCACTGGCACATTCCACGTCCGCGTGCGCTCCAGCAATATCGACTCACTTGATCCCGCCGCCAACCGCGCCGATCTGACCAATTCATCAAAGGTCTTCAACGGCATCACCAGCGGCAGCTATCAACTGCAGATTCGTCTGCAGGAGACGGACGAAGTCCCAGGTACTTCCATTCGCTACGCTGACATTCGCTTTGCAACCAACGGGGTCGAAGTCTTCGGTCAGCCCGTCCATTCGCCGCTGTCCGGTGAATACACCGAAAGCACGCTTCCCAACGACAACCCGCAAAGCAGCGGTCAGCAGAACGTTGGCAATGTCCTGAATACCGACCGAGGTGCCGTCGCCATTGCCGGACGGATTTCCGCCCCCACCGACGTGGACTTCTACCGCTTCAGCGTCACGTATGACGACATTCAGCAGATCCCTCTGCATACCAACCCCAATCGTTTTGCGTCGGTGATTTTCGACGTGGACTACGCGGACGGCATGTCCCGCGGCAATCTGCAGGCTCACATTTATGATGCGAATACCAACACGCTGATTCTCACAGCCCGTGACTCCGGGATTTCCGACGACCGTGGCGGCCCGCTGGAAGGTGCCGACATGGACGACCTGTCCCGCGGCAGCGTGGGTGCCCTGGATCCATACATCGGACCATTCGAACTGCCCGAAGGCAACTACTATCTCGTCGTCGCCCCCAACTCCATGCTGCCCGCGGTTCTGAATCAGACGCTCGTTGCGAACCCGGTCAGCACACTGGTTCGTCTGGAACCGCTGCCCTCCGTGACCCGGATCTTTGATGCTCACTTCGGGGCGAATGCGATTTCCACTCCGCCAAAGTATCAGTTTGCCGACGGTGAGGAAGCGCAGAACGTTATCCAGTACCACCTTGGTGACATTCCGCTGTTTGTCAGCGATGGCCAGATCGTTTACTCGGTCAACCCCTTCACAGGCACCACGGTCACAACGCTTGGGGATACTGGCGTCCCGCATTCCGAAATCATGATGCGGCCCGACGGCGAACTCTACGGCTGGCATGCCATCAGCGGTAACGACGCGGGTGACAGCACCTACTTCCTGATCAACACGGGAAGTGCAGCCCGCACCGATATCGGTGGCGACGCGATCACCACCTACCATGACTCGGATACATCCGGTAACATCAGCGAGGCCGCTTCCAACGCTGGCCTGCGAGTCACCGCGTTCAATTATTTTGCACCTGTGGCTGATGGCGGACTGCTGGTCGGTACACGCGGCGACGGACGTTACAGCCGCAACCTGATCTACCAGTTCAACGCCCGAACGGGTGCTGGCATCAGCCAGGGCCCAGCACGTCCCGCAAATGGTCGAGTGACGAATAACAATGTGCCCAGTCTTGCAAACCCGTCGGGAACAGACGTGGTGGAGGTGGGAGTGTTCCCGGCTTCAATTGCCGGGACTGTGCAGGCCATCGCGGTCTCGCTGCCCTCCATTTACGGGGTGACAAACAACGGAGTTCTGGTTGAGTACAATCCCTTTACGCGAGCGATTGTAAATCAGACGACTATACGCGACGACAATGGCATCCCTGTGAATCTTACCGGGCTCACACTTGGTCCGGATTCCGTTGAAAACGGGGCGTACGCGACGACACTGTTTGCCTCAGACAATCTAGGGAACATCTATGCCATCGCCACCGGTCCGAACGTGATTGATCCCAACGCAAACTGGGGTGACCCGGTTCCGTTCTTCGTCGATGGTCAGTCCGTGCTCGCAACCGGCTTGCCGGCGACCGCAATCACCTTCGGAACTCTCCAGCGGAATCTTTGGGCAACTACTGGTAACCGGGCTTTGGACAATGACCATATTCTCAATGCATCCATCGACGGAACCCGTACCCAGGCACCCGGCGGAAGCAGCCTGTACTTCGGTAATCAGGTCGGCGGCGCAACCGCCGGAAACAAAAATGACCTTGGTGCCCAGACGGCTCTCCCGGAGATCTTTAACTACGACTTCCCCGGAGGTGCCCACGGCACGTTCCTCAGCAATACCTTCAGCCTCGAAGGCTACTCCGCCGCCGACAAGCCGACTCTGTATTTTACCTACTTTGCTCAGACTGACAGCAACGACTATCTCCCCGGAGTTCGCCCGCAGTCCGATGCCATTCGCGTCTACGTCGGTGACGGCACCAACTGGGTGCTTGCCGCCACCAATGACTCTTACCGCGGTCCTCTCGCCGGGGACGACGAACAGGACCTCGGTCCCAACGGTGTTACCACCTACCCCACGCGACAGGCACTCCCGGACGTCGTCGAAATCTTTGACGAAGGCGCACCGGTCTGGCGACAGGCTCGAGTCGATCTCAGCAACTTCGCTGGCAGGTCTGATCTGCGGATGCGATTTGAGTTTGCCTCCAGTGGCGCCGTGAATGTCGGGGACATCTCGACTGTCGGCGAAGAAATGTTCGCCCGCCCCGGCAGCCGACTCCGCGATGGTCAGAGCTTCATTATCGAAGGCTGCAATCAGTTCGAAATCGACCTCGGCTACACTCTCATCGTGCCTAACTTCGAACAAATCGCCGAAGGTGAAACCATCAGTATTGATGTCACCGACCCGGCAACCACGGTGAACGAAGCATTTACGTTTGAATTCGACAAACTGGGTAATGGTGTTACACCCGGAAACATTCTGGTGCGAATCGACAGCAGCATGAGCTCCGCTGAGATTGCCCGGAAGCTGGAAAACGCCATTCTGGAAACTGCGCTCACCGGCACCACGTCCTTCACACAACTGCGATCCCATCGCAATGGCAATCGCCTGAATCTCACCCGCCATCCGGTTGGTAATCCGATCGCCACGGACGGTATCGCACTCGTGCAGTCCACAGGCGCCGGCGTGCTGGTGGAAGGTGCACCAGGCGTCACCCCGGGCACCACGGCCATTACCATTTATTCCACCATGTCCCCGAATCAGGTGGCTGAAGCAATCAAAGTATCGCTCGCTTCACATCTGCTGCCCGCGGCCACCTACCGCGAAGGCGAATTCAACAACGCACCAGACCCACTGCTCGCGACTGACCTTGAAGCACTGGCCTGGAGCGCCCTCCCCAACAACACAATCTCGCTCAATAATCCCAACCCCCTTCCGCACATCACGATCCTTGGCAGTTCTGATCCGGTTGGAGGAACCGACTTCTATCGCTTTACCGTGCCCGATCTCGGAACTGGCAGTGAGGCACGAGTCATCGTGGACCTCGACGGGACCGCTCAGACCTTCAATTCCATGCTCCGCATTGTCGATGCGGCCGGCAACACAATCATCGAAAACATCAACGGCGGTCAGCTTGACATCGGCAGCAACTTTGCGACAGCATCCTTCCTCGATGTGCTCTTAAGCCCCGGCGACTACTATGTTCAGGTCGGCGTCCCACCCTTCCTTGGCGGTGCAGCCCCGGCTCAGGTTTATACCCTGCATCTGTCCGTCGAAGGCCATGCCACCGACGAAACAGCCGCAGCCCCCCTCGTTGTGCCTCGCTTCAACATCAAGGGCAGCGGTGACCTCGTTCGCATCATCGGACACTACGTCACAAATCCAGGTCCCATGGGGCACACAACGGGACTGCCAGGTGACGGGTTTGGTGGCTACAGCTCCAGCTTCCCTTCACTCCGCGGTATGAACAATCTCTTTGAAGGCTTCTACATCGACGACATTGTTCTTGGCTTTGCAGAACGCGGTGAAATGGTCACAGGTGCCCCCGCGAACACCAACTTTATCGCCAATCCGGAAGTCATCGGAATTGCTTCCTTCACCACCAATACCTACCTCGATATCCTCACCGGTGACTACGACGTCGAAATCCGCCGTGCCGCTGACTACGCTTCCTTTGTTCAGGGAAGCCCGCTTCCAAACCCAGCGTTCCGCACCATCGACACCAATGATCGGTTCATCAAACAACAGTCAATCCGTATCCCGTCCGCCGTTGAACTTCGCGACGGTCAGACGTTCTCCGTCAGCGATGGCATCTCGACCGTGACCTTCGAATACGAAGACGAACGGATTCTTGACGGCGTGGCACCGGGTAATCAGCCGCTGCTGTTCAACCCTGCTGCAATCGCGGTGATTGATTCGAGATTCGAAACGGTTGCCCACCTGACCGGTGAATCCGCCGCCACCATGGCCGCTCGCGTCCGCGATGCGATTAATACCGTTCAGGTCCAGGGTCTGCTCAACCTGCGGGCTGGTCTGTCCGACGGCAGCGACGGCACCGAAGATCCGCAGGTATTTATCAGCTCCAGCACTGTCGTCAATCTCTACGGCACCTCCGTGATCTCTCTCTCCGACGGCGTCAAGACCCCGGCCTCCGACGCGATGCCGCTGGGAGTCTTCGGACGTCTCGCTCCGCTGAACAACACCTCAGGTTCCAGCACGCTCTTCACATTCCGCAATACGACGCCACTGATTGACCCGAACACCGGCTTCCCGGAACAGATCCGCAGCATTCGCATCCAGCTCCCCGGTGGCCAGAAATTCGACCCCATTTCAATTCTTGGCGGCACCGGAGATGGTCCGACCGTCAATGCAGCTTCTGATTTCGACAACCCAACATTCACAACGCTCGATGCCCTGAACCCACGCGTTCCGCAGTTCACGTTCTCACCCGATTTCGACATTCTTACCATTGACTTTTCGTCCGTGGTCACCTCCACACAGACCGGCCCCGGCTTCGAACGTGGCGATCAGCTGATCTTCGGCATCGACATCGACTATCTCACAGAACCCGTCTACGCCCTGTCCGCTGCCATTGAAGTTGAATTCAACTCCAACAGGACCGTCACAGCACTGATGGTTCCAGGTCGCTCCACTGCCGACCTTGGCGTGCTTCGCCCAATTGATGACACGGCGAATGTCATCTTCCACAACGGCTACGGCGACCAGAACCAGTTCCGCGACCAGGGACAGATCGTCATCGCCTCCAACTTCGTCTCCGACTCCCAGGGCTGGGGCATCATTTCCGATGCCGCACCGCGTACTGGTGGCTTCAATCCGCCGCTTGCAGGAGCACTCACACACGCCGGCCCCGTTCGTAATCTCCGCGAACCCAACATCAACCGCTGGGTGCCCGGGATCGTCATCGCTAACAACGTGGTCGTGCAGAGCGGCACAGGCGGGATTCTCTTCAGCGGCGATGTGCCCCCAGGTGCGATCGACTCTGTCGGCCCCGTTCCAGTCGGCCGTATCATCAATAACACCGTCGTTGGCAACCCCAATAATCGTCTTGGAGTTGGTATTCGGGTCGAACAGAGCACCAGCCCAACCCTGCTCAATAACGTTGTTGCCGACCTCGTCACCGGCATCGAAGTCGATGCCACCTCGATCGCTCTCGGAACAGTCGTCGGCGGTACCCTCTACCGCAATAATGGCACCAATGCCAACGCTGGATCCATTGGCAATGGCACCTTCCCCATCGTGCTCACCAACACCGATCCGCTCTTCGTTGATCAGGCCCGCCGCAACTATTACCCTGCTCCGCTTTCACAGGTCATCGACAGCTCCATCGACTCCCTCAACGATCGCACACCGTTCATCACCGTTCGCGATCCGCTGGGTATCGGAGTGTCTCCGATTAAGACACCCGCCGAAGACGCCTATGGCCAGACCCGCGGCGACGATCCCGATGTCAACACTCCGGCTGCTCAGGGTAACAACGTCTTTAAAGACCGCGGTGCCATTGACCGTGTGGACTTCTTCCGCCCCACGTCCTTCTTCAGCACTCCGCTTGACCAGTCTCCGCTGGACCTCAACAGCGGTCTTGATGCCGTCTGGCTGAACACTCCAGGCACCGTGCGCGAACTGATCATCACGCTCCGGGATCAGGGCATCGGTGTCGATGACGGTCGCGTGTTCCTCACAGGAACCCAGTTCAAGCTCTACATGGACGATGGCGTCAAACAGCCCACCGACCTGCCAGACCTCCCCAATGGCACCATCATCACCGAAGGCCTGCTGACTCTCGGAGTGGATTACGTATTCGTCTATAATTCCGTCTCCAACGAAGTCATCTTCCGTTCCACGACGGCCTTCCCATTTGAACGCAAGTACCGCATTGTCGTGGACAACGATGACGCCACCGTTGATGGCACTGACGGCATCCGGGACCTCGCCGGCAACTATCTGGCACCCAATCGCGCCGACGGCACCACCCAGTTCACACTTCTGCTCACCGACGGCATCAACGATCCCCCGGTGAACACCGTACCGCTGGCACAGACCGTCAACGAAGACACCAACCTCGTCTTCAGCGCCGGTGGCGGTAACGCTATCTCCGTGTCAGACGCTGACGTCTGGCTTGGAAACAATACCCTCAGAGTCACTCTGACGGCTGTCAATGGGCTCATCACCCTGTCCCGCACTACAAACCTGACGTTTACTGTGGGAGATGGTGTCGCTGACACTACCATGACGTTCACCGGCGCTGTGGACATGATCAACCTCGCACTCGAAGGCATGATCTTCCGATCTGCTCAGGACTACTTCGGCCCCGCCTCCATCACCATCACTACCAACGACCTTGGCGGTTTCACCGGGCCACCATCACCCCCGGCGGCCCCGCAGGAAGACACCGACGTCATTCCAATCACTGTGGCCCCCGTCAACGACGCGCCCTCATTCACTCTGCCGAACCTGATCCTTACTTCCACCGAAGATCAGGGCCAGGTGACCGTGCCCGGATTCATGACCAATGCCGTCGCGGGTCCCCCGAACGAGACCGAATCCATCTCAGCACTGTTCGACTGGACCGTGCAGGGTGCGTGGTCCGCCGTACCGCTCACGTTCTTCTCGGTGGCACCTGCCATCTCGCTCAATCCAGCCGACCCAGCAACCTTCGGCCAGTTGACCTTCACGACAGCCCCGAATGTCAACGGTAAGGCAATCGTCCGCGTCTGGCTGAGGGATGGTCACCCTACCAACAGTCTGGAGAGCCCGAAACTGACCTTCGAAATTAACGTGACCTCCGTGAACGATGCTCCGGTGATCACCGTTAACCCGCTGCTCCCGCAATCCGGTGGGTTCGTACAGATCACCAGCAACGAAGATGGTCCGCAGATCTCTACCACGATGTCCACCAGCTTCCTGCCCGGCCCCGCGACCGCACTCGACGAGATTGCCTCCCAGGCCGTCTTCTTCACCACTCGCAACCTGCAGGTGCTCTCCGGGAATCTCGCCTTCTCAACTCTGAACGTCACCACAGCAGCCGTCCTGCGATACGTCTCAGCCGCTAATGCCGCCGGTGTTGCCACTCTGGAAGTCGTCGCCGTTGATAATGGTCCATCGACACCGCCGGATGTGAACACATCTCTGCCGGTGCCCGTGCGAATCACGGTGAACGAAATCAATGACGCTCCGGTAGCAATCGCGGGACCGTTCATTATCGACGACGGAGACGATCTGCTGCTCGACGCCAGCCGCAGCTTCGACGTGGACGTACCAGTCTTCCAGGCATCCCTGACTTACGTCTGGGACATCGACAACAACGGATCCTTCGAAACCACGTTTGCCAACGCCGTCAGCGGTACACCGGATAAGTTTGCGGTCAGCTTCAACTATCTGGCGACCCTCGGTGTCACCTCGCCTTCGACACGCAACATTCGGCTCCGCGTCACCGACCCGGCAAATGTCTCCAATACCACAACAACCACACTGCAGACGCTCATCGTCGATTACGGCGATGCTCCGGCGACCTTCGGCACCAATCGCGCCGATTCCGGAGCTGCTCACACCATCAGCAGTAACCTCCGCCTTGGAACACTTGTCGATGCCGAACGCAACGGTGTCCCCGGAGCTGACTCCATCGGTGACGACACGGCCGGATCTGCGGACGAAGACGGCGTGGTCTTCCCGGTGCCGCTGGAAGCCGGCAACGTCGGTCTGATGAACTATGTCGATATCACAGCCAGCGCAGCCGGGTTCGTCGATGCCTGGCTGGACCTGGTTAACAATGGTGTCTTCGATACCGCTGATCGACTGACTGCCTCCACCGGGTTTGCCGTCACGGCAGGCTCCAATCGACTCTTCTTCGTGTTGCCCGCAGGCACCGCATTCGGCGATCGCTCCATGCGGTTCCGCATCAGCAGCACCGGTGGGCTGTCCCCGACGGGACGAGCAAACGATGGGGAAGTGGAAGACTACAAGGTCAACATCCGACCCCTGTCGACTCCGGTTCAACCCACGATTAATCGCCCGATTGATATCTCGCCAGACAATGGAATTCTGCCGCAGACCAGCGACACCACACCACTTGTCGGCTGGACCGCTCATTCTCAGAACTTCTACTACACCCTGGTCGTTGTCAGCAACGCCACCAGCCAGACGGTTTACAGCAAGTCCAATATCACGTTCAACTTCCAGGAAGTCGGTGCTCTGCAGACCGACAATTCCATCCTGCCACTCGCCGACGGCACCTACACCGCAACGCTGACACCGTTTAACCGCATTGACGAGGCTGGGCCGACTGCGACCTGGCAGTTTGATGTGGTGAGGGTGCAGGTCACTGAGCCCTCCGGTGATGTCGGAACCTCCACTCCGACAGTTCGCTGGAACCATGTGCTGGAGACGAAAACCTACCGTGTAACGGTTCGGTCCCTCAATACAGGCTCGATCATCGAACAGACAGATTTCGATACGCTTGGACGGCCTGTCCCGAACGAATACCAGGTGAGCGTCAATCTGCCAATCGGTCGTTATCAGGTGTCGGTCACCGCCATTGATCAGGCTGGCCTGTTTGGCACTCCCAGCGTTCCTGTGAGCTTTGTGGTTCGCACTGCTCCACAGATGACCGGCCCTGCGGCCACCGTTTCCACTCCGCGACCGACAGTGACATGGTCCGGCGTCAGCGGTGCACTCAATTACGAAATTGAGATCTTCAATCTGACCGACAACGTTCTTGTTCGTCGGGCTTCCGGGATTGTTGGCACGTCCTATACGCTTCCAGTTGATCTGACCCTCGGCAGCTACAGTGCTCGCGTAAGGGCCTTCAACACCTTCGGCGACAGCAGCTTCTTCAGTGCCGATCGCGTCTTTGGATACTCGCCAGGCGTCACTGTCGTTTCACCCGGAAGTCGGCTGCCGGATAACACTCCAACGTTCCAGCTTGGTGCTGTTCCCTCTGCAGATCGCTATGAACTGTACGTGTTCCAGGACTTCGGCAGCGGTGTTGAAGTCTTCCGTGAAACCAATTTGCGAACCACAGTCTTCACGCGTGACATCCCACTGCCGATCGGCCGCTATCGCTACTTCATCAATGCTGTGAACGAACCTGCTGCCGGCTCCACATCAGGGGAGTACACTTCCCGCAGTGTGGATTACAGGGTGGCCATCACAGAACGTCCGGTGATTGTCAATCCACCGGCGACCACCTTCCTGCTGCGTCCTGAATTCACCTGGACTGTGCCGCTTGGTGCAGGTGCAAATCCGGTCAGCGATATCTGGGTCAACAAGATTGAAGGCGGGACTTCAAGGGTTTACATGCGTGCCAACGGGGTGGTTGGTACAAGCTACACTCCGGAAATCGACTACGTCCTTGGAACCTATCAGGTCTACATCCGCACCTACTCCGCTGTCGATCCCGTCACGGCGTCCGACTGGAGCTTCCCCAAGACGGTCCGTACTACCACGGCTCCGATTCTTGTCGGTCCCACCGGCCGCACATCAACGATTACCCCGACACTGACATGGGAAGGCGTCCAGGGAGCCCAATCCTACCGCGTCTACGTATCGAGCCTCTCCACGAACAGCACGCTGCTGTACGATGTCTCGAACGTAAATGCGTTGAGTTTTGCCATTCCAAGGCCACTCCCGCTCGGACGCTACCGCTTCTGGGTCATGGCTCGAAGTGCCTTCGGCGACACCAGCAGCTGGAGTCTTCCAAAAGACTTCCAGGTGGTGGCAGCCCCGGTTCTGTCCGGCCCCTCCTCATCCACCTTCGACAACACTCCGTCGTTCTCGTGGACCAGCCTTTCCGGGCTGTTCAACGGAACAATTCCCGCCGGTGCCACGGCCTATGATCTCCGCATCGACCAGGTACTGGCCACGTCAACCATCGTCGGCTACCGACTGCTGACTGTTGGCGGTACCAGCGTCACTGTTCCCGACAACCAGGCACTGCCAACCGGCACCTACCGAGCCCGCATCCGTGCTCGAAGTGCCGATACGCAGGGCGATTACTCCGCGGCCCTCGAATTCTACGTCGGTGGCCGGCCGATCGTGAATGCCATCCCGACCTCGTCAGATCGTCAGCCGACGATCACCTGGGGTGTCGTTGATGGTGCCTCCAGCTACGAAATCTTCATTGCCAACTCCGCCACGCCCTCGACGGCACTGGTCCGCGTTGCCGGGCTGACCGTACCATCGTTCAGGCCCACTTCACCACTGCCAGCGGGTAACGTCTATCGCGTGTGGGTCAGAGCACTGAATTCGGCCACCAGCACCTACGGGTCCTGGAGCATCTCCGTTGACTTCCTGATCACAGATGCCGCTGAGCCAGCTCTGCCCCCAGCAAACTCCGGCGAATGGATTCTGACGGCCGCAGACAGTGTGCTCGATCCGCAGCTGAACGAATTCAGCATCAGCATGCTGCCATCCCGAATCGGCACCAGCCGTCTGATTCCTGCGGAAACGGCCTTCATTGCAGACGTCGAGCAGACAGCTGAGCCCGCACAAGTCGGTTCGGGAACCGCACCCATTGATCCAGCTGCTGCCCAACCGGCTGAAACTGATACGGTGCTCTCCGGCTGGAACAACGAAGCGTGGTGGGATCAGTCTGCAAGTGGCTTCCCGGCCGCTCCAGCCGTTGCTCCGCCAGTCACAGTTCAGACACCGTCTGAGGAAAAACCGAACCGTCAGTCCGCTTCAATCGGACTGCTCGGCGCCCTCCTCGGGTTCACCTCCCTCCGTCGCCGTCGCCGTAACGACGACAACGAAGGCTCGAAATAGTCCAGTTTCGCTCCGCTGATCCCCTGACCCACAAGCCCCGGCACGGGTGAGGTGTGTCGTGAACTGCACGACGCACGCCATCCATGCCGGGGTTTTGCTTGCCCGGAGTTTTGCTTGCGTCGATTTCACAGATCCCAAAACGCAGCTTCGACAAAACAGGTGCATTTACTTCTGACTGGAACTTCCATTCAGTTGAGCATCTTCGAGCAGTTGCCGGCGTTCCGGGGTGCGGCGGAGTGCTTCGAGTGCGAGGGTTTGGTTTTCCGGAGTCAGGCCTTTAAAGGAATCCACAAGCAGACGTGCTGCTTCCTCGTTGGGCACATCCCCGAGGCCGCTGACGGCACCCATCTGAAGTTCCGAGTGACTGTCGGGTTGAAGCCATGGCGTGAGTACGCGACGAGCATCCGGCCACGGCAGGAGCGCGGCAATTCGCAGAGCGTCGTAGCGAGTTCCTGTCGGCACGCCGGCATCACTGGCCATCGCTGCTGAGGCATCCAGTGTGGCCTGCCAGGCCGCTTCCAGTTCGGGCTGCTTCCGGATCACCTGTGGAATGACTTCGTGTGGCCAGCGGCCGGAGAGACTGAGGCCGTTGATTAAACCACCGCCGACGACTACAGCCTGCCAGTGCTGCAGTGGCTGTCCGGGTTCGGGAAGGCTGCAGCGAAGCACGGCTGCAAACTGTTCTTCGGTGCCCGACCTGCCAACTCCAATTGCAACCCGCCAAATCCAGGGAATGCGCCGGTATTCCTCCGCAGAGCCTGGTGTCTTTGGGAGCGTTTGTGCCATGGCGGCAAGAACACTCTCAGGGGGCCGACGATCGGAGCGGCTCATTTCCCGATTCAGCACAGCCTCCCGTTCGGAAGGCGGAACGCTGTCATTGAGCAGCCATGCTGCGAGTTCTGCGGGAGCTGCATTTGCGGGGATGCCAAATTCGGCCTGCTGCATTCCGCGGGCCAGTGGTACGCTGCCGTCTGCCGTGAGGTGAATCGCTCGCAGATCCGCGAGCGCCCCGCGAATCGGGCCGGAAGGCCGAACAATCAGCTCAAGGTCACCTTCGGTCAGTGTCAGTGTGCCAAGGTGCTGCAACTGATA
>JBJTOP010000390.1:0-5071 GCA_046074645.1 Planctomycetaceae bacterium | reverse complement strand
CCGCGTGCACTCTTGCCGGAAAGTCCAGGCCATTTGCCATTTGCCCGCAGGCTGCCGCCATGCGGCTGACATTGCGAGCGGTTGGGCGGGAGCCCCCGGCTATGTTTCGCACCGAAGGTGCGCGCGCTGTCGAGGGCGTTGTCGGGGCGTTTGCAGGGCCTTTTGCCCGCAGGCGTTGGAGTTCTCTGGAATCCTGTGAAAGGACGAGTGAAGACCCGGGAGGGCGAGGCTGGGATGACGAAACGGTGTTAAGACGGGAGTTCAGGGTGTTTTTGGCTTGAGCGAGGAAAGGTCGTGGTTTGAGGTTTTCAGCAGTGAAAAAGCTGGGTGTCCGTTTCGACGGAGCGAAACGCGACTATGTGCAGAGTTCGCGCCGTTTCGTCATCCCAGCCTCGCCCTCCCGCGGGCTTCACCTGTCTGTTCACAGGATTCCAGAGAACTTCAACGCCATTGGGCTTCGCCCTGCCGGCGTACTGCGCGGTGGAAAGCCAATACCAGTGAGCAGCCGCCATGGCGGCTGAGGTGCTTGTTGAGTGAATGACGACGCGGATAGGATAGATGGGTATTTTGCGGAGATTTCTACGATTTTGTGCTGTCGGTGTCGGGTGGAAATTGTCCGGGAAGTGTCGGAGATCTGGCATTTTTTCACGGAACATCGTTATTGTTCGCACCGGGTACAAACGGATCAGCCGGACTGGAGTTCGGGTATTCGGGTGACCTGTAACCGGAGTGTCGGAAAATGACCGGAAAAGTTCGGCTGGTGCTCAGCTTTCACAACCACCAGCCCATCGGCAACTTCGACGGCGTCTTTGCGCAGGCCTACCGAGACGCTTACGAGCCATTTCTGAATGTCCTTGAAGATTTCCCCGACATTCCGTTTGCGCTGCACACGTCCGGAAGTCTCCTCGAGTGGCTGGAGCGACATCGCCCGGAGTATATCTCGCGGCTGCGAGATTTGGCGCGGGCTGGTCGAATGGAAGTGATCGGCGGGGCCTGGTACGAGCCGATTCTGGCGAACATCCCAAGGCGCGATCGGATTGGCCAGATTCGGGGATACGCAGAGCATCTGCGGCAACTGTTTGGTGTTGAGATCTGCGGGATGTGGCTTCCTGAGCGAGTGTGGGAGCAGACATTTGCCGGCGACATCGCGGCAGCGGGGATGCAGTACACGATCATCGACGACTATCACTTCCGCTGTGCAGGAATTCCGCAGAAGGATCTGTTTGGGTATTACGTAACCGAGGACGAGGGGCGCGTTTTGTCCGTGTTTCCCGACAGCGAGCGGCTGCGGTACCTCATTCCGTTTTCAAAACCTGATGAAGTGATTGAGTATCTTCGCGAGACCGCGGCAGCTCATGAGAATCCTGTGCTGGTCTTTGGTGACGACGGGGAGAAGTTTGGTTCGTGGCCGGAGACGGCAAAGCATGTGTACGCGGATCGCTGGCTCCGCGACTTCCTCGAATTGCTCCGCGACAACCAGTCGTGGATCCAGCTCTGCACTCCCGCGCAGGTCCTGCGTGAACTATCGCCGGTGGGTCGCTGTTATCTGCCGGACGCCAGTTATCGAGAGATGACGGAGTGGGTGCTGCCACCGGAATCGCAGCGCGAATTCGTGGCACTGGGCCGAATGCATCCTGAGGATCCCGACTGGCAGAAGCTTATCCGCTACACCCGCGGTGGATTCTGGCGCAATTTCCGGACTCGTTATTCGGAAAGCCACGAAATGTATGCGCGGATGATTGGGATCAGTAATCGACTGGCGGCGATGTCAGCTACGGTTGGTGCAGCGGCTGCAACGTGGTCAGAGACCTCGAATGCTCCGGAGTTACTGGATCGTGCCCGCACACACCTGTACCGCAGCCAGTGCAACTGCTCGTACTGGCACGGCGCCTTTGGTGGACTCTATCTGCCTCATCTGCGCAACGCCGTCTACGCCGAGCTGATTCGTGCCGAGAATCTGCTCAATGAAATCGTTCGGGGGAACGGCCCGTGGATCGGTGCGGAAGTGGCGGATGCGAATCTGGACGGCCGCAATGAAGTGCGGATCTGTAATCACCGACTCTCTGCCGCATTTGCTCCGGCCTGTGGTGGCCATATTTACGAACTGGATGTTCGCACGAATGCCGTGAATCTGCTGGCCACTCTGAATCGTCGCCCGGAACCCTACCACCAGCGAATCCTCGATCATGCCGCCAGCCGCAGCAGTACGAACAGCGCTGACCTCGCATCTATTTCGAAAGACATTCGCTTTCGTCAGCCCGATCTGCATTTGAAGATTCAGTACGACGAATGGCCACGCAAGAGCCTCGTGGATCTTTTTCTGCAACCTCGGCTCTCATTCAATGAGTTCCGACAGGGCCGTGGCGTGATTGGAGATTTTGCAACGGGCGATTACCAGGCAAGTCTGCGACGCGGTGAAAAGCGGATTGCTGTCGATCTGACGCGAACCGGGAAAGTCGGCGATCTGACCGGCACAATTCGCAAGCTGGTCATGCTGTCCTCTGATCGGCCCAACGAAATCCTTATTCAGTACCAGGTCTCCGGATTTCCTTCACAGCTTCCCCTGCATCTGGGGATCGAACTGAATTTCGCCGCTATGCCTGGTGGACTCGATGATCGCTACTTTTACGACCATAATGGCACTCGCCTCGGAACACTCGACACTCCGCTCGATCTCCGCGAAAGCGACCGCCTGAGTCTGGTGGATGAGTGGCTGGGCATTGACGCCAGCCTCGAATCGACTCACCGGGGCGGCATCTGGGCATTCCCAATTGAAACCATCAGTCAGTCGGAGGAGGGATTTGAATCCGTACATCAAAGCGTCTGCGTGGTACCCCACTGGGAATTCGTGATGCCGGAATCGGGTGTGTGGATGGTGGAACTGCGCTTGGTACTGGATACAAGCATTGCTGCTGCAAGGCAGCTGGCCGAGTCCAGCGGTCGCAGCAAACGGAACTCAGAGCTGATCGAAGAGTTACCGGCGGAGTCGGTAAAGGTTTAGGAACACGCAGACTTTCATCCGATCGCACCGCTGTGCTGGCAGAAGCCATGGGATTGCTCCTCATGCTGTTCCGCAGGCGTGAGTCAAATGGCAGTCACTTTGTCGCCTGTCGCTCTGCGAACGGACTTCCTATGCCGTTCTTCCTCGGAGCGAAAGACGGCTATCGCAGCCCCCGACGGCGAAAGTGACTGCGGTTGAGAGAAAGCCAGGACCAGTGCACGGCCGCCCTGTGGCTGAGTTTTCCTTGTCGTTCCCGCGCGATATGCTGGCCGCAGATGGTGGAATCACAGAGGAGCTATTCGATGACAGCAGATGACTCCGATCGACGTGAATACTGGCGCGAACAGTTGGAGCTGGGCTATGACCTTGTGCAGCAGATTGCAGCGTGGCCGGTACGGGAATGTGGCGAGCCATTAGAGAATCTTCCCGCGCTGGCGGCTCGGGAAGGCGTGCCGCTGATCTTCAGTGACACTCCGATTGGCCCTGGTCTGCAGCGGATTCACTGGATTCGCGCCGGTTTGGCTAAGGACGTTCTGCAGATCGCCAGAGCGGTGAGTCGGCGTGGCTGGATACTGAAGATTGAGGACTGCTACCGCACACTTTCGATGCAAAAGACTCTCGGAAGTCGCCCCGAAATTTTCGATGCGATCCTGCGAAAATGCCTTTGGGAAACCGGTGGCCAAATGCCGGATCCTGAAATGCTCTTTCGCCGCTGTTCAGTGCTGGTGGCCATCGTTCCCAAAGTGGGCACTCACATGTCAGCATCAGCGATTGACATATCCGTCTTTCGCACGACTGACGGAGCGGAAGTCTGGCGCGGAAATCCGTATCTGGAGATGAGCGAACGCACGCCGATGCGATCACCGTTTGTGGAGCCGGAGTTTCTGGCGAATCGCCTTGCGATCACGGAGATTCTGGAGGAGCACGGGTTCATGCACTTCCCTCAGGAATTCTGGCACTACAACAAGGGCGATGCTCTGTGGCATATACTCACGGGAACTCCGGGCGAAGCCAAATACGGCCCGGTGCACTGGGATGCCGAGCGGAACGAGGTGCGAGCGGTTGAGCAGAGTGATCAGCCACTGCGACCGGTGTACGAGATTCAGCGGGAACTGGAGGCTGCGGTGATGCGAGCAGCTGCCGGGCGGTAGTTCAAATCCATTGGCATTCTTGTGTTGCGGATGGGCGTGCGGTCGCTGTCGATCGGCCGGTACGATTCCGGTGAACTCCTGCGGCGGCACTGGCCGCACGGTTCTGTACTGTTACCGGGGGATTGACATCCACTGCACGCGTTGCCCGCTGTTTTCGCGGTGATTGAGAGAAGGCCAATGTCACCCGGGCGACAGTCTGTGAGTGGAAGAGGCCAGGGTCTTTCAATCCACGTAGACGAATTCGTTCATGCTGCAAAGAGTCTGGCAGAAGTTGACGATCGAATCGCGCGTTGGTGGATTGGTGGGATTTGGGCCTGCGAGAAACCGGATGGCAGCTTCGCGTTCTGCGGTGCTGGGTTGGCGTCCAAAGGCGAGCAGCCAGGCGTTGTCGGCGATTTCCGCGGGGGTGCCCTGCCCCAGCCTGTCAGCGAAGGCACCGGCGTAGCGTCGCCCCTGCGGACTGTTCATGAACATCAGGGCCTGAGGTGCGATGGTGGTCACGGGGCGCTGGCCGATGCTGACGAGGTGTTCCGGCCAGTCGAAGAGCATCATGACAGGAATCAGCTGGCTGCGTTTGATGAAGAAATAGATGCTGCGGCGCGTCATATTCTGGTCGAGCGTGCCGGGGCCAAAGGGGGTTGGATCGAGCAGACCGGAGACAGAAAGGAGGGAATCTCGGATGACTTCTGCTTCGAGTCGTTGTGGGGCTCGACGCCAGTGAAGCAGGTTATCACGGTCAATGGCTGCGCGGGCTTCATCGAACTGCCCCGACTGCATCCATGTGCTGCTGTTGAGTATCAGGCGGTGCATGGATTTGAGGCTGTAATTGTTGCGAATGAGTTCCTGTGCGAGCCATTCGAGGAGTTCGGGGTGTGTGGGTCGTTCGCCGGAAATGCCAAAGTCATTGGGAGTGGCGACG
>JBJTOP010000389.1:0-17290 GCA_046074645.1 Planctomycetaceae bacterium | reverse complement strand
AAGAAATCCGTCTCCGCCCAGCCGAGCAGATCGAGTTCGGCGCGCACCGGCAGGCAGGCGAACACGGACTGCGCCAGTTCGGCGCGGCCTTCGCGTGCCAGCATCTCGTCCAGGCGCCGCTTGATGGCGTGAAGATGCACGACATCGGCGGCCGCATAGCGCTGCTGGGCCGCCGTCAGCTCGCCCGCTCCCCAATCCGAGGATTGCTGCTCCTTGCTCAGTTCGACGCCGAGCAGGTCGCGCGCAAGGTCCTTGAGCCCGTGACGGTCGGTGAAGGTGCGCACGAGCCGCGACGCCATCTTCGTGCAGTAGACCGGCTGCGGCATCACGCCGAGGTAATGGCGCATGAGCACAAAGTCATTCGCCTCGCCATGCATCTCCTGGAGATCCATCATGGGGCGAACGGACGACCCAACCGGAAGCGGTGGTTCCGGTAACGGTGCCGGAATCGACAGCTTGTCTCGGATGCAGCCTGGCACCGTCAGCAGCAAACCTGTGAGCAGCAGTTTCTGGGATGTTCGAGTTCTCACGTTAGACTCCCTGGACCTGAGGACGCTTTTGGTCGTTCCGGCATACCCCGCCGGATCTCCCTGACTCACTGACTGAAACCGACTTTGCCAGTGGAGAAATATCGGGCGCTGTTCTCATAGCTGTTGAAATACAGGTTTGGATGCAGCATCTGATCTCTGTAGTTGGGCCATACGGTTGAGCGATGATGGTGACCTGGCCGACCTTCAACGCGGTTTCTAAGCCAGAAATCAACCTCTGTTGGCTCCGTCACATTCAGTCCCGGCAGCAGCTGCGGAACTTCACTCGCATCCACGGCGTGCACAATCTCCGGACTCACGATCACAATCAGCTCTTCTTCAGAACTGGAATGACCACGCTTGCTTCCCAGCGTGCCAATTATCGGCCATTCTCCAATCCCCGGAAGCCGCGAAGTGGATCCGCTCTGCTGCTGTTGTGTCAGGCCTGCAATCGCCAGGACCTGGCCTTCACGAAGTTCCACGGTCGTTGATGCAGACCGCGTATCCACACCGAAGATCCCATTCACCGCAGTATCAGCGTTAAGTGTGCTGAATGAAGGATTCACCTGCAGACGAATGCGATCCTTGTCGAGCACGGTTGGCGTGAACTGCAGGATCGTACCGTAACCACGAAACGTTGTGCTCGCAGCACCGACACCATCGACACCGACAATCGTCGGTACAGCAAACTCACCACCCGAGATGAAAGTGGCGGGGCGACCACTGATGGTCACAAGATTCGGCTCAGCCAGCACCTTGGCAACTCGATGCGATTCAAGGGCTTCGAGGGCAAGCTCGAAACTATCCTTTGAGAAAGTGCCACTGACGACACTGTTCGCCGCCGCACCTCCACCGAGGCCCACAAGGAAATCTCCGAACTCACCGTTGAAGTTCGCACCCATGCTGCGGGCCGCCGAACGTTTCAGCTCTGCAATTCGAACCTTCAGCATCACCTGATGTTCACCAGGAATTCGCAGAAGATTTACAATCGACATCGTGTTGGCTACCGAGTCAAGGTTCAGCTCGTCAGAATTCGCCAGTGTCCCGTCCGCAGCACCTGTTCCGGTGCCACCGAGACCTCCAGCACCTGCATTTCCGGTATTGCCCTGAGCTCCCTGGCTGCCGCCACGACGCAAAACGGCAAGGATCTGAGACGCCTCTTCCGCGTCTTTCGCCTGACCCTTGACGATGATCTTGTCAGCGACAGGGATCAAACGCACGAAACTGTTCGGAAACAACCTCGATATCTGCTGCTCCAGCTTCTTGATCTCCTGATCCCGAAGCGCGAGGTCTTTCTGAGGAGGCTGAACGTAAACAACAAAACTGAACAGCTCTGATGTCTGCTGGTCACCCAGCCAAACGGACACTGTTGTCCGTCCGACGCTCTTCCCGATCAGCTCGACCTCCCGCAGCGTAAACGGGGTCGTCTCGACAATTCCCGGGTCGGCAATCGATGCCCGGACGACATTCTGCTTAAACAGCACCACTTTTGAGTGGCCCTGCTCCAGACGCAGCTCTGCAATCGGTTCACTGATGTGAGAAATCGCACGATTGATTTCCTCCACCGCGCCCGGCTGCTGTGCTGCCGCACTGCCGAGTCCGGCCAGTAACGGCATCAATCCCAGAACCCAAATTGACTTCCGCATGGTCATCCCCTGACCTCGTGATCCTGTAGAATCAATCCGCCGCCAATTCGGTCGGACACCTGGCAACCTCTGCATCCCTCCGCCGGAAATGCTTTCCAGCATCGGTCAGGTTGTGCCATCCCGAAATTCGGTAAAGACAGAACAACCCTCTCATTTTGTTTCGGCAGTTCCATCGATCGCTGCTCAGGCTTTCCCCAGCTCCTGCAGAAAATCCTGCGAAATAGTCGGAAATCCGGCATGATTGCTTCGGGCAACCCCTACTTCCTGAGGATTTGCTACAGGTTTCCCGTCGCAATCCGTCACTCATCAGACTTTTTCGGGGAACATTCGCGCAAGAAATACTCTCTTTTTCATCCAGAACCTGCAGAAAGCGAATTCCTCGCCTAAACTTCCCAAACAGGTCGGCTCGCCCCTGCCACTCAATAACCCCCGCCTCCCGAGATTTTCTTCGGGGGACGACGGCACCCTTTTTCTTCAGGCTGAACACATGCTTTCCGGAAACTCCCGCTTCAGCTGGCTCATCCTTTGCCTGCTTCTGCTCCCGCTCTCTGCCAGCGCGCAGGACACTCAGCCATCCCCTGCACCCCAGGTACCTGCAACGAACCCTCCGGACAAATCCGCTGCAGACCCCGGCCAAAATGTGCTCGAACGACTCATCTACGTGCCCTTTCGCGAGCTGCAGAAAGTCTTTAACAACCAGGATGCCTCTGTCGTCATCCCCTGGAGCGAATACCTCGAACTCGTGCAGCGATCATTCGGAGCCCGTCCCGCGCCTGCCGTTCCCCAGGACGCGGTTATCACTTCCACTCTCTGGACGGCCACCGTCGAGAAGGACGTTGCACGCGTCGCCCTCGACCTGCGGCTGAATCTGCTGAAATCCAGCGGCTGGGCGACCGTGCCGCTGAATTTTGGCGCGGCTGCCGTTGGCAGGGTTGAACCCTCTGATGGCAGCGTGCTCCTGAAAGCCGTTGCCCAGGGCCAGTACGAACTGTTGATCAAAGCCCCCGATTCGAAGGCCGTTCGCATTGAACTGCTCGTCCCCGTCCAGACGTCGCCGGAAGACAAGAGCTTCTCGATTGATTGCCCGCCAGCAGGTATTTCTGAACTCACCGTCGCCATCCCTGAAGCGGATCAGACCGTGAAAATCTCGCCACTGCAGGTCCAGTTGCCATTAGAACAACCAGCAGCCGCAGGACAAACACAGGTGCGAGCCAGCCTGGGCGCGGTACCAAAATTCGAGGTTCGCTGGGCGCCGCGAGACGGCTCCAAACCCGTCATGGACCTGCTCGCCAGTGTCAATAGCCTCACCACAGCTCGCATTGAAACCGGCCTCGTGCAGTCCCGTACACTATTTAATTACGAGATCCTCCGCGGTGAACTCAGGGAACTCGCCGTCATCGCACCTCGCGACGCCCGGATCATTGACGTCACCGCCGCTGCTGGCCGTATTCGCGCCTGGAATGCCACCGCCATCGGGGATACCCATCAGCTCATCAAAGTCGAACTTCTTGTTCCCGCCTCCGAAACATTCCAGCTCGAAGTCCAGACCGAACGTGCCTTCGAGGGCGACGCCATCTCTCTCCTCGGCCGCACCGATGACGGCAAACTGCATGGTGTCCACCCTGAAGGCGTCGTCCGAGAATCCGGTCAGCTCACGCTCACCACCGACCCCACACTCACTGCCGTCGTGGTGACGCAGTCCGGAATCCGCCAGATCAGCACTTCCGCGACAGCAGCCGAAAAGGGCGCGGCAGAAACTGCCGAAAGTTCCGCGACCGTCTGGGAATACAGCGGTGTGCGGTCCCGACTTGATGTTCGCATCCGCCCCGTTGAACCCCGACTTCTCGCGGACCATTCCCTGCAGTACACCTTCCGGGATGATGAGCTGTTCCTGAATTCAGAGATCAACTACGTCGTCGAACGCGCCGGAGTGTTTCAGCTTGTGCTGCAGATTCCCGAAGGTCTGAATATCGACAGTGTCTCCGCCGACGGCATGGCCGAATTCCAGCTCGATCGCGGTACTGGCAAAGTCACTCTCTCACTGACTCGAAAACGCATGGGGCCAATCAAAGTGTCGCTCCAGGCCAGGCAGCCCATCAACGCCTCTGTCGAAATCCCCAACTTCACACTTCCCATTCCCGCTCCCGAAGGAGTCGAACGCGAAACCGGTCTGATAACCCTGTTCGCCCCGGAATTCCTTGATGTCGTGACACTCGACGAACAACTCGTCGGGCTCGTTCCCGCCCGAGACCGGATCCCCGAGCCCCCTGCAAGACTTCGCACGGTCGGAGCCTGGAACTTCACCCGTCGCCCCATCGCCCTCAGCATCCGCTCAGCACCCCGACCTGTGCAGCTCGCCGCCTCCACTGCAACCACCGTTCAGGTTGATCCGGAACTGATTCGCCAGTCTTCCATCGTCCAGTTCGAAATTCGCAATGCCGGACTTGATACATTCCGCATCGCCGTCCCTGAATCCGTTGCCGCCGACGTCCGTTTCCGCACACTCAACCCACAACATGTGCTGCAACAAAGAGACCGCGCTGCAGAGGTCGAAAACGGCTGGGTCACATGGACGCTCGTGCTTCAGGAAGAGACAACCGGCACACTTCAATTCGCCGTCGACTGGGACAGACCGCTCAACAGCAACCCCGCTCCCGCGAATCCCCCAGCCGCACCCGCAGCCCCCGCTGATGCAGCAAACCCAGCTTCACCAGACTCGCCCCCCGCACTCGCACCCGCTACCACTCAGCCCTCGGCCAGCACCCGTAATTTTGCCATCGAACCTCCGCGAGTGGTTCCACCGTTTCCTGATGATCAGCAGGCTCGTCGTCGAGTCATTCTGACGGAAGCCCGAGGCGAAATTCGTGTTCTCCGCCACCCCTCCCTGTCGATCGACGCCGTTTCAAGTTCTGAAACGGCCGAATCCATCGACGTCCGCGAACTGCAGCTGATGGAGCGGGATGGCTACCTTGCCTGGCGCTATTTCGCTCAGCCCGCGACAGCCTCAATCGCGGTTCGCAAACACGAACTGCATGAAGTCGCGGCAACGGTTGTGTCCCGAGCAGCCATCGAGGTGGTGACCGAACCTCAGGCACTTGCGGCATGGCGAGTCCGCCTGCGGATGACAACCAGCGAACGTCAGCGGCTCAGAATTGATCTTCCCGCAGGCAGTGACCTCCAGGCTCCCCTGCTCGACGACCAGCGGACGACCATCGAAAAGGCAGCCGATCTTCAGGCCGCCGAAGGTCGCGAAGCATACTATATAAATATCAGCCGCGACGGCACATCGGACGAAGACTTCCTGCTGACACTCCTCTACCGCTCTCCAATCGTCGAAGCTGATAAACGCCCCTATGCCGGCCTCGGCGGCTCGCAGCTGCTGCGACTTCCTGTCGTCGGCGGCACAGATGAAGCCGCCGTCATGCAGCAGGTTCGCGTCGCCGTCTGGTCACCCGAAGAAGTCGCATTCTTCGGGTCCCCAGAACGCTGGGTCCAGGAACCGCGCGATCCAGACACCCTCAGAAGCCTGCTGGCACCACCCTCCGCCGCCAGAGCCGCCACGCAACTCAACGACTGGATCGGCGGCGGTATCTCCGAGTTCGCAACTCAGGGACAACCCGCTGTCTATCGCTCTGCCGGAAATCCCGGTGAACTCCTGATCCACTGGTGGAAGTGGTGGTTTCTGCTGCCATCAGTCAGCGGCACTCTGGTAATCGCCGGACTGATCCTTCGCCGCACTTCCTGGGAAAATCGCCTGACCATGCTGCTTCTGGCAGCCTTCACCGCAGCGCTGCTCTCACTGCGGCAGTCGCTCGGCATTCCGGAACTCTCCCGCACCGCATGGCCCGGACTGCTGCTCACCGCAGTGATCTGGATCCTCGGTCTCCTGCTCGGGTCCCGCTCCAGATCAACCCCGCCCCCGACCCCTGCCGCACCGCCGGTAACCCCGCCACGCCCCGTCGATGTGCCGACAGCAGGTCCTGATGCAGATGGAGGTGCAGCATGAACCAGCCACAAACCGCCACTCGACAGACTCAACTCCTCCAGTATCCGCAACGCCGCCGATTTGCCTTCACCCTTTCAGTGCTGATTGGCTGCCTCTCTGTTCTGCTGCCGGCCGCCCACGCTTCGGCCCAGGATCAGGCCCAGTCCAAAGATCAGGATCACTCCACACTGCGCGAACGCTACGTTCCCGCTGATGAGCTCGACACGGTCTTCGCTCGGGATACCCGTGGAGTAATGCTCAAACGCAGCGAACTGAACGAGCTTCTGCAGCAGGCTCGCAGCAATGCCGCCGCTGCCATACACCCCGCTCCACTGGTTATCAAACAGGCACGCTATCGAATCAGCCTTGCCGATCAGCAGGCGAAGATCGAGGCGGAACTGGACGTGCAGCAGTTTGCTGATGGCTGGCAGCTGATTCGCATCCCCGCCGGCAACCTTGCTGTCGAACAGGCACTGATCAACAAAGAACCAGCAATCCTCGCACGAGATCCCGCCGACAGATCCACGGTGTTGCTGGCCCATCGTCAACCCGGCGCATTCACCGCCGTCATCAGCTTCTCAACACCGCTGGTTGCCGCGGGCATTGAGCGACTGGCTGCTTTTCAGCTGCCGCAGGTCGCCGCTGTTGAACTTCTCGTCGAATGTCCCGCAGACCGACGCCTGCTCGTGAATGATCGGCAGCTCGACCGCCCCGGCGATCCCGCTCAGCCCGCTGAATACCGCGTCCCCGCTGGCGGAGCCCCGGAAGTACGCCTCCGCTGGACCGCCCGCCAACAGGAATCGCAGGCCGAAACACTGGCCTTCGTTCACAGCGAAGCACTGCTTGAATTTCGCCCGGAAGTCACGCAGTGGTCCGGAGAATCACAGGTCAGCGTTTTCGGCGGAACACTCAACCGCATCACAGCTCGCGTTCCAGCAGGCTTCGAGGTCGTGCACGCCGAATCCACCGGACTCGAAGCCTGGCAACTGGAAGATGATCCCGAACAACCCGGCCGCACTCGACTCACGCTCACATGGCGACAGCCGTTTTCCGGTGACCGCAGCGTGGTCATTCGCGGTGTGGCGATGACTCCGCCAGATGCCGCTTCTGAACCCCGGCCTGTGCCCGCCATCGAATTCATCAACGTCGCTTCCCACTCCGGTCGACTGCTCCTGCGCCAGTCTCAGGGACTGCGGCTTGTGGCCGAAACCGAATCCGGAATTCGCCCCGTCTCTGCCTTCGAAGTCTCTGCGCCCGCCGAAGCCCAGGTGTTCGACTTCTGGCAGCAACAGTATCGCATGACTGCCGCGGTTCGACCACGCAGTCGCGAACTCTTCGCCGATAACTCCAACACTCTCGAAATCCGCGATACCGAAACAATACTCAACACCGCACTCACCATCGAAGTGCTCAATGCACCACTCTTCGAGTTTCCTCTCACACTTCCTCCCGACTGGCAACTCACCGCAGTCTCGTCCGCCGGTAATCCCGTTCCCTGGACCGCCGGCAGCACACCCACCGACATCGTTGTGCGGCCACCCAGCTCAATTCAGCCCGGAGAACTCTTCAAACTGCAACTCCTCCTGCAGAAATCTCTTCCCGACCCCGAAACCGAACAACGACTGCTCCTCCCTGCCGTTCATACCCCCGGACTCACCTCCGTTGGCGGCATCTGGACCATTCAGACAACCGACGATCTTGTGGCCGTGCCACTCACCACCACTGGCCTTACACCCCTCTCCGGAAGTGGCTCCCAACAGCTCTTTCGCAATGACGGCACACCCGTCTCCGGAGAACTGTCCATCAGTCGCAAACCGGCGCGCATCGCCAGCCGCTCTGTGCTTCGCACGTGGGCTGATATGCGTCAACAAACTGTCTCTGCTGAAGTGACTGTCGATGTCCTCAGCGGCACGCTCCGCTCGCTCGAACTCCGCCTTCCCGAAGCCCTCGGAGCAGACGTTCGCTTCAACGTCGCGCAGGTCGGCGTCGTTCCCGGTCTCGATATGCCCCGCAACGTTGAACCCGTCGAAATCGCAGAACAATCTGCCGGCCCCGTGGAAAACGGACTCCGACCGTTCACCCTGCGCCTCAGTCGCCGCTTCGCCGGGTCACTCATGCTCATCACCGAAATTCCCAGACCCCGTGATCCAGGCACTGCACTCACCGCGCCTCTGCTGCAGGTTGTCAACGCCATTCGTCAGCCCGGACTGCTCGTCTTCGAAGCGGCACCCGATCAAAGTCTCGCCGCACCTCCCGCAGTGGCTTCCATCCCAGGTCTGTTTCCCGCCGATGCCAGTCTTGTGACACCCCCCGATCCCGTTACCAGCCGCCGCATCGCACTCGCATGGAGATTCATTCGGCCCGATTACGCATTTCAGGTTACCGAAACACGCTTCGACTCCACACCCGTCCCCTCAGCAGTCTGCGAACATCTTGAATCCATCTGCACCATCAACGAATCCGGCAGCCTCCAGCGCAAAGTCAACGCACGCCTCCAGGCAAGCGGCGTCCAGACACTGCGATTCAAACTTCCCGACGGCGAACGCTCCAGCCTCTGGTCAACCATCCTCAATGGCGATGCTGTCGAAGTTCGCGAAACGGACGGAGACTATCTCGTCGCCCTCCCCGCCGCCTCCGACAACACAGAGATTAACCTCACACTGCTCTTCGAAACCGCCCCCCCTGAATCCGGCGACTATCGCAGTTCCCATCAGCGGCCCGTGCAGTTCTCCATCGATGCCCAGAACCAGCAGGCTGTTCTCATCGATGTGCTCCGCCAAACATGGCAGGTACACTATCCCGAAACCGACATGATCGTCGATGCCTCCGGCCCGTTCCGCGCAGCCGACGGACTCGATGATGCCGGCTGGCTGCAGTCGCTCTCCAGGTGGCAACTGCCCGACTGGAAGGCACTCCTTCCCCAACTCTTCGCTCCCGCCATTCTGCTTCTCGCACTGTTTGTCCTGACCACGCTCGTGGTCCAGAGACGCTGGAAGTTTCTTGGGGGCCTCGCCGCCGCGACTCTCATCGGACTCCTGCTGCTGCTCCCGGCCTGGCGCGGGCTCGCGCCCGGGCAGCGCCAAACCGATTCCGTGGCCGTCCCCGGGTTCCCACCCGGTGACGGCGGATGGGAGGCCGACGCACTGCCCCCGCAGGCTCCCGCAGGGTCGATGGGAGGCGGCGGCATGGGCGGCTTCGGAGGCGGTGGCATGGGCGGCCTCGGCGCCGCTGCCGCGCCCGTCGAAGGCCGCGATATGCTCTTCGCCGAACCGCAGTCCTTGCCCGATGCGGCCAAAGCAGACCTGTCCCCGAACGCGATTACCGACGCCCCCGCCCTCGCACCCACGGAACCCGCCCCCGCGGAAGTGCGGTTGAGTGACGCAGCAGGACTGGCGGCTGATGCCGCTCCGGCCCCCGCAGCCGCCCCGGAACGCCTCGCCCGAAAAGGAGCGCGCCTCTCCGTGAACGTCGATCTGGAAATCCCCGACGACTATCGGAACCGCACGTTTATCTCCGTCGCAGACTCCACACAGGGCCCCGCCGTTCTGCAACTGGCTCTTCGCAGCCGCACACAACTCTTCACACTCCGTGCCATCGCCGCCGTCGCTGTGCTGCTGTTGGCCTTCTCCCTGCGGCGACGACACTTCTCGCTGCAGCTTGCCATATGTCTCGCTCTGCTGCTGCTCGCACTCGCTGCCGTCCCGCTGGTTCCCTCCGCATGGCAGGGGCTGGTGGACGGTGCGGCTCTGGCTGCCGCTGTCGCTGCCGGAATGGCCACGGCCATCGCAATGTCCGGCCTCTGCTGCGGACCTTACTGCCCACTCACATGGTGCCGCCAGCATTGCCTGCCGCGCCGTTTCAGTTCCGCTGCAACCACCACCGGAACTGCCGTCGGAATCGTGTTCGCTGTCGTGCATCTGCTTGCCGCGCCGGCCTCCGCCCAGGAACCCGTCACTGCCCCGCCGGCAGACACACTCCCCGAAATCATCGTTCCCTGGACTGCCGATCAGCCGCCGCTTCGCGCCGATCGCGTCTTCATTCCCCACGATCAGTTCCTCAAACTCTTTGCCCTTGCCCGCCCTGGAGTGCTCCCGAAAGCTGATACGAACCCGCTCGGTTCCGGCGTCGTCTCCGCGTGGCTTCGCACGCTCGAACTTCGGCCCGTCGAAGAAGAACGCCACTCGCTCGGGTTTGAAGCTCGCTTTGCCGTCTGGTGCGACTCCACAGAAACTTCCACAATCGCTCTGCCCCTCGGACCCGTCGGCATCCGCAGTGTGAAGGTCAATGGTGAGGACGGAGTCACCGTGCCGCTCATCAGCGGCGTCGGTGCCGCACCACTCCCGGATTTCGCCGGCCAGCAGATCCCACAGTCGAAGCAGCAGCAGGTGGCCGGTAACGTGGCACCGCCAGCCGACGCCGGTCCGGCTTATGCCGTTCAGCTGACCGGTCGCCGCCTGCATGTGGTGGATGTGGTGTTCGAGGTTGCTGCTGAAGTTCAGGGAGCACTCGGACGCGCTGATCTGCCACTCCGCAGCCCCGTCGCCGGCATGCTCGAATGGACTCTTCCCGCTGACGGTCTTGATGCCCGCGTCAATGGACGCAGCAGCGGTTTTCGTCAGACCGGCCGCACCGTGACCGTCCCTGTTGCGCTGGCGTCCACACTGCGCCTGCAGTGGCTGCCCGCACAGCAGAAGGCGGCCGGCGATGTGCTCTACCACGCCGAGACGACTTCCGCTGTCGCCGTTCAGGACTCCGGGCTGCTCCTCCGCACCGCTGTCGCTGTCGCCGTTCGCCAGGGTGAAATTTCTGAACTGGACGTGAGTCTTCCGGATGATTATTCGCTGCAGACCGTGACCGGCGATGACCTTGCCGGCTGGTCCATTCAGGACACCGACAACGGCCGCAGTCTGCGCATTCCGCTGCGCCGCTCCGTCACCGATAACACCCAAATCGTCTTTCAGATGTTCGCGCCCCTGCCAGCTCCGGAGCTGCTCCAGAAATTCCCCGTCCCCGTCTCGGTCGTGCGCGGAGCGGGACGCGACGCCGGCTCCGTGGTCCTGCTCACCGGAACCCAGTTCCAGGTTCGCTCCGATGCGCTCTCCGGTGTCTCACAACTCAACCCCGACGAAGCACCGCAGCCAGCCGGCGACGCACTGCCCGGACGCCCGCTGCTCGCCTGGCGCTACACGCGACAGCCCGCCTCCATCGCCGTCCGAATCAGCCCCACCACAGACGAACAAACCGTTCAGGCAGTGCACGCCATCCGACTCGAACAGCAGCGACAGCTCTGGGCCAGTCGCTTCACAGTCCTCCTGAAAGGCTCTTCGCGTTCCCGTATCGATCTGACCATCCCCCGTTCCTTCCTGCCTCTCGATGTCACCGCCCCCGGGCTTAGCGACTGGTATCTGACCGACAGCCCCGAACCCGACGCGGCTGTTCGCACACTGAGCATCCAGCTGGATGATTCCCGCACCGGCACACTTCAGATTGTCCTGCAGGGACAACAACCCCGCGACGCCGACCGACAGCAGCTCACGCTCCAACCCCCGGCTTTGCTCAACAGCACCTCCACCGAATCTCAACTCGCCGTCTGGCTCGATGCGGCCTCCGAAAACGCCGGACTCGATCAGGACGGTGGCTGGACCCTCCAGCCTGTCACCAGCGCGACAGCAGACTTCCGCGAAATCGCCCCCTCCCAGCCTGCAGTCCTCTTCCGCAGCAACCAAACGCAGCCCGGAACAGTCGTCATGCGGCTTCGCCCCGCAGTCTCCACACTGATCGCGGAATCCGTCACCGTCTCCAGCATCACTCCCGCCTCACGCGAAGTCCTCCTCGGACTCAAATGGCAGATCGCCCGCGCCGCAGCTGATCAGTTCGCAGTCGAACTCCCCGAAACACTCGCTGCCGCCATGACCTTTGATGTTCCCGGACAACGCCGCATTCAACGCGAATCCGCCGCTCCCGGTGTCACTCGGATCGTGTTTCAGCTGCAACAGCCCGCAGCCGATCAGATCTTTATCCTCGGCACAGCCAGTCTGCCTCTCCCTGCAGATGGTCGCCTGCAGCCGGCCCTCCCTGCATTCATCGTCCCCGCCAACACCCCGGCCACTCTCTCCGGCCAGTCCCACTTCCACGTCGTCGTCAATCAGTCCAGTGCCCTGCTCCAGCCCGAACAGGAACAGCCCGATGACGTCGTGACTCCCGAACAGCTCACCACCCGCATCCCTCAGGCCCTGCTCGAACAGGCCGTCCGGATCACCCGCCTGCACGCTGGGACCGCCGCATGGAAAATCAGTTATCCCGAACAGCAGAAAGTCGCACCCGCCGTCGTCAGCCTCGCCACACACACCACCGTCCTCGCCGATGACGGCAGCTGGCGCAGTCGACATCAGCTCCGCGTTGTGAATGAATCGCGACAGTTTCTGCCGATTATGCTCCCCGAAAACTGCCGACTGCTGTTCTGCGTCGTCGCCGGTCAGCCATCACGCGTCGTCATCAGCGAATCCAGCGGTCGCAGACGACACCTGATCCCCATCCCGCAGTCCGGACATGCCTCCACCGGCTTCGATGTCGATTTCGCTCTTGCAGGCCGCTTCGATGAAAACGGTGCGGCACTCCGCAAACGACTCGCCGCTCAGACACTCACCATCCCGGTCCCCGCATTCCCCGAATTCCGCGATGACCCGGAACAGGGCATCTCCATCTCCCGCAACCGCTGGAGCATTCATGTGCCGGAATCCTGGCGCGCTGTCGTCAACCGCAATCCCGCCCTCACCAATGTGGTCCCTGCCGCCGTCGCCGAACTTCAGGACGCCGAAGTCCTCTCTGAAGTCGAACAGGCCCTGTCATTCTTCGGCTCCTCCACTCGCGATGGACTGAATCCCTCCGCCAAACTCTCCGGCTACCTGCAGCTCAACTCCCGACTCCAGCAGCTCCGCGGCAACTCGGCCGCCGCCGAACAAGCCCGCTTCGATGCCCTGCAACGACTGCAGGAACTGGAACAATCCGAAACACCCGCAGACCAGTCCGGCGGACAGGCCCAGGGATTCAACCAGTTTCTCTATGAACAGGACCGCAGCCTGAATCGCAATGCCGAAAACAGTCGCAACTGGTTCTTCAGCGACAACTCAATCGCCCTCCAGGGACAGACCCCCGGAACCACCGGTGCGGCGGACGGTGGCAGACAGTCCGGTGGACAAGTGGATCGCTTTGAGTTTCGCTTCACCATGCCCGAAAAACCAGCCAGCGACAAAGTGGCCGAAGACCGCACTGCCCCGCCGCGGGCAGCCGGGGAACGCGGGGCCGCCTCTCAGCAACGCAGCCTCGACGGAAAATTCGGCCGCGCAGCGGCTGATGAAGCAGCAAAGGCAAAACAAAACACCAACGGAGCCGCCAACGCCCCTGCACCCCAGTCACGACTCCGCAGACAGCTTGCTGAAGGTGACCTCCTCTCCGAACGCCTCGTCGAAGAAAAACAAGCCGCCGAGAAACGCGTGGAAACCGAAACACTCCGCAAGGAAATGCGGGACACGCCACAAAGTGAAACACAACTCGGCCTCGCCATTCCCGCTCCAGGCGGCGGCGGTGCTCCCGGAGCACCTGCAATCCTGCCCCCCCCGGCGCCGGCATCCGGAGAAGCCATGCAGGACGCTGACGACTTTTCGGCAGCAACTCCCGCCGCCGAACCTCAGGGACGCCTCTCACTGCTCTTCGAACTCCCCGCAGATGGTTTGCAAATGGACTTTCTCCGGGTCGGCGGCAACCCCGCGCTCGCACTGGATGTCCGATCCGCTGACTCCGTTCGCACCGCCGGTGGACTCATCTGGGCTGTCGCCTGCAGCCTCGCTGCCCTCGTGCTGCTCACCAGCGGCCTGCGCGGACGACTCCTGCCTGTGCTCCAGACAACCTCGCTCGTCCTCTTCCTCCTGGCCCTCTCCCTGCTGTGTACCTCCAGCCCCACCCTGCAGGCTGCCAGCATCCCCCTTGTCCTCGCTGCCGCCGTCCTGTTCGCCGCCACAAGAATCGCTCGAGCCTTTCAAAGCCCCGTCTCTCCGTAGTGCAGGGCTGGGATGACGAAACGCTGTCAGCGGGGCCAATCCGGGCCGTTTTCATGGCATCTTCTGTGTTTACGCCCGTCAGCCCGGTGACGTCAGAACGGCAAGCATCCGGCGTGCGGCCGATGTCAATCGGCCGGTGCAGCCCTGCAGAGCTTTCTCAGCCGCTGCGAGGACTTGGTCTCACGCCACAACGCCAGGGAAGAACAGGATGTGCGGATTTCCAGAGTTCATCGCTCCATCCTCGCGCCTTTACGCCGTTCCGTGAGCTCAAAGCCGGGACAGAGAAACCTGAGGGAAACGGGCGAATTTCCAGGAATTCTACTCCGCGCGTCCCTGGTTCGCTCCGGCTGCAACGTTGGCCGCGCGGACACGCACTGTCACCGGGGGATTGACTTCCCCCGCACGCCATGTGGAGTCCGCAACACCACCACACCGACAAACCAGACGTTCGTCAGTTGTCCGGTGAGTCATTCGGCTGGTGGCACGCGGGACGGCCGCTCAGCAAGGTACGCGGCTGCGGCGGCGGCCAGCTGGCCTCCAACGGCCCGGTAGCCTGCCGTGGTGCTGTTCTGGTAGTTCCAGATGGTCTCCAGACACACACTCACTGTCTGCGGGTTGCCGTTCAGGCTCACCCAGTTCGCGCTGATCTGCCGCCACAGCGGATGATAGGCTGCACCGGTGGTCTTCGGGCGATTGCTCATTGGTATGAGCGGCTGAATGCGGCTGATTCGCTGATAGGCCAGGTCAATAAAGCGGTCCCGCAGGCTGATCATGGGTTCCTGGAGCTCGCTGCGATCGAGAATGTAGAAGAACGATGGGTCGCCCGGGGCGGGGTTGTGCAGATCCAGAAACAGATCCATGCGTCCTTCCGCAATCAAATCACTCACACGACGCTGCGCTGCCAGTGTCTCTTTCCAGACGGGCTGTGCGGACCAGTCACGGTTGTGGTCGTGGGGAACGGCGTTCTTGCCGCCGTTGCCCGTCGCCACATTGTCCACATCCATGATCGGCACAATAAAAACTTCTGCATGTTGCCGTAACCAGGCGGCCTCGGGATGATCTGAAAGGGCCCATTCTGCGAAGCCCTGAGCCACCCAGCTGGATCCGCTCTCCCACGCATGCTGCCGCGCCTGACACCAGATGCCAAACCGCTGATCGGCTGGACGGACTCCCTCCTGAATGCGGAGCATCGGCACAGGACGGTCTGCTTCGGAACGGCAGAGCACGTCGGCAGTCGCGAACGAATAACGGCGACTGCACTCCTGAACAAACCTCGCTGCATCAGTCGGCGTGCAGGGTGGCCCCCACGCGACGAACACCGAACTCGAATTCGCGGAAAGCATCCACGTCATTCCACTGGTGTCCCGGACACCTTTGGCCGTGTGCTGCCACGAATGGCCGTCCGCAGACCACGTGGCCTGAGACGGCATTGAGAAGGCAGTGGCTTCGCGGACCACCGCGGCCAGTGCAGGCGATGCCTGGGCCCCAGCGTCACCGGCGGTCAGATGCAGTGTGAGCGTTTCTCCGGGTGTCATGCCGTCGATGCGGAAGTACCACCAGCACGGCCAGCCCCGCTGCGGTTGACCGCCAGGACGAAAATGAATCGATCGAGCTGTCTGGTCAATGACGACGTCCGTAACGGAAGCCCCTTCAAAGTCAGCAACCACAACAAGCGCATCAGCCATCGCTGAAACGTCACATCCCGGCAGCCACGCAATCATCACCCCCAAAAGCAGCGACGGACGCATCTATGGATTCCTGGCAGAAGGCCGCCTTAGAAGGGCACCAGCATTGAAGCTGCAATGGCAGCACTCCCCACAAGCACGAGTCCCGCTCCCAGACGCCGCAGACGCTGCAGACGCTTTTGCTGACGAATCTCGAGCATCATTTCCAGACCGGCGATTCTTGCGTAACAGCCGGACGTCCACGGTGATGTCTGATGGAGTGAAAGCATGGAGGCAGAAGATCCGCCAGCCATTTGCCGCTGTTGTCTTGCACTGTTCATGATGATCTCCGAAAAAACCGGTGAACCTGTCGTCCCCTTCAACGGCTAAACCGCAATCCGGATGAAAGGCTTCGCGGCTTCTGACGCCGTTTCCCGCTTTTTCCAATTGAAATTCTCACTGGAGATATCGCTTTGAACGATCTTAACGGCCAAACCGCCATCGTAACCGGAGGATCCACCGGAATCGGACTCGGAATTGCCCATCAACTGGTGGCTGCCGGATGCCGCGTCATGCTGGCCGGCCGGAATGCAGAACGGCTGCAGAGCGCCAGCACCCGGTTGTCAGAGGCAGGTGCTGATGCTTCCACCACCATCTGCGACGTCTCCGAGGAAACCGATGTCCAGCGTTTGTTTGCCGAGACGGATCGACTGTTTGGCCCCGTTGATCTGCTGGTGAATAATGCCGGTGCCTTCGACGGCGGTCCCGTGGAATCGCTGTCACTGGAAGCATGGAATCGAGTGATCGGAGCGTGTCTGACTGGCGCATTTCTGTGTACCCGGGAAGCATTCCGCCGCATGAAACCGCGTGGTCGCGGCCGCATTCTCAACATCGGCTCGATTTCCGCTCAGCGACCACGACTGAACTCCGCTGCCTACACCGCCTCCAAATTCGGCGTTCAGGGACTCACCCACGCCACTGCACTCGAAGGTCGGGAGCACGGGATCTGTGTGAGCTGTCTGCATCCGGGAAACGTGCTGGTGGAACGCCGCATCAACTCAGGACTCACCAGTGACGAAGAACCCATGATGTCCGTCGAAGCCATCAGCCGAGCGGCCTTCACCATGCTCACCATGCCCCCCGACGTCAACTTCCTCGAAGCCATCGTGCTCCCAAACCAGCAACTCTACGTCGGTCGCGGGTAAAGCACAGCAGCAATCCCCAAAGCGGTGGTCCTATGGCCTTGACTTTCGGGCAAAGGGCGCCTCCGGCCCCCCTCTCCCATCTCAGGGGACAGGGGGGATTTGAGCCGCTGAATCGCGGTGGATTCGAGAAATTCAAGGCCATTGGGCTTTCGCCCGACCGCTGCTGTCTGATGGACTTCCAGTCCGTGGAACACCCGCAGACGTGC
>JBJTOP010000388.1:0-46182 GCA_046074645.1 Planctomycetaceae bacterium | reverse complement strand
CCTGTATGGGCTCGCGTGGATTTTTGGTCTCGCAGGGTCCACCAACTTCGTGGCTATCTCCGGTCGAGTTGATGCGATCGGCGGACATCCGATGCTGCTTGTTGCTCTCGCACTTACGCTCGCTGGCATCAGCTTCCGACTCACGGCCGTGCCCTTCCACTTCTACGCTCCTGACGTCTTCCAGGGTGTGGCCCCGTCCGCCTCAGCAATGCTCTCCTTCCTCCCAAAACTTGTCGGATTTGCGGCCATTCTGCAGATTTTTCCGCTCGTCCTCCGCGCAGCCGGCGGTTCAACTCAGTCGGAGGCCTCCGCCATTCTCTTCACTGCTCTTGCCGTCCTCACCATGACCTTCGGTAACATCATGGCCCTGCGGCAGAAAAACGTCCTGCGACTGCTGGCCTGGTCCAGTATCTCGCACGGTGGCTATATGCTCGTCGGGGTCGCACTTTCCGGAGCAGCGGTCGCTGCAGGTGCCGTCTCTGAGGGCATCTCTGCCCTGCTCTTCTACCTCCCCGTTTACGGCATCATGTCCATTGGCGTGTTTGCCATCCTCAGCGCCTCAGGGGCTCGTCAGCCACTCCGATCTCTTGAAGATCTTCACGGCCTGAGCCAGACCAGCCCAGCCAGCGCGCTGATGCTGGCAGTCTGCGTGTTCGGCCTGAGCGGTCTGCCTCCGACAGGGGGGTTCCTTGGAAAACTCAACCTGTTTGTCGCAGCGTGGAGCCAGGGCGATTCTCGCAGTCGCCTGCTTGCCATTGTGCTTGCGGCAAATGCCGTCATCGCTGCCGCCTATTACCTGCGAATTATCGGGTTGATGTACTTTGAACAGTCCCGAGTCGTCCGTGAAGAAGACTCCCGGCCTGCAGCCACGGCCGCAGGCATCATCTGCTCGGCGGCAACGCTCGCAGTGTTCCTTAAACCCCAGTGGCTCTGGGATGCAGCAGCAGCGGCGGCGGCAGCACTGTCCGTTTGATCACGGCAAGTCAGGAATGCAGCCCACCACCTCCGAAATTCTGGCTGCACGCGGCGAACGAAAAACGGTCGATGCATGGCGACCAGCACATTTCCTGTCCGAACTTGAGTTCTCGCGCCACCGCAGACTCGAACCAGTCTCCACCGTGTTTCTGACTGGTCAGGAGTGCGCGTTCCGCTGCCTGATGTGCGATCTCTGGAAGCACACCACTGTCGCGCCAACACCGCCAGGTGCGATTCCTGCTCAGCTTGATCTTGCCCTCAGCCAGCTCCCGCCGGCCCTGCATTTGAAGCTCTACAACAGCAGCAATTTCTTCGACAACAACGCGGTCCCCCGCGCGGACTGGCCCGCTATCGCAGAGCGTGTCAGGGGTTTCGACACAGTCATCGTGGAGAATCATCCTCGCCTGGTGAGCGATCGCTGTGGTGAATTTCAGCAGCTCTGCGAAACGCAGCTGGAGGTCGCCCTCGGACTCGAAACTTCCCACGCACCGACGCTTGCAGGACTCAACAAACAAATGACGGTGCGCGACTTTGAAAATGCCTGCGGAGTACTCCGGCGCCAACAGATTCTGATCCGCGTTTTCATTCTCCTGAAGCCACCCGGTACAACCGAGGGCGAGGCCATCGAACAGTCGCTTGAATCGATTCGTCTGGCCTTTGACAACGGAGCTGATGTGTGCTCCGTGATCCCCGTTCGCCCCGGCAACGGAATGATGGAGCAACTGCAGACTGCCGGCCTTTTTGAACCCCCGCGCTTGTCGTCGTTGATTACTGTACTGGAAACGGCCCTGTCATGGGGACGAGGCCGTGTGCTGGCGGATTTGTGGGACGCCCCCCGCTTTGCCGATTACCCCGCTGCCGCCGACGCCCAGATTGACCACCTGCAGCGACTCAATCACACACAGTCACTGATCGACAAGAGTGATTCCCCACGACCTGCTATCTGCACTTCCTGACAGTTGCAGACATCGCAGTGCACAGCCGCATGGCGGCAGCCTGCGGGCAAACGGCCCTGCAAACGCCTCAACAACGCTCTCACCAGCGAGCGCACATTCGGTGCAAAACGCAGCCGGGGGCTGCCGCCCAACCGCTATTTCAACCGCTATCTCAGCCGCTTGGCGGCAGCCTGCGGGCAATCAGCCCTGCAAACGCCTCAACAACGCACTCACCTGCGCGCGCACCTTCGGTGCGAAACACCGCCGGGGGCTTCCGCCCAGCCGCTGAGCCGCCTGGATCCGCTCCGCCGTGATCAGGCGTGCAGTGGCTCTCAACTGGCAGATGGTACTGAAATCTCTCAATTTGCCCGTGTTCGCATCGTTTCGCCCTCCCGGCACCGCCTTTTGCCAGCACTTCAAGCCCATGGGGCAGGAAACTCCGGCGCGGTCAGCGTGGATTGCGCCAGTTGTAAGTACCGCTGAGTCCCTGTCCGGAGCGGACGCCGGGCCAGAGATCTTTGGACCAGTTGCCGGCGACAGGGTCTGAGCGATCAGCGGGATAGATCATGGGGATACCGTCGTCCATGGCGTCGGGAGGGGCTGGTTCAGGAACCCAGCCCAGCAACTGCTTGATAAACTGTGAGAGTCTGAGTGATGCGGCGAGACCGATGGCGAAGGGAACGGCCAGCAGCAGCAGAATTTTGCTCATGTCAAAGAGGCGTTCAGCAAACGGCCAGACATGGGGCCAGGTGAGCAGGAGCAGGAGGGTGGCAAGGCTTAGCCACGGACCGTAGGGAATCTCATCACGGCGCCTGACGAACGCGGAGAGAACGGCGATCACGATTGCTGGAACCGGGGCAAGGAAGAAGATCAGAACCGCTGGCTGCCAGCCGAGGACGCTGCCAACCATTGCCATCAGTACGACATCGCCGAAGCCCATCGCTTCACGCCTGAGCGCCAGTTCACCGATGATTCGCACGGCCCAGACGATACCGCCTCCCGCGATGAATCCTGCGACACTCACAAGCAGTCCGTGCCAGTGCGGGTGAGCAATGGCGAAGGGGATTGAGTCCCAGGGGACGAACCACGGTGCGCACCACGAGGGAGCGATTTGCCGCAGGATTCCGGCAACGCTGGCATCCTCAAACCAGACAGGAACGAGCCATGCCTGTCCGCAGACGGTGTGCGTAACGAGGGCGATGAACATCAGTGGTACGGTGGTGCCATCCGGAATGATCCAGAGTTCGAGATCAATAAAGGACGCGGCAATCAGGCAGCAGATCATCGCCATGTGCAGCGCATATCTGACGTGCAGCCAGACAGGCATGGCGAGGTGTTGTGTGAGGTTTTGCGGCCCATCGGGAGTAAAAAGTCCCGTATCATTGGCGCTGGACCAGAAATGGGTGGGCATTTCGACCTGATAGACCAGGACAAAAAGACATCCCGTGAGGAATTCAACGAGTGGATAACGAACGGCGATGGGACGGCGGCAGTTACGGCAGCGACCGCGGAGAAACAGCCAGCCGAAGATTGGAATATTGTCGCGCCAAAGGATGGCAGCGGAACAGCGAGGGCAGCCGGAAGAGTGGCTGGAAAGGGCTTTCAGCTGATCCCGCAGACGGACTCGCGAAGGAAAGCGATGAATACAGACGTTGAGAAAACTGCCGATGCAGGTGCCGATGATGAACAGGAACGGCAGCACAAAGAAGCGGGGCAGGTCAAAGACTGTCATGCGAAGGCTCCTGCAGTGACCGCAGGCCGAGATGTCGCAGGATGCGGCGCGCGACCTGTTCGGCGGGTTCACCGTCAGAGTGTACGGTCAAAGTCGCGGCTTCGCGGTAGAGAGGTTCGCGAACTGCCAGAACTTCGGCAACTTCCTGATCAATGGGACGGCCGGTGAGGCTGGGACGCGAAGAACCGCTTAGTCGATCGCGGCTGAGTCGGGCCGCCAGCGTCACGGGGGACGCATGGAGCCAGACAACCGGACCAGCAGCGCGGAGCAACTGGCGGTTTTCGGCACTGAGGATCGCACCGCCACCGGTGGCGAGTACGAGTTCGGGGGATTGGAGCAGTTCTGCGAGTACTGCGGATTCACGCTGGCGAAATCCAGCTTCACCTTCCGCCGAAAAAATCTCCGGAATACTGCAGCCAGCCCGCTGCTCGATCACACGGTCCGCATCCAGCCATTCCCAGCCGAGCTTTTTGGCAAGCCGGGGAGCAATACAGGATTTTCCGCTGGCGCGATAGCCGATGAGGGAGATGACCATGGGAGGTGTTCAGGGGCAGTGGTCGGAGGTTAGGGTCTGTCGGAAAACTGAAAACTGCCCCGCATCAGTCTTCCTGCGTGCGTCCCTGAGATGTGGAGCCGTCGGTGTTGACGACGGCGCGGGCAGCTGCGCCGGCTCGGCGGAGTGTTTCTGCCATGTATTCCACAGGGGCCGGGTGACCGGTGAAAAGCGTGAATTGAGCAGCGGCCTGGCGAATGAACATTTCGAGACCGCCGACGGTGGGGCAGCCGCGTTCACGGGCGTATTTCAGGAGGAGTGTTTGTTCGGGGTTGTAGACCGTATCGAAAACTAAAGTGTTATCCCGCAGCCACTGCTGTTCGAACGGAGATTCGTCAATATTGGGGTGCATCCCGACAGAAGTACAGTTGACGAGGATTTCACAGGTATCGGAGGCGCGGTTTTCCCATGATGTGAACTGGCAGCTGAGTTCAGAGGCGAGTTCTTTTCCGCGATCACGGGAGCGGTTGGTGATGGTGACGGCGGCACCGGCGGCGATGAGTGCGTGTGCGACGCCGCGTGCAGCACCCCCAGCGCCCATGATCATCACTCGGCGACCGACAAGATCGGGGAGTCCGCCGGATTTTTTGAGTCCTTCCTGGATCGCGGCGAGGGCAGCCGGAGCGTCGGTATTGGCGACGCACCACTGATCGTCGCGGCGAAAGAGAGTATTGGCGGCGCCCATTTTATTGCAGGCTTCGTCGGCGAGGCTTGCGAACTGGAGCACTGCTTCCTTATGAGGGATGGTCACGCTGTAACCACGCACGTTGATACGTGCGAGTTCTCTGAGGGTTTCTTCGAGTTGATCTTCGGGCACGCGGATCGGGATATAGACAGCATTCAGACCAAGTTTTCGGAACGCGGCGTTGTGGATCAGCGGACTTTTACTTTGGGCGATGGGGTCGCCGATGACGGCAAAGACGGCGGTGTCTGAATTGATGCGATTGAAGTTGTAGAGGTTTCTGACTTCGGCCCATGAGAGTTGCCCAGGGGCCATTTCACGTTCGCGTGAAAAGCTGGCGTAGGTGAACGGGGAACCAGACTGACCGCAAAGAATGCGGCTGAGCGTGCCGAATTCGCCCATGCAGAAGCCCACTGTCGGGATTTTAGAGGCACCGACAAGTTCGAGCATGCGAACGTTGTCGGAGGGCGAATTGGCCATGGTAACAATTTTGACAACATCCGGATCACGTTGGGAGAGACGGCGGTGGATATCGAAAAGTTCAATCGGTGTTTCGTCGAAATTATGGTAGCTGACGATGCGTTTGGTTTTGCCATAGCGGCGAATTGAAGCGGCAGTGTCCTCTTCCAGATCGACGAATTCAGCGCCAGCGATAATAGCTTCCCGGAGGATGGCGAGCCGCTGATCTTCGGTGCCATTCCAGCGACCACGGTCCGTCTTGCGGCGACAGGTGACCACGACGGGTGTGGGGCGATCCTTCAGCAGTCTGCCGATATCGGGGCGATTCCGCATGTAGTCGAGTCGGAATTCGACCAGCTCGGCGCCTTTGGAAGCAAGGGCCTTGTGTTCTTCGATCATGGACGAATGGCGAGTACGTCCGAGGCTGACGCAGATCATGACAGCGGCGGTCCGGGAGGGGCGTTTTGGGAGAGGGGCAGAGCGAGGCAAGAGTTTATAGAGTTGGTCGCTGCCGCGGCAGTCAGACGGAGCCCCGCATGGAAAAATTTCCTTCGCCATGCGTCCTGCCGCCAGCGCCGCGGTCGGTACCGTAAAATTCGCCATGGAATTTCCTTGACAGGCGAGCATAACCGGGAATTCCACCATCGAGCACTTGTCTTACTCCCCAATTTCCATGACAAACTCCACCATGAATTACCTCGCCCACGGCTACCGCTTTCTCCAGACTCCGCTGCGTCTTGTCGGCACTGCGCTCCCCGATTGTCTCAGCGTCGTGGATCGCCGCGTGCGTTTGCGGGGACGGCGAGTCAGGGAGCTGCTGTCAGAATTGTCGGCGGACGAGCGCGAGGTGGCTACGGGTGTGCTCCAGCATCTGCGGGACGACGACGTGTTCCACGCCTGTCCAGCCTTTCTGATGCTGGAATCTGAACTGACCGGCCGTTTCCGGCAAGTGCTTTCTGACCGCTTCGACCACCGCCCACCGTTCCTCGGGCACATCGTCACAGAGCTGCTGCTGGATTCCGTGATTGCCGAAGAGCAGCCAGGTGTGCTGGAGTGCTGGTACAAGTCGATGGAAGCGGTTTCTGCAGACTGGATTCAGGCGGTCGTCAATCGGCTGGCGGTCAACAGCACGCTGGGGCTTCCCGAATTTCTGGGAAAGTTCCTTCAGGCTCGCGTCCTGTTTGACTATCTCGACGACGAGCGACTGCTGGTGCGCTTGAATCAGGTGTTAAGGCGAGTCAAACTCCCGGCTATCGGCTCAGACTGTCTGCCAGTGCTCGAAGCGGGGCGGCAGCTGCTCAGAAAACACGCTCACGAACTCTTACAGGCGGTTGAGGCCGGCGATCCTGTTTGATGGACTCCTCAATTTTTTTTTCCCGTCAAGGCCCATTATGAAGTACGGAATGAATCTGCTGCTCTGGACGTCCCACGTTACGGACGCTCATTTTCCCCTGCTGCATCAGTTAAAACAGTGGGGCTATGACGGCGTCGAACTGCCGATGTTCGATCTCAATCCCGACCATTTCAAAACCATCGGTGCAGAACTCGGGAAAGCTGGCCTCGAAAGCACTGCCGTCACCGTGTGCACGCCGGAAGAAAACCCGATTTCAGCGGATGCCGCAATTCGCGCTGCCGGACTGAACAGACTGAAAAAAGCCGTGGACTGCTGCGCGGCCGCCGGCACCACTCACCTTGTCGGGCCAATCCACTCCGCGCTGGGCCACTTCAGCGGTGCAGGTCGCACAGCCGACGAATGGTCCCGGGCAAAGGATGTGCTCACACAAGCCGGCGACTACGCCCAATCCGCCGGGGTGACTCTGGTAGTCGAGTATCTCAACCGTTTTGAATGCTACTTCCTCAACTGCGCCGCCGATGCCGCTCAGTTCTGCCGCGAAGTGAATCACCCGGCAGTGAAGACCATGTATGACTCCTTCCACGCCAACATCGAGGAAAAATCGATCACCGAAGCCATCCACGCGTGTGCTGACCAACTCGTCCACGTGCACATTTCCGAAAATGATCGGTCCACTCCCGGAGACGGTGCCGTCAACTGGAACGAAACATTTCAGGCGCTCAAAAGCGTCAACTATAACGGATGGCTGATGATCGAAGCGTTCGGACTCGCACTGCCGGAACTGGCTGCTGCAACCCGAATCTGGCGTCGCATGTTCCCCTCCGAAGACTACCTTGCTCAGCAGGGACTCAAATTCATGAAAACTCGCTGGCAGTCCTGAACCTGCCAGTGTTCCCAAGGTTGCTTCTTCATTTTCATTTTTTGGCTGACAGCAGGTTGAATCATGAGCAGGGTACTGATTTTGGCAGGAGTGTTGTTGACGGTTCAAACAGCCGTGGCCGACGAAAAAACGCCCGGGTTCACCGCACTGGCAGCTGACAAAGCCGGCGCGGATTTCGCATTTCAAGGTGAATACTCCGGCGTCGTCAAATCAGCCGATGGTGAACTCAAAGTGGGAGTGCAGGTCATCGCCGAAGGTGGCGGGCGATTCGCATGGGCCGCCATGATGGGAGGTCTTCCAGGTGATGGCTGGGACGGAAACACCCCACTCCGCGGGCTCGGAGAACGTCAGGGCGATATGGCCATGATGAAGGGAGAAACCGGGCGTGGCGAGGTGCGTGACGGTCGATTGGTGATCTTCAACAGTGATAACCAGCAGCTTGGTGAACTGGCACGAGTGCAGCGTCAGTCGCCAACTCTGGGCCGCAAGCCTCCGGAAGGCGCCGTCATCCTCTTCGACGGCAGCTCAGCCGAAACCTTTGAAGGTGGTCGCTTGTCCGAGGACAAGCTGCTGATGCAGGGTTGCACCAGCAGGCAGAAACTTGGCAGCGGCGAACTGCATCTTGAATTTCTGCTGCCGTTCATGCCAAACGCTCGCGGCCAGGGCCGGGGCAACAGCGGTGTCTATCTTCAAAGTCGCTACGAAGTACAGGTGCTTGATTCCTTCGGACTTAGTGGTGAACAAAATGAATGCGGCGGGATCTACTCGATCGCCAAACCGAAACTCAATATGTGTTTCCCTCCGCTCTCCTGGCAGACCTACGACGTCGAGTTCCAGGCCTCGACTTTCGATGCCGATGGAAAGAAAACAGCGGATGGTGTGATCACGGTAAAGCACAACGGCGTCGTGATTCATGACAAGGTAAAGCTCACACACGCCACCACAGCAGCCCCCGCTCCCGAAGGTGCCGCCCCCGGTCCACTCTACCTCCAGGATCACGGCAATCAGGTCCGCTACCGCAACATCTGGTTTGCTCCCAAATAGCCGGACGCCAGTATCCCCAAAAAAGGATTTCACCAAACCTTCTTCAATCCCACGCAAACCTGTGCAGGATCTGTTCAGGCACATCTTTTCCCTTCCTGACAAGTCTCCGGAGAATCGCTTCATGTCCGGTGCTGCTCGCACACTCCTGCCCGTGTCTCTGTCCGTCTGTTTCGCACTCGCCGCCCTCCACGCATCCGCTCAACAACCCCCGACCCTTCGTGAGCTTACCCCGGACTCCTGGGACATGCTCG
Organism: Planctomycetaceae bacterium; assembly: GCA_046074645.1. GTDB lineage: Bacteria > Planctomycetota > Planctomycetia > Planctomycetales > Planctomycetaceae > SXXK01. Next base: position 37,317 of record JBJTOP010000388.1, on the reverse strand, counting down.
TGCCATCCGGCAAGGAAGTGGACGCGATCTACGGAGATATGGTGCTGCAGAACGAAAAATTTCGAGCGGTGATCGCCAAACCGATCGCCAGTCGCAACGCAAACATGACGGTCCGCCAGGTGGGTGGCTGCCTGATCGATCTGGTCGCTCGCCATCACGAAAGCGATGCTCTCAGCGCGTTCTATCCCGGTGGTAAAAACTCTGTGTTTTCCAGCTGGACGGTCACCGAGGGTTCTGCCGACAACGCTGCGGTGCTCACTGTCACCGAACCCGGTACGGCCTCCCGAATACAGCACACCGTCCAGTGGAAACTGGCTGCAGATTCCAGTTATCTCAGCGCCACGTCAACGTGGAAAAACACGACGCCCGAAAACGTGACTCTGGTACCAACCGACGATCTGCGACAGGACGGTGGCAAGGAAGACATGCAGAAGTCAACAGAGGGCCTGCAGGATTTGTTCTGGTTCCACGACGTACACTGGCAACACGCTTACGGCATCGCGGCCGACGGCTTTCGGGCACAGGTGAAGACCAACGCACGTGAATCCACGCTCTCCTGGCAGCGACAGGATGGCCAGCCAATCGTGCTGAAACCGGGCGAGGAATTTTCGCTGGCACGTCACATTTTCGCCGCACGCGACTTCGCTGGAGTGCTGGCGGACTTCGAAACTGCCGGCGGCCGCGGTAACGCACTCCAGCCACGCCTCCTGACCGTCACTGCTCAGGGCAAACCCGTCCCCGGTGCGCGAATTCGATTGACCTCCGGGGACAACAGTCGCGGCACAGTTGTCACAGACGCCACTGGTGTTGCAGCCGTACGCCTGCCCTCAGGCACCGTGAGTGCTGAAGTCTCAGTTGCAGGGCAGAAGTATTCCGCGGTGCTCAGCGATGGAAGAATCAACGACCAGCCAGCAACGCTGATTGCCCTCGATACCTATCAACCGGGAACGGTCAATCTGAAGATTGTCGATGGGGACCAGCAGCCAATTCCGGCCAAGGTCGAATTCATCGGTCGCTCCGGAACTCCAACCCCAAACTGGGGCCCCGAGACTGCAGACTACTTCGTGAAGAATCTGGCCTATACCGCCAGTGGCAATATACAGCTGCCGCTCCAGTCCGGCGAGTACGACGTGATTGTCAGCCATGGGTCAGAATTTCATGCGGAATTCACAACGCTGAAGGTGGAGGCCGGAAAGACCACCGCACGAACGATCTCACTCCCGCGACTGGTGCAGACACCAGGCTGGATCAGCGCAGATTATCACAGCCATAGTTCGCCGTCCGGGGACAACACCAGCAGCCAGCTGGGACGAGTGCTTAATCTGGCTGCAGAGCACATCGAGTTTGCACCCTGCACGGAACACAACCGAGTGAGCAGCTATGACATGCACATTCAGCACCTGCAGCTGCAGAAGTTTCTGGCCACAGTCTCCGGCATGGAGCTCACCGGCCAGCCACTGCCGCTCAATCACCAGAACGTCTTCCCGATGATTCTTCGGGAACGCACTCAGGATGGAGGCGGACCCCAGACTGATCTGAGCCCGGAAACGCAGATGGAGCGACTGGCGGCCTGGGATAACAACAGTGTCAAACTGATCCAGCAGAACCATCCGGACATCGGCTGGCTGTTCTACGACCGGGACGGCAATCAAACGCCGGATGCAGGTTACGAACGTTCGTTTGGAATCATGAACGTCATGGAGATTCATCCGATCGACAAGCTGATGAAGTTTGATCGCTGGGATATTCGCGGAGGCAAGCCGGCAGAGAACCACACCGCCTTCAACTGGCTGCAGCTGCTCAATCAGGGCTTTCGCATCTACGGCGTTGTGAACACGGATTCGCACTACAACTTCCACGGCTCCGGTGGACTGAGAATCTGGGTGAAATCATCGACCGATGAACCAGCGAAGATCAATGCCAGCGAAATCCGCGATGCTTCACGAGACGGGCGGATCATCATGTCGAATGGTCCGTATCTGGAAGTGGAGTTTGCGACCCCAGGCAAACAGGGTCGCGTGGCGACAGCGGGCGAAGACCTGCGGGCGGAAACAGGACGAGTAACCGCAGGAATCAGAGTGCAGTGCCCGAATTTCATGGACATCGACACTGTGATGGTACTGGTGAACGGACGCAGCTCAACTGAGCTTACGGCAACTCGCCAGTCTCACCCGCAGCTCTTCCATTCCGAAACGCTGCGGTTTGACCATACCTTCGACCTGAAGCTGGAACAGGACGCCCACCTGGTAGTGCTGGCTGGCCACAGTGTGCAGACGCTGGGGCCGGTCTTCGGACCTGACTGGGGTGCTCAGCACCCGGCAGCACTCTCAAATCCGGTCTTCGTGGATGTTGACGGCGGCGGCTTCAAAGCCAGCAAAGACACTCTGGGACATCCGCTCCCGGTGAAGTTCGCAGCCGGGAAATAGGAATCATGCGGTCCGGTTGCACCAGCCGGATTGCAACTGCAACGCGTGGGACGATCCAGGCTCAGGCAGGGCTGACGCTGCGTCAGCCCTGATCTGTCTGATCCGCCGCATCGCTCGACGCGTGAAACTCGTTCCAGCGTCCCCACGCGTAGCTCCATTCCATCCACATGCGCATGAGCGACCAGAGCAGTCTCATGCGTTCCAGCTGGTCCGGCGGGAGTCGTGTCTGGAGCGTCTGAGCTTCGCGAGCGGCGAGGTCCAGACCGGAGCGTCTGGCGAGCACTCGACAGAGCGCATCTGCTGAGAGCTGGAGTTCAGGGTCGTCTTCGTCGGCGTCGTCAAACGCTGCGGTACTGGCTTCATCCGGGATCAGATGGTGCTGCCATGCCTGCACGAAGCTGGCAAAGAGCCGTGAACGCCACGGTTCGATTTCGAGTGGTCGAGTGGCAGTTTGGGCTTCAGCGACGACGGTTTCAAGTTCGCCGAGGATATCGCGAATGGTCCGCTGACGTGCCTGGCGAGTTTCAGGGTCAAGGAATTCCGGGGGCATGTGTGGGCTTTACAAGCGGGGGGAACACGACGGATGTTTTGCCGTGCAAAACGCGACATTCAGGAGCGGTTTTTGTAGCGGACAGGGTCCTTGTAACCCGCTTCAAGGAAACCTCGAAGTCGAATCTGGCAGGAATCACATTCACCGCAGGCGGCGCCATCAGGAGCAGGATCATAGCAGCTATGGGTCAGTGAATAGTCGATCCCGAGCCTCATGCCTTCACGAATGATGTCAGCTTTGGTCATGCGGATGAGCGGCGCATGAATGCGAAACTGATCCCCTTCAACCCCCGCTTTAGTCGCCAGATTCGCCATCTGCTGGAAAGCAGCAATGTATTCGGGGCGACAGTCGGGGTAGCCGCTGTAGTCAACGGCGTTGACGCCGACGAAGAGATCTCGAGCACCAACGGACTCAGCGAGCCCCAGAGCGATTGAGAGGAAGATGGTATTGCGGGCGGGGACGTAGGTGACTGGGATCCCGTCAGCAAGCTGCGCTTCAGAGCGATTGTGAGGAACGGGGATGTCGTTGGTCAGCGCGGAGCCTTTGAAGATGGCCGTGTTGACGCTGAACACGACATGTTCAACGACCTTTGCCGCCCGGCAAATTCGCTTGGCAGCATCGATTTCAAGATAGTGTCGCTGGCCGTAATCGAAAGAGATGGCATGAATTTCATGACCCATGGACGCTGCGATGGCCAGGGTAGTGGCGGAATCGAGTCCGCCGCTGATCAGGACGACTGCTTTGGGATTCATGTCGAGTGTTTCTGACGATACCAGTTGAAGAGCAGACGAAAGGCCGGTGAAAAGTCGTGGGGACTGTGGGACATCCAGTCGGCAATCTCGTCAGGAAGACGCCATTGGATATCGGAGATTTCAGCAGGATCGGGATCCGGATTCTGGCTGGAGCTGGTGGAGTACAGGACCGTAAATTCCCAGGAGGTTTCGGCCGAAGCAGGGAACTTGTGGAGCCGCGTGAGCACGACGGCCTCAATGCCCAGTTCCTCGTGAAGTTCACGCGGGGCGGTTTGATCATAGGAATCTCCTGCGGAAACATGGCCCGAGCAGGAGGAAGTCCAGACCGAAGGAAACTCTTCTTTGGAGCTGGAACGTTTGTGGATGAGCAGTCGCCCAGCAGGATGAAACAGAAACACATGCACGGCACGATGCAGAAGTTTCTGCTGATGGACTTCTGAGCGAGGCAGAGCGTAGAGGACGTTGTCTGACTGATCCACGACGTCGAAATGTTCTTCGGAGCGCGTGGGGCTGGAGCCGGAGTGATTCATCAGAGCTTGGGCACTCGCTTGGCAGCTTCGCTGCGTTTTCCGGAGGGATCCCAGAATCGATCGCCGACATGGAAACCAAACCCCTGTCGGACTTCAGTTTCCGCTCGGCGGGCCCATGGGGTGCCCGGGTGATCCTTAACGACCGCCTGCAGCCGCTCTGCGGCAGCTTTCTCTTCCGCCTTCACCATGGTGAGATATTCCTCATGGGACATTTTCATCTGGAAGGCTTTGGCAAGACGGCTGAACTGAGCTTGATCGGGGACGATCGGCGGGCCACCCCACCAGAAGTTCCATTCGTTCGCTTTGGGGTTCTTTGGAGCCGGCATGTTGTTGGCGTGTGCATCCATGGCAAGCAGGTACTGGTAGAGACGCAGTCGGAAGATGTAGAGCTGAGCGAGTGCAAGGTCGTAGCTGGCGCGCCAGCGGAGGGAGGCTTCCTGAGCGCGAAGCGGTTTGACGCTTTCCAGGAGAGCGATCGCTTCGTGGGTGAGGTTCATTGAACGGGCAGCTTTGGCAACCTGAGCAAGAGCGGCCTGCTGGAATTCCTGGAGCTTCAGAGGGAAGTGTTCATTCTGCAGGTTGAGCTGTGGGTCATGAGTGGTCTGAAACAGCAGTTCGTCTTTGTTGGGGTTCAGGCGAGCGACCACCTGCCAGACGGCTTCTCGGAATTTGTTGCCCATGCGTTCCTGAATGTAAACCGGACGCGATGTGAGGTTCGGCTGGTACTCACGCATGGAGAGAAAGTCGTATTTGCGGCGTTCGTTGGCATCAGCACCGACGAGGGTCGATTCTTCCCCAGGAAGAACAAAGAAGATGCCGCCGGATTCGCGAGCGACACGGACTTGTTCGTAGGGGCCGAAACCGGAGTTCTGGACGTCGTAGCGGGTGTGGAGACCGTTCCACTGCAGACATTCGGGGAACGGAGTTTCCGGGCCGCGGCGAATGCGAATCCAGAATTCTTCTTTTGTCGGTTCGTCGATCCACCGCTGGTGGGCGTAGGGGAACCCGAAGGTGCTTTCGCGACCGAGAAAGTAAACAGGGGATTTGGCTGCTTTCGCTTCGGCGACCGCCTGTTCGACGAACTGGCCGTCATCACCGCTTTCGTCCGAGACGACGATGATGGCGAGCTTGCGTTTGCCCTGAATGGCCTGACGCTTGTACTTGGAAATCGCAAGAGAAATAGACTGGCACATATTCTCCTGGCCAGTCTGATCGACTGGAATTTTATCGATGGCGGCCTTGACCTGATCGATGTCGGAGGTGGGGCGCTGGGTCCATTCGTGTACTTCTGCACCGTAGCTGCAAACAACAGTGAGAAGCTGGTCATTGCCGCCGCGCTTAAGGTCCTGGTCGTCTTTGGATGCGATGCCGAGTTCTTCGTAGACGCGGTGGTAATTTTCGCGAATTTCACGGCGGTCGTCTTCGAGGCTTCCGGATTCGTCGAAGAGCCAGATCACGGTGACCTTGTCCTTCCGCATCATGCGGATGATTTCCTGAGTGATGATGCCCATGGCGGCGCCGTAGCCTTCAACCATGGCCCCGACTTCGCCGGTGATTTCACCTTCGCCGAGTTCTTCGCCGAGGATGGCGTCGGAGGGAATAGCGAGGTCGGAGACAACCGGGCGGACGTTGATCTCCTTCATCACAGCCGCCTTTTGAACATTGACGGAAGTGGCGGCCGGTTGAGCAGAGGCGCCGACGGCGGTCGATGGCGTGCCGCCCGCGATGACGTTGAGCGTTTCGGCAGGTGCAGTATCGAGTTCAAGATCCCGCGTGATTTCTTCCTGCGGGATCTCTTCGGTGAAAACGGATTCAAGTACAAGATCAAGCGACTGCGAGGCGACGACTCGCTGGATGAGCAACAGGAGCACCAGTGCACCGCCGTTGATGAGCATCGAGAAAGCAAATGAAGGCAGCGTTTTCCGCAATGAATTACCCACCGCTATCTCCCTGTCAGCAAAGTCGCCTGGTATGCCAAGTCGCCCGGACAAAAACGGAAGAACAATTCCCCGAACAGAGAACCCTTCCGATTTCACCAATCTCGATATTCTGCGTAAAGCCTTGTGTGATTTCAAGTGCTCTGACATCTAAATCGGCTGATTGGAAGTCAATTACCCTGTTTTTTCACAGGCTTTGGGCACGTTGAAGTCGACCCCGGAGCCCCCGCCTGCTATCCTTCGCAACTCCACAGCACTCTTTCTCTTCCCACACAGCAATTCCGAAAATTCGCCCATGCCTCTGTTTGAAATTGAAACGGAATCGCACATCATGATCGGCTGGGCCACCAGCCTCGAACAGGCCGAGCACATGGCGCAGAAAAACTATCCGGACGAAAAGGTCCTGCGGATTACGCGCCGCCCCCGAGACATCTGGGTCATCTCCAAACGGTTGCTGGGACTCGAAAACAAAGTCCGCCCCTGCGATGTCGCCCGCGATTGCCTCGCACGGTCCTCCGGTGATAAACTCCACGCCATTCGTCTCTACATGCTGGATACCGGGTGCGACCTCAGCACTGCTCAGAAGGTAATCGAAGCCAACATGTCGATCGGCTGGTAGGATTCTGCGGATTCGGCGGATTCGACACACTCTGCGAGGTTTACACAAAAAGGGACGGAAAATCGGGATGTGGCCGCAGGGCATCATCAAAAGCATCTCAAATTCGACAATTGACTCAAGTTTTACCCTGTTCCACAGCTAAGGTGTGTTTCCAGGAATAGGTTCTGTGCCATAGCCACAGACTTCAGGCAGGACGCCGCGATCGTTTCGCAACACTTTGCTGCGAAACGCAATCCAGGTTTCGCAGGTGGACTCTGCCGTGATGCGTATCTCGCAATTGCTCCTGTTGCTCGTGCTCCTTCCCACTCTCAGTTTTTCACCCGCATTCGGAGAAGAACCTGACCGGGCTGCTGCCGCCCCCACATGGACGGATGCTCAGTCGGCCCTTCGCGCCGGCGAAGTGCTCGAAACCAGTCGCCAGTGGGCCGACGCCATCGAAATCTACACACTCGCACTCAAAACCTGGCCCACCGACGAACCGCTCAAATACGCCCTGCGACGCGCCCGCATCCACCTCAGCATCGACCGCCGCTACTCCGACCCCAGCTACGAAAAGATGCTCCAGGATCGCAGCGAAGGCGAACTGCTCAACCTGTGGGACGACATCTATCGTCAGGTGCAGCGGGAATACATCGACCCCGTGTCACTCACCCGCTTCACCTCACACGGCACCGAGAGCCTCTACATGGCGCTCCGCAACGATCGATTCCTCGAACAAAATCTCCTCGCGTCCGGCGACGGCGCCATCCGCACCGTCCGCGAAACGCTCGTCCGCGAATACTGGAACCGCCCCGTCTCCAGCATCGCTGAAGCACAGGCCGTCATTCGCTCCACCGCCGCACTCTGCCGCCAGCAACTCGGACTGTCCTCCACCGCCGTCGTCCTCGAATACATCTTCGGCGGCTGCAATGCACTCGACGAATACAGTAACCTGCTCACCCCCGACCGCTACAACGATCTCTACGGCAGCATCCAGGGAGAACTTGTCGGCATCGGCATTGAAATGAAGGCTGATAACGGTAAGGGAATGCACCTTGTCAACGTCCTGATCGGCAGTCCGGCCGAAGAAGGTGGCCTTCGCGCTGCCGATCACATCGTCGCCATTGACGGTAACGACTGCCGCGAATTCTCCACCGACGAAGCCGCTCGACTCCTGCGCGGCACCGCCGGCTCCCGCGTTCGTCTCACATGGACGAATCTGAAGGCCGAAGAATTCACCGGTGACTTTGTCCGCCGCCGCGTTCAGATTCGCAGCATCACCCGCAAAATGATGCTCGATCCCGTCCAGGGAATCGGCTACATCCGCATGGAAGGCTTCCAGGACAGCACTGCCCAGGAACTTGACGAAGCCCTCCGGTCGCTCGAACGCCAGGGCATGCGGGCGCTCATCTGGGACCTGCGCGGCAATCCCGGCGGACTTCTTGATACCGCCGCCGCTGTCTCCGAACGCTTTATCGACCGCGGAGTACTCGTGTCCACTCGCGGCAGAGCAAATGGACAGAATCAGGAATACCGTGCCCAGGGTCAGTATGCCCGCAAGTATCCACTGGCGCTCATCGTTGACGAAAACAGCGCCAGCGCCAGCGAAATCGTCGCAGGTGCCATTCGTGACCATCAACGCGGTGTCATTGTGGGACGAAAAACCTACGGAAAATGGTCTGTTCAGACCATCGTTCGTCTCCCAGGAGACTCAGGCATGGCCCTGCGACTCACCACCGCCAAGTTCTATTCTCCCAAGAAGAAAAACTACTCCGGAGAAGGCATCGCACCAGACCTCCCGGTGGCTGCCAGCCAGGACCTGCAAATCACCTACTTCCGCGGACGCACGCAGGCAGAAATCTCCGCCGACCCCGACGTCTCCGAGGCACTCCAGGCACTCGAAACCCGCATGTCACGCAACTGATCAACCTCATGGGTCTGACATGGCTTCTCACCTCCTGCAGAAGTGCGTCGGGGCAAGGCCCGATGAAGTCTTTGAAGATTTCTTTCCCGACGGAATCGCTGCGCTCCGACTGTCGCTCGAATCCCGCCGCATCTGGGCTGCCACCACAAACGGCCGACTCTGCCTGCTCACCGCCACCGGTCAGCGACTCCGAGAAGCCTTCGCGTACCAGGGACTGCGACTGCTGGCCGCCTCCCACGGCTCAGATCTGGCTGTCGCAGTCCGCAACGAAGCCAGCCTGATAGGCATCGGACCAGACCTCAGGCCCGAATGGGAATCGCGGGTTACCGGCCGAATTACAAGCCTTGCAATCTCCCCGGCCGGCGGCCATATCGCCTTCGCCACCGATTCAAGTCGAATTCATCTGATGACGTCCGAACGTCGCGAAATCGCTCGGATAGAAACTCGCAGACCCGTAGAACACCTGCAGTTTCTCTGCGAATCCCCGCAGGTGCTCGCCGCCACCGAAGTGGGACAGATCACCCGCTACGACCTCGCCGGTAAAGTACTGCAGGATGAACAGCTCATGAGTCAGGTTGGTGACATGGCCGTTTCAGAATCCGGACGGCGGATCTTCCTTGCTGCCTTTAATCACGGCGTCCAGGTCTGTGATCTGGACGGCACTCAGCTGGGAATCTTTGCCGTCGATGGCATTCCGGCGAAAGTCGCCTGCTCAGTCACTCGGGAACGTGTTGCTGTCTGGACAATGGAACAGCGGCTCTTCTGGATGACCTTCGACGGAAACGTGCTCTGGGCCGGTGACTTCGCCGCTGACCCGCTCGTCCACATCGCCATGCCCGCCCTCGGAGATGGCCTGATCCTCGCCTCCCGGTCCGGCTGCCTCCTGAGCTGCCGCTGGGAGTAACCGCAAGCCAGGCCGATTCAGTGTTCCTGCCCTCTTCAGTCGGGAATACGACCCACGGATCCCCTGCTCGACACAGTTCCAATTGACATCGCGCCTCACTCCGCATAATCTCATACCACTCCGTCGGTCGATGAACGGCTCGGACGGACTCTTCGTTGCATTCCCCGTGTTACGGCAACTCCGGTTTTCACCGCAGCGCCAACACCGGTAGGGAAACCGTCTTAATCCATTTCTCATCTCTGCAATCTGTCGGCAAACACTGCCGATATCTCCTGCAGGATGAAAAAAGCTGGTGCAGGACCGTTTCCCATGTCGTCTCCTTCTCCCCGCCGTGAAACACTGGAACAGCTGCGGCGCCAGCTCCACGGGACTCGGGCAGCCACACCCGACAACGTCGTCGGCACACCCACTGGCCTTGCCACGCTCGATCGACTGCTTCCAGGTGGTGGCATTCCCAGTGCTTCCGTGATCGAATGGATCAGCGAACTTCCAGGCCAGTCAGCAGCCTCGCTGGCCCTGCGATCCGCTGCTCCACTTCTGCAGCGTACCGGTTGCCTCGCCGTGATCGACGAACACCGGGAATTCCATCCCGCTGCCATCACAACTCACGGAATTCCCCTGTCTCGACTGCTGCTCGTACGGATCCCCGCAGAGGTCTCTTCATCATCACCTCTGCGCCTGCCAAAGTCCGCAGCTGGACTTTCAGAACACAGTCAGGCCCTCTGGGCGCTCGAACAGACAGCGCGCTGTCGCGGTGTCAGAGTAATCCTGACGTGGCTGCATCGCTGCACATCCGCCGTTGTCCGTCGGCTGCAGCTGGCGGTGGAAGCCAGTGGCTGCGTACTGATGCTCATGCGCCCCGCTCAGGCCCTCCAGCAACCCTCCTTCGCCGACCTGCGGCTGCACGTCAGCAGCGGCGTCGCAGACAACAGGTTCCGCCGTATCCGAATACAACTCCTTCGTGCCCGGCACAGCCTGCAGTCCGTCGGCACCGCAGAACTCCTGCAGGACAGCTCAGAACAGTTCCTTGATGGCTGAACTCCCCGTGACCTGCGCGAAGGGAAAGCCACGTCAATTCTCCGTTCAGCCGCCTCAGACTGTTGCCAAAGGTGCCGGCAGAGTATGATTGTGAACGCCTACCCACCCCTGCCAGCCTCCCCGGAGTGCTCGTCGTGATCCTGACCGTCGCCACCCTTTTACTCTGCAGCCTCGCCGCGACCGATCCGTCCGCTTCGGCCCCCATCGACCGTGTCGTCGTCCGCCGCCAGGGGGACGACAACGTTCACACCTATCGGATCCCGGGACTGACAACGTCCGCCCGCGGAACGCTCCTCGCCGTCTTCGACATGCGTCACTCAGATACCGGTGATCTCCCCGGCAACATCGACGTGGGAATGATGCGAAGCACCGACGACGGCCGCACATGGAGCCCCATGCAGGTGATTCTGGACTTTGATCAGGCCGAAACAGATTCAGCAGGAAACGGCGTTGGCGACCCGGCAATCCTCGCGGATCTGCGAACCGGAAAACTCTTCGTCGCCGCGCTCTGGTCTCACGGCCGCCGCGCCTGGAAAGAGTCCGGCCCCGGACTTACTCCCGACGAAACCGGTCAGCTCGTAATCACCACCAGCGACGACGACGGGCTGACCTGGTCAGCACCCATCAATATCACCGCCGCTGTCCAGGGCCGCAACCCTCGCTGGAGATTATTCTTCAATGGTCCGGGCCGTGGCATTCAGCTTCGCGACGGTTCGCTCGTCTTCACCGCTCAGTACCGCGACACCGACGGAACTCCGCACTCCTGCTTCATCTTCAGCCGTGATGCCGGCGTCACATGGACCGTTTCCGCCCCCGCAATTCCAAATCAGCCCCCAACCAGCGAATCACAAATCGCCGAACTCCCCGACGGCAGTCTCCTGCTCAGCATGCGCGACGAATCACACAGCGGCCTCCGCGCCTGGGCCCGCTACGAATGGAACGCCGAACGCAACAGCGGCACATGGACAAAGCACTGGTCCACCGTACCCGACCCCACCTGCATGGCCAGCCTGCTCAGCCTTCCAGACGGTCGGCTCGCCTTCTCCAATCCCAATTCCCCCAGCGACCGCGTCGCACTCACAGTTCGCACCAGTACCGACGGAGGACAATCGTGGAGCGACGGACTGCTCATCGACGGCCGCCCATCTGCCTACTCATGTCTCACTTCCCTCCGAGACGGTCGACTGGGAGTGATCTACGAAACCGGTGAAAGCAGCAGCAACGAAACACTCACATTCTCCTCTTTTGCCCTCCCCTGACTCTTCATTGATCCAACCCCCACATGGAACTCTGAGATGCCTTCTGCAATACCCCAGCGCTGGTTCCTCGCACTCCTCACATACGTCCTTGCGACCACCGCGGTCACTCTATCGGGCACAAACATCAGCGCTACCCAGCCACCAGCCGACGAATTTGCCCTCGGCGTCCGCACCACAGAACCAGTTACCGCCACCGAACAACTCAAGTCCTTCTCAGTGCCACAAGGCTTTAACATCCAGCTCGTCGCCGCCGAACCACAGCTGGCCAAACCCATGAACCTCGCCTTCGACTCCCGCGGCAGACTCTGGGTCAGCTCCTCAGAAGAATATCCCTTCGCTGCCCCCATCGGCGCACCCGCAAAAGACACCATCCGCATTCTCGAAGATACGAATGGCGACTTCACCGCAGACAAATCCACAGTCTTTGCCGACGGCCTGAATGTCCCTATTGGCCTGCTCCCCTGGCAGGACGGTGTCATCTGCTTCAGCATCCCCAGCATCTGGTTCCTCAGAGATACCAATGGCGATAACCGCTGCGACGAACGCCAACTGCTCTACGGACCGTTCGACACCACGCGGGACACCCATGGAATGTGCAACGCATTTCGACTGGGAGATGACGGCTGGATCTACGCCTGCCATGGCTTCAACAACCGCTCTGAAGTCGCCGGCACCGATGGCCACAAGGTTGTACTCACGTCCGGTAATACATTCCGGTTCCGCCCCGACGGCTCCCGCATCGAACTGTATACTCAGGGACAGGTCAATCCATTCGGAATGGCCATTGACCGGCTGGGGGATGTCTACACTGCTGACTGTCACACAAAACCCGTCACGCTGCTGTTGCCCGGTGGCTGTTACGACAGTTTTGGTCGCCCGCATGACGGACTGGGATACGTGCCGAACGTGATGGAGCATCTGCACGGGTCCACTGCTATCGCCGCCCTGGCGCTCGGCGAACACACCCTGTTTCCCCCGGAATACCAAACCAGCACCTTCGATGGCAACGTGATGACCTCACGCATCAACCGCAACCTGCTGCAGCGACGGGGTTCCAGCGTGAAGGCCATCGAACAGCCAGATTTTTTGACCAGCAGCGACCCGTGGTTCCGTCCCGTGGACATCGTCTCCGGGCCGGACGGCGCTCTGTATATCGCTGACTTCTATAACCGCATCATCGGACACTATGAAGTCGATCTTAAACATCCCGGCCGGGACCGCTATCGCGGACGGATCTGGCGAGTTTCCTGGCAGGCTTCCGACGATGCCCGCAAATCAAATTCAGGCAGCTACGGCCCGAATCTTCACAGCCTCGATGCTGTCAGCCTGTTCAACATATGCACCAGCGGTCCCGCTCCTGCAGCCCGGCTCGCATTTCAACAACTCCTCGAAACATGGTCCGCAGACACTCCGCAAGTCGCCCTGCAGCAACTCAGGAATTCATCCCCGTCCGTCCGCACAGCAGCCCTGCGATTGCTGGCCGCCCGCAACAGCCTCCCTCCAGCTCTTCTCAAAATACTCGCAGACGACCCCGATGAACAGGTGCGTATCCACGTGCAGCGTGTCCTGCGGGAATGGTCAACACACGAACTTCCGGATGGCCTGGCAGCCGGCCTGCTGCAGCGTGCCCTCAACGATGACTCCCCGCTCGTCCGCCGCGCCGCCGCCGCTGCCGCCTCGCGGCACTCTTCCATCCAGCTCCTGCAGCCCCTCCTGCGAACACTCCTGACGACCGAACTTGGTGACGTGCATCTGCGACACGCCATCCGCATCGCACTCAGAGACCACCTGCTGCACGACGAATGGCTGCCCGGTTTCGGACGTTCACTGAAAACACGCAGTGAGATTGCCGCCTTCGTCGATCTGTGTCTCGCAGTCCGAACAGCACCAGCTGCCGAATTCGTCGCCGCTCACCTCGATGTCGTCGCACAACTGCTCCCACAGCGGCTCCCGGAAGCCCTGCAATTCGCCGCCGCTCACGTGACTCCTGATGCCGCGGAAAAGGTTGTTCAAACCATTCGCAGCGGCTATTCCGGACGACTCCCCGAACAAGGACAGCTGCTGACCGCAATGGCTGAAGGCTTCAACCGCCGTGGCGAAACCATTCCACCCGCCGTCCACCGCTGGGCACTGGAGCTTTCCCTGAACCTGCTCGGGATGAACACTCCCGAAGATCTGCAGGCACTCGAAGCCCCCGCCGGACTCGCCTGGGAATACAGTCCGCACACCAAAGCCCCCAACCCAGAAAACTGCTGGGGCACTACACAGTCTCGTCGCTGTGCTGATGGACAGACCGCTGCCGTACTCTACAGCAGCTTTGAAGCAGGAGAAAAACGCACAGGCATCCTCAAATCTGCCCCCTTTCCCGCACCCGCTATGCTCTCCTTCTTCATCGCTGGTCACGATGGTCTCCCCGATCAGCCAATACAGCAACTCAGTTTTGTACGGCTGCTGCACGCCCAGACCAAAACAACTCTGAAATCGTCGCCACCACCACGAAACGACACTGCTCAGCTCGTCAGCTGGGACCTGCAGGAACTCGTCGGACAGACAGTGCAACTCGAACTGGTGGACGGCAATTCTGAAACAGCCTACGCATGGCTCGCCGCAGGACGCTTCAGCGAACAACGGCTGAATCCATCGGATGTCTCGGGCAATCGTCAACTGGCCCTTCAGCTGACAACCAAATTCCGTCTGCAGGAACTGGAACCGGCTCTGCTGCAGCTGCTCCGCACCAACTCACAAACTCCCTCCACCACAGCACCAATCGCCACCGCACTCGCATCACTGAAACGTGACTCCAGACTGAACGCTTTGGCTCTCGTACCTGGCTTTCCCGGAACTCCTCCAGATCTGTCGAAAAACGTCGTCGCCGTCTTCCTGAACTCGGCAGACGCCACCGCCGGGGCCGCCATTGAACAGGCATTTCATTCTGCCGCTGCTGCCGAACAAGCGCAACTGGCCGAACAACTCGCTGCCGATGCCGCCGGTGCACAGCTGCTCGCAGAACTTATGGAAAATGGTCGTGCCTCCGCACGACTCCTGCTGCGTCCCTCCATCCAGCAGCGGCTTCTGGCGATCGCCTCCGAACCTGTCAAAAAACGTCTTACCACCCTGCTGAAACAACTTCCGGACGAGTCAGCAGAGACGGACAAGCTCATCGCAGAACGATTTGCTGCCGTGCAACAGACACCCGGAAATCCAGAAAATGGCCGCTTACTGTTCCAGAAAAACTGTCAGGTCTGTCACCAGCTCCGCGGCGAAGGCAAACAGGTGGGCCCAAATCTCGATGGTGTGGCCGGAAAAGGCCTGCAGAGACTCATGGAAGATGTGCTCGCCCCCAGTCGCAATGTTGATGCCGCCTTCCGCACCACAACGCTGGTGACTTCAGATGGTCGTGCCTTCAGCGGGCTGGCAAAGGATCTCCCGGATGGCCGGATCAGCCTCACCGATATCCAGGCCAAAGAGACAGTTCTGGCCGTGGCAGACGTAGAAGAACGCACGCAATCCCCGGCCTCGCCAATGCCAGCCAACTTCTCCGAACTGCTCAACGCCGAACAGCTGCGTGACCTCAGCGCATGGCTGTTGCAAAAGTAATCGCCACTCCCGATGCGCCTCCGCCACGAGTAATCGCTACTTCCCGAACCCTCTCTTCGACGCCCTTTTACGGACTTTCTTCGCAGCGTGTTCCTCCACTTTCCCCGCAGCTTTTTTCGAAACCTTCTTCGCCGCTCGTTTTCGCTCGATCGCCACCCCGGACGCCAGCACCTCTGTCGCTCGGAACTTCGCAATTTCTTCAATCAGCCGAAGCGGCAGAGGCTCATCCAGAGGTATCTGTACCGACCCTTTGCCCTGCTCGTATCCCTTCAATTGATCCGCAAAGTGCTGCATGGCACTCGGTGTCGGATAGAAGCCGATGTGGTTGTCGAATGCAGCATAGTGCAGAAGATTCTGCTTCAGCCGCAGAGTGGGGATACCGTATCGGATCACTTCTTCTGCCTGCGGGACAGCGCGAGTGACTGTGGTGCGGATTTGGTTCAGCAGTTTCTGAGTGCCTGCAGGAAACTTGCGAATCCACGCATCGATTTCCTCGCGACCACTGACTGACGACATGCTGACTGCTCCGTGAACAGGGTTGACTCGGGTCTGCACGCAGGCTCAGGAATTGTATCGCCTCGCCAGCACATCAGCATAGACCTCGCGAATGCGGCCCGTCATGAATTCGTGACGAAAGATCTGGCTGCACCGAGCACGTCCAGCGGCCCCCAGCTGCTCCCGCAGCCCGATGTCAGACCCCAGCCGCAGCATCGCTGCTGTCAGCTGGGCCGCGTTGCCATGTTCAGCCAGCAGCCCTGTCACGTCGGGAATGCAGACTTCCGGAGCGCCGTCGATGTTGAAAGCGATCACCGGCTTTCCGGAAAGCAACGCCTGCGGCAACACCCGCGGCAAACCCTCCCAGTCGCTCGTGTGCACCACAACATCCATCGCGTGCAGATAGTCCGGAACATCATCCGGGGTCACAAGGCCGGTGAAGCGAAAGTGCGAAGTCAGTCCCAGTTCAGCAATGCGCCGCTGATAGTGCTCACGCAAAACTCCGTCACCCACCAAAAGAAATCGAGCCTGCGGAAGTGCAGCCACAACCGCTGGCGCGGCTTCAATCAGATGGTTGTGGCCCTTCAGATGAAACAGTCGGGCCACCTTGCCGAAGACAATGTCCCCAGGTTCCAGCTGCAGTTCCCGACGAATCGTTTCCGGCAGACGTCGCGGTGACAAAAAACGATCCACATCCATACCACTGTAAATCGTCGTGAAACGCTCACGCCCTGCAACACCAGCCGCGACGTACTGCTGAGTCATCGCGTCACAGACAGAAATGAAGTGCTCACACCAGCGAGCCGCCGTGCGCTCAGCGAAACGGTAGAGATGAAATGCCAGCGGGTGCTGACCGTAATGAAAGGCCGCACCGTGAATCGTATGCACCGCAGGAATTCCAAGGCGATGAGCAGCGAGGCGTCCAAGAATTCCAGCCTTTGAACTGTGTGTGTGCACAATCCGGGGAGCGTAGTCCCGCAACGCACGACCGATAGCCCGCAGGGCCACCAGATCCTGCCACGGGCGAATGCTCCTACCCAGCTCCGGCAACACCTTCAAATCCAGTCCACGCGACCGCGCTCGCTGTTCCAGCGATCCCTCCGGACCCGCGCCAGGCCCCGTAATCAGGCAGACTTCGTCACCGAACAAATGGTGCTGATCATCGACATTGAAAAGCGTGTTTTCCTGAGCGCCGCCAAGAATCAGTCGAGTAATGATGTGAGCGGTACGCATGCGGAAGTCAATGTGATGGTTGGGAAACTGTCCAGGACAGTCTAGAGGGAAAGAAAGAATTAATCGAGGTCTTCCCAGACCGAACGTCCGTGTGACAACGGCGACGTCGTCACCGAGGCCTCAACAGTACCCCGATTCCTCGGAACGGCTTTGTAATACACCAACACACCACCAGGCACCGCAGCAAAAAAACCTCCCCAAAAATACACAGGCTCCAGAGGCAGCCACAACCCCACACCAATAACCCCGCTCACACCACAGCAAACTGCAGCAGTCAGAACCAGCAGCCATCGCTCCTCCAAAGCCATCACCGGACGCAGCCGGCTGATCGCAGACAGCATCAGCAGACTCGGCAGAAGCACCACAAGGGAGACCATGAAGTACGTCGCAGCAAACAGCACAGCAAACACCAGCGTGTACATCACAGAAATCATGACCCCCGTAGCCATCCCTGCCAAAGATCCAACCCACGGGATCCCCAGCAGACCACTGAGATCCACAAATGCTCCAATCAAACCGAAACTGCCACCCGAAAATGCAGCCGCTGTCGAACTGACCAACGCGGTCCGACGGAGCTCCCGCGAATGAATCGGAAGCGGCAACTCTTTCTGGTCAGGCTTCATGAAACATCTCATCAGGAAGGCGAGTGCACAAAACACAGGACATGTCGGTTTTTGGTAACAAATGATGCCCGAAAAGGACAATTTGTTCACGAGCTGAAACATTCATCCTGACATTTCGAAAAGCAACCTGAACAGTACTCCGAATTTTGATTCCAAACCATCGAAAATCAGAATGTTTGCCGAGGTCCACAAAGAAATTCCAGCGGGCAAAAACCGTAATTCCGGAGCAATACATCCAGTTATCTGGCGGATCTGGCACTTCCGATAAATTCACGAAACGCTGTTCGCTTCTGACCACCGAAAACACACTCGAACGTCTGGCGTGCGGTATGCGCCAGCAGAAAGAGCAGCGATTCTGGGCAACGCAGGGCTGCACGTCGGCGACTATCCCACTCCCGGAGACGCCGGAAACGCTGTCGATCTCAACGGCACACGCGCCGGTTCCATGTTTCAGACACTCACACTGCGCCCGGGAGCGACATACCGGCTGTCGTTTCTTATGTCAGGCGACTGGACCACCTTCCGCACATGAACGCGGGCTATAAGCGTACGCCTCGGTGCCGACCGTTTCCAGTTCTCAATGACGAAGCCAGTCAACTGGTCCAGATCGAATATGCTTTGGGAACTCAAATCCATCGACTTCCTCGCACGAGCTCCGCAGGTCGCCCGGCGATTCACCTCTGACTCCAATGGCTTTGCCGACGAACGCCGCCAGCCAACCCACGGCAGTCGCTCTCGGGAAGGACCTGTTCCGGGACATGCAGGCCAGCAGCAGCGACCACCACGGCGATGACGGCCCAGGCAAACTTCCGGGGTGTCAACTCCCTGCTGACTCCTGCCGACTTTCCAACTCACCGCCTCCAGTCCCCACTCCTGTCAGGCGACATCCCCGGTCAGACACCCTCAATCCGGCGGTCCTCGCCAACCGGAACTCCTCAAAAGGTGCAGATTCTTCTCAACAATTCCGCACGCGCATCTCAGGCTGTTGGCCCGGCCAATAGTCACGTAGAAATGACATGGAACGGTCGAAACTTTCCGGAACTGACAATTACGGCTTATTCTCATCACTTGCGGCGGGTAACCGATTGGCTTCCCGTCCCGCTGCAATCCGAGGCTGCAGGAGGTTCAACAGGGTATCACCATAAACTGTCCACGGATCTCCATCCACCTTCGCCATGCGTGGCAATGCAACCGTGATCACATCCAGATCCGCCTGTCCGGACAAACAGAATTCCAGCGAGCCTTCACGACTGTGGCCAGGATATGTCAACCGACTGAATTTCAGCGCGTGCGCAATTGTCTGAGCAGTTTCAGCGCAGCGTTCGTTGGACGCAATAATGCCGACGGGATCATCAACAGTCCGCACATGAACGATTCGCTGCGGACGGAAGCTGCGAATGCATCCCAAAAGAAAATCCCCTTCAGGCGTGGAATCTATCGACTTCTCGTCAGGTTTGAGCGGGAAGCGGCCATTGACATAGCGTCCCAGAGCATTGGTTTGCTGGCCAGTCGCTGCTCCATCCGGGTTCAATGTGCGAATTACCGCGGCTTCAAAGCCCCCAAGGATCAGACCGTTTTCATGAATGTGTTTTGCCAGCCGTTCCATCAGCTTCACGGGGACAGGGTCGTTTCCAACTGCGCTGCCAATAAATAATGTGCGAAAGCCATTTTCGCCCGTGAGGGAGATTTCAAAGGGGCGGCCACCGGCTGAGCGTCCAGTACGTCTCCAGGCGAAGGCTTCAGGCCGACGCTCCGAGTATGCCGGGAGCTTACGTGGTTCAGGAACATTCTCCGTTTCTTTGACTGAAGACTGCGTTGCTCTCGACGTTGGAGGCTGCTGAACCACATTCGTTGTACCTGAGCTCGCAGCGGCTTTAGAACCCAATTCCTTGCCTATGCTCGATTTCTGAGCCGTTGCCAGCTTCAATGCATCAGTGGCAGTCACAACCGCTTTATCACCATCCGTCACAGCCGCCTCAGGCGCCACAGCAGGTGCCAGAGAAGTCGCTGACGGAGCTGCTGCAGTGGCGACTGACGGAGCTGCAACAGCTGCAGCAGACGGAGCTGCAGCAGACGGGGCTGCAGCAGATGGCGTTGCAGCAGATGGGGCCACAGCGGGTTCGTCGAAATCCGGCGCAGCGGCGAAGAGCGGTTTCTGAGTTTCATCGACCAGTTCGGGTGCAGACGCAACCGTCCACACGACGCCTGCAGGACTGTAAAGCCGCGGCATGGACTGACAACCGGCAGACCCGAACAGCGCAATCCCGGATACAAGGGCGACGGCCCGACGCGAACCGCGAGCGGAACGCAGGATGCAATTGCAGAGCGACAGCATGGGAAACTCCGTCTTTTGAAAAACGCGACTGCAGATAGCCGCTAAACTACTCCTCGAACTGTGTATCGATTCCCAGACGCCAGCAGAGCTGTTCAAAGCGATGCTGCTGGTCTTCACTGGAGATGTGCACGTGTTCCGCTTCGTTGATGAACTGCAGGTCGTCAAGAAGCGGCACATTTGCTGCACGCAGAATCTCTTCGCTGGCAGTGTTCTTTTTTCCATAAACAAACAGCAGCTTGTGCTCGTCAAATTGCACTTCCATGGCCCTGCCGGCATTGATCACGGCGATGCCGCAGCAGCCATCATTCAGCAGCAGTTCTTCAAATTCATACAACACACTCTGAAGCACCGGCATGTCGATCTGTTCTCGATACAGGTCCGTATGCCCGCCATCAATTTTTCGATGACTCGTTTCAAGTACTACGTCAACCACATCGCCAAGTGGGTCAAGCAGTGAAATAAACAGATCAAAGAGCTTCTCGCGAGTGATGGATGCCATCAGCACAGGCAGCCTCGCACCACTGTCCTGATCCACAAACCATTCATGCCGATACCCGGTGCGCGGAAGGACATCAAGTCCCCATGCAGGACGAACAGCATCCGTCAGCTGAAATTC
Organism: Planctomycetaceae bacterium; assembly: GCA_046074645.1. Taxonomy (GTDB): domain Bacteria; phylum Planctomycetota; class Planctomycetia; order Planctomycetales; family Planctomycetaceae; genus SXXK01. The sequence continues at coordinate 16,500 of JBJTOP010000388.1, read as the reverse complement.
GCCGTAGCGGCTCACGCCGACGTGCTCATCCAACTGCTCATCCGTCAGGCTGCGAAAAGACCCTGTCGTGGAATGTGTTCCACCATCTCCACTACCCGGTCGCAGAAAGTTTTTCAGGAAACCCATGATACTTGCCCCAGTCAACACGGCAGCAGCAGTCCGCCCATTTGCTGGAACCTAGCACCACACCGCGAGTGCGTCGGCGGGATTGAGTGGAATCCGGGATTTTCGACGCTGAGCAGCGGAAAACAGGCCGAAATTGCGGAGCAATCCGGCTGTTCCGATGAAACGGGTAATCGTTAAACTGTCCGCATGCCGCAAATCTGCTGCAACCCGCAGGCCTCAACTCCGAATACAGATTCACCATGGCACCATGCCACCGCTGCTTCCTGCTGATCTCAGCCGCTCTTTCCGCAGTGGTCGGTGCCCCCCTTGTCGCTGCCGATGAACCCCACCAAACCACCGATTCATGGTACACTATCGAATTCGATGGACAGCGAGTCGGTTATGAGTGGGTGCAAACAAGTTCACCGCCGACGGATACTCACACCAGCGTTTCCGGAAGAAATGCTCCGCAACTTCTCAAACGACAACGCAGAACACAACTCAGACTGCAGCGCGCCGGAGCACAACTGTCGCTCGCCGCAGTGCTCCTTACACTCGAAACACCCGCTGGAATCATCCACTCCTGGGAACTCACCCGAACATCCGCCGATGGCAGCCGCATCAGTCGCCGCGGTACATGGGACGACTCTCGCAGAGCAATGCGAATTGAGGATCCCGACAACAGCGATCAACCACCACTCTTCGCTGAATCTGACTCGCAGCCATATTCACCCATCTTCACGGAATGGCTGGGCAACACAACAGACAACGATGTTCCACGCACAGTCCCGGTGCTGTTTCCTGAATCCGCCGTCTCGGCCAATGTCAAATTGCAGTCTGCAGGCAGCACCACGTTGCCACGCCCCGACGGTTCACGGATGTCCGCCCGCCGCCTGCTTTGGGAACCCGTTTCCGCTCGACAACTGAAAACAACCGTGTTCGTCGATACCACGAACGGGCGTTGTCTCATTGTGGAACAGCCCCTTCTCGGTGGTACACTGCGGCTGGAACGAACGACACCCGAAGTCGCTCTGGGACTGAAATCCCAACAGGCAATGGACCTCCAGTTGCAGACTTTGCTGCCCGTTACAGGACAAATGCCAGAGATGACTTCGGAAGTCAGCGTGCGTTTAAAACTGACCAGCAGCTCGCCATCGCCCTATTCACTCGCCGACACCGAATTCCAGCGGATTGAATCGCACCCCACCGATGGAATCATTGTCACTTGCCGGTTGCCACTCTGGCCTGAAACTCAACAAACGGTTCCCAATACCCGCAGATTGAGTGCTGCTGACCACGCAGAATATCTGCTGGCCAGCAAATGGATTGACCACACTGAACCGGCTGTCCGGAGATTGCTCAACGCTGCCGGCGGACGATCCGGAACACCAGCGGAAATCTGCCGACAGCTGTCTGCGTTTGTAAATCAGCGTCTGCAGTTTTCTGCCTTCACCACGCAGCTGCAGCCCGCATCCCGAGTCGCCGCAACACTCAGGGGCGACTGCACCGAACACACCGTACTTCTGTGCTCGCTGCTCCGCAGCCGCGGTATCCCCGCTCGCGCAGCATCCGGCTTCGCCTTCGTGCCACAGCTCACCGCATTTGCTCCACATCTCTGGACTGAGGCGTTCGTCGATGGAGTCTGGATGCCGCTCGATTCCACAATCCCTGCCGAAGCAGTGTCGCCGCTGCTGTTGAAAGTCGCCGACTCTCCGCTGAATAATGACCTCTCCGGAGGCGTCGCACTGTTTGCTCCGCTCCTGCCACTCTGCGGTCAGGTGGAAATTACGGTGCTTCCCGAAAATTGATGCGAAATAATGCAGCCCCAGAGCGATCGCTCTGCCAGATTGGTTCCAATCCACTGTCCTGAGTTTCGCTGAGCTGTTTTGCAACGCCTGACTCGGCCGCCAGAACAAAGGCCACATGCTGCCGCTGAAGCTCCAGCGCCAACTGACCCGACCATGGCTTCTGCAAGCGCTGCAGGAGCTGATAGTGGGCTGCAGGAAAGAATCCGGAATAGCCGTTGACAATCGGAATTCCGGATGCGGTGCAGCGGATCATCCAGCGGACTGTTTCTTCAAACGCAGCTGCGTTTGATGTGGGAGCCGCCGGAAGAATCAACAGACCATGACCTGCAGGCAACTGGCTTTGCACTTCTTCGATCCAGTCAAGCGGGCGGGCCAGGTCTGGAACGCCTGCCAGCTGCAGTTGTCCCGGAAGTACCTCAAAACTGATGATCACCACCAGCAGCACCGTCAACAGCTTCCTGAACCACGCATGATTCTGCAGCACCCGCAGACGGCAGCACACACATCCGCCAATCGCGCTCAACAGCAGCAATCCTGCCTGAAAGAAATAACCAAAACGGAACGGACTGCGGACTTGTGCGAAGCCGGGAAGCCAGTCCGCCAGAAATGACCAAATCCTCCACGAACCAGGCTGCAGGCGGGGGCCCATGCACAACAGAGCCGCTACTACTGTGAATGCAATCAGAAATCGCATCGCTGCACGCTGGTCAGCCGTGAGCGAACACCGCCCGACATAACAGCCGATGCAGGCCAGCAAAGCCGCAGCCAGACGAATCCAGCCCGGATTCATCGGAAAAAAACTGCCCCCACGCAGAGCTGGAAGATTCAATTGAGCATTGGCTGAGGTGCGAGCGAAATCCAGTGGAGAAACCGAAAGCTGAGTCACCAGAGATTCTTCACGAACAAAATCAGGACCCTTCAGGACACTGCGAATGACATTCGCTGCGGGAATCAGTGACAGACAGATGATTCCGGCAGCAACAGCACCCGGAAGCCACCGTCGCAACGATTGAAACGGAATCAGCGTCCAGCCAGTCAGCAACAGCAGCAGCCCAAGAAACAAAGCGTGATGCAGAGCACAGGCGGCCGTCCAGCAAAATGCGATGCCAACTTCCAGCCCCCGCGCGGAAACCGCACGCAACGTGGTCTCTGGAACACAGCTGCACTGTCGCAGTTTCACCAGAGCAGCCAGGGTCCAAAGTGATGGCCAGAGTGGTACCAGCTGGGCAGAATCCAACTGGTCATGAACCAGCGGATGCAGAACCATCGCTGTCCCGGCAGCAGTTGCAAACAGCATTGGCACACACAAAATCCTCAACAGCCTGACGGTGAACAGACCATTGAGTGTCAGCGAGATCACCAGCCACAGATTCAGAGCAAGTGCGGGCGTGCGTTTGTGGGGGTGCAGCGGTGCCAGCAACAGTGTGGCCGGCTGCGGTTCGCTGAATGCAAACGCCCGCCGCTCAGGAAAGAAAACCGGGGCGTCCCAGTATCCGTCAAATCCCCGCTGGAATTGCTGCGAGTTCCAGATGATGGTCCAGACGTTGAACAGCGGAACTGTTCGTACGCCGGACACAGGCGCAGGGACGCAGGAACTGAATTCACGCAGGACGGGCAGCAGGGACCAAAGGGCCACGAACAAGAAATAGCACAGCAGCAGCATCGGGATCCCGAGATGCTGTCTGAAGAGTGGCCCCCACGGTCTCAGCGGGGTGGAACCAGTGGGGGAAGGATTCAGCATAGGCGATCCAGCATCAGATCAGCAGATCATTCGAGTCGGCGTTTGCGAATCCAGTCGGTGTGGAATTTTTCGCCGCGAGGTTTGTCGGTGCGCTCGTACGTATGGGCGCCAAAATAGTCTCTTTGCGCCTGCAGCAAATTTGCCGGCAGACGACCGCGGCGGTAACCATCGTAGTATGTCAGAGCAGCCGTAAAGCCCGGGACAGGGAGACCAAGCTGAATCGCGGTCGAGACCACGCGACGCCACGCGGGCTGGGCTTTTTCAATAGCTGAACGGAAGAAATCGTCGAGCAGCAGGTTTTCAAGATTTGGGTTTTTGTCGAAAGCCTTTTTGATGTCCTCGAGAAACCGGGAGCGGATGATGCAGCCACCGCGCCACAGGAGGGCGATTGGGCCATTCTGCAATTTCCAGCCAAACTCGCGAGCAGCAGCATCCAGCTGCACGTAGCCCTGAGCATAGCTGCAGAGTTTGGATGCGTAGAGTGCCTGGCGAACGTCGTTGATAAACTGCTGCTTGTCACCGGTGAAATGGACATCTGGTCCCGACAGCACCGACTCGGCTCGGACACGAGCATCCTTCTGAGCAGACAGACAGCGGGCGAACACCGCCTCGGTGATCAAAGTAGTGGGGACACCCAGATCCAGCGCGTGCTGGCTCATCCATTTCCCAGTACCTTTCTGACCAGCCGTGTCGAGGATCAGATCCACGAGGTCGCCGCCGGTTTCTTCATCCTTCACAGTGAATATATCACGTGTGATTTCGATGAGATAACTCTCCAGCTCTCCTTCGTTCCACTCCCGAAAAACCTGATAGAGTTCGTGATTCGTGAGGCCCACGCCGTACTTCAGCATGTAATAGGCTTCGCAGATCAGCTGCATGTCGCCGTACTCGATACCATTGTGCACCATTTTCACATAGTGCCCGGCACCGGCTTCACCCACCCATTCGCAGCAGGGAATGTCCTGGTTCGGACCAACCTTGGCGCTGATTTTCTGGAAAACGTCTTTGACATATGGCCATGCTTCCGGGTGACCGCCTGGCATGATGCTGGGCCCTTTGAGCGCACCCTCTTCGCCGCCGGAAACACCGGTTCCAATAAAGCGGAAGCCTTCTTCGGCAAGCTGCTTGTGACGGCGATTGGTATCCACGTAGTCAGCGTTGCCACCGTCGATGATGATGTCGCCTTTGGACAGCAGCGGTTTGAGCTGCTCAATGACGGCATCAACCGGGCTGCCAGCCTTGACCATAATCATCACTCGCCGAGGAGCAGCGAGACTGTTAACGAAGTCCGCAAGCGTGGCATAGCCACGAATCCGGTCAGGAGTCCCCGGTTCGACAACACCCGCCGGTCGACTGCCGAGACCACCGAGAAACTCATGAGTGATCTCGGTGGTGCGATTGTAAACACCGACAGAGAAACCTTTGTTGGCCATGTTCATGACCAGATTCTGACCCATTACGGCCAGACCGATCAGACCGATATCGTGCTTTGACATTGATAAGGTATCCGCAAGACAGGCTGGGGCTGGAGGAAACGATGAAGTGAGAAAGGGGGCGATGAAGCCAGGTTACTAGCGTTGCACCCGGGCCGACCCGCCGGAGGCGACAGCTTCCACTTCACTGATGGTCGCCATGGTGGTATCGCCCGGATAGGTTGTGAGCAGGGCGCCGTGAGCCCAGCCGAGATTGAGGGCCGTCTGGGGGTCGGCTCCCTTCAACAAACCGTAGAACAGACCAGAGGCAAAACCGTCGCCACCACCAATGCGGTCAATCACATCCAGCTCAATGGTCTTGGCCTGATAGGTTTTGCCTTCCAGCCACAACACGGCACTCCACGAGTGACGGTTGGTGGAATGGACTTCCCGCAGAGTCGTTGCCACCGCCTTCACGTTGGGCAGTTTGCTGGCAACTTCTTCCATCATCCCGAAAAAGGCGGATGGGTCCAGTTTCGAGTGGGATTCAACGTCCTGGCCTTTGAGCCCAAGTCCTTTCTGAAGGTCTTCCTCGTTGCCCACCAGCACGTCCACGTGTTCGACGATGCGATTGAGCGTTTCCTGGGCTTTGTCGAGGCCTCCGCTCACCTTCCAGAGCTTCGCACGATAGTTCAGGTCAAAGGAAGTCACCGCGCCGGCTGCTCGCGCGGCCTGCATCGCTTCAATGATCAGTTCAGGGGTGGTCGCGGACAGCGCAGCAAAGATCCCGCCACTATGAAACCAGCGAACACCACCTGCAAAGATTTCCTTCCAGTTGAAGTCGCCAGGCTTGAGCAGTCCGGCCGCTTCGTTGCTGCGGTTGTAGAACACAGTCGGACCGCGAACACCGTGTCCCTGATCACTGTAAACGGTTGCCATGTTGGGGCCACGCACGCCGTCGTGAGCAAATCGCTTGTAGAACGGCCGCACACCCATCGCCCGCACACGCTCGTTGATCAAATCGCCTATCGGGTAATCGACCATCGCGGACGCAATTCCGGTTTTGAGCTGAAAACAGTCCGACAGATTGGCCGCACAATTGAATTCACCCCCGCTGACGTGAATCGCACACTGGTCAGCCTTCCGAAATGGGATGATTCCCGGATCAAGTCGATGGATCAGTGCGCCAAGGGAAAGAAAATCGAGCGAACCGGACGGGAGAATGTTGAGCATGGACGAGTTTCCTCGGGCCGAACAGAACAATACAGAAGAATGGACGCGAACATCGGCAGCAAAGACCAAACTCACAATCGTGAGTTGTTTCGGACGGGATTCTGTTCCAAATTCCTGATGAAGCGTAGTGGAAACGGCGGAAATCCGGATTTTTCCCGCTGCAGACAGATGCGGAAGTTCAGCGACGAAGCTTTTCCGGTGGAGCCGCCCGGAAAAGCCGGACACCCGCAAGCAGGCCGGCATACAGCAGCAGACAGCCGCCCACAAGGCCCGCAACTGTTGGACCGTGACTGAATACGATTCGCAGCTGCTGTGTTTCCCAGAGACTTTTCCAAAGACAGAGTACCGCGGTGGCGGCCGCACACAGGGAGGGGCCAAACGCGATGAAAGAACGCCCCGAAACAATATACACTGGCAGTGCTGCCACGATTCCTGCCAGCGGAGCAATCGCCAGCACACACAGAACCGGCTGCCAGCCCACAAACCCACCAATCATCGCCATCAAAGTCACGTCCCCCAGACCCAGGGCGGGAAAACCAAGAATTTTTTGAGCCAGAAAACGAGCAATTTGCGTTAGACCCGCACCCACTGACATCCCCGAAATGCTCCATGCAAATCCATGCAGATGCTCGTGATCCTTCATCCACTGCGGCAGCCAGGGCCCGTAAAGCGATACCAGGGGATCACTCCAGTCAACCCAGATGTGCACCATCTGCAGCTCGCCGCTGAACGTGGCCAGGGTCACTGCCAGAAGACCGCCACTCCACGTGATTTCGTCGGGAATCACATAGTCCAGATAATCAGTGACCACGGCAGTTACAAGAAAAAACAGCAGCAAAAGGTGAAAAGGCAGCCGGGTTGACCAGAGCGGAAAGACAGGCCGCACCTCAGTGATCGTCTGGCAGTTGCCCTCGACGAGCAGCCATGCGAAGACTGCAAAGGCAGATCCCGTGAGCAGACAAACAAAGAGCGGCCAGCGCGGGATAAACTGACTGCAGACGACACATCTCCGCGAACGAATTCGCGGCACCCAGAAGCGGGATGGGTGCTGGCAGCGTACACACCGCTGCGGAGATTGCGGAAATCGCGCAGCCGGAGACGTGACAAGCCGCATCGCCCACCAGCCGGCTGCAGCGCCTGCCAAAACTCCTGCAAAAAACGTCAACTCAATAAGCATAATAAACGTGTGCCATATTTTTAGGCATCCAGCGCAATTTCAAGGCGAATGCCCGGAGCTGCAGAACTGGAAATGAGCGTACGCATGGGCTACTGAAGCAACTGGCAGGATTTCGGGAAAAAAAATTGATGGATTTTTCGGGCATGAGCACCAAAATCGGGCACACAACGAGCAAACGCCGTTCGCCCGGCATGAAACTTGCATCCCGCCCCACCGTGAAGTGGATGGTCGGTGCAAGGTAGGTTTTCCTCCGCTCCGCCGCTTCAAGTGATACAAGAGCCAGAGATCTCCGGACGAGGGCTGGCCTTTTCGGGATGGTTGCATTACAAGTGTCCAGAGTTTGCGGCCATTTTGGAAGCGCCGCGGGGCTGGATTTTACAGTCTGGGGTAGGGCATAGATTATGAAGAAACTCGAAGCAGTCATTCGTCACTACAAGCTCGAAGACGTCAAAACGAAACTCACCAGCATCGGCGTGCAGGGCATGACAGTATCGGAGGTTCGCGGTTTCGGTCGCCAGCGCGGGCACAAAGAAACCTATCGTGGTGCCGAATACACTGTGGACTTCATGCCCAAGGTGAAAATGGAAGTGGTGGTGAACGATAACGAAGTTGAGACAGCAATCGCTGCGATCTGTGACGCCGCAAGAACCGGCCAGATCGGCGACGGCAAGATCTTTGTTTCAAGCCTCGAAAATGTCGTCCGCATCCGCACGGGTGAAACCGGTGTCGAGGCGATCTGAACGCCACGAACTATCGTCGGCCCCCCGAAGACTGCTCAGGCTTCTCCGCCACGGAGAGGCCTGATTGCATTTTCCCCCCGGACCCTTGCGCCGTTCATAAGCCACGATCGAAACTCGATCGTGGCTGGTCAGTTCCCCCGCGGAACTGTATGCTTCCGTTCCATACTCCGCTGATATCCATCGCAGTGGTTCGGTCCTTCTGTCGGTCTGTTTCGGCAATCGTCGAGTCTTCATCATGGCAACTCCGCGCCGTGTACTCTTTCTGGGGATGGCAACCTGTCTGATTGCCACGCTGTCAGCCAACGCTCAGACTCCTTCGCCTGGCCAGCAAATCAAAGCCGCCTGCCGAAATGCCGAAACTGGCGTTGTGCGTATTCGTGTCATCGGTGGCCAGCAGCAGATTGATGGCGATGAAGTAAATTCGCTGGTGACCACGGGAGTTGTGATTTCAGACACCGGCGAAATACTCACAAGCGAGTTTGCGGTCCAGGGCAATCCTGATGCCGTGTTTGTGGAACTCCCCGATAGCAGTCGCCTTGCAGCGAAGATCGTTGCCACAGATCACGTTCGCCGACTGGTGCTGCTTCAGGTGAACGGCGGAGGACCGTGGCGGCCTGTTCAGACGACAGCGAAATCCAAACTCCTCGTGGGTCAGTACGCCATCGCCCTCGGACGCTTCTACTCTGCTGAATCGGTCAGCTGCTCTGTGGGGATCGTGAGCGCTCTCAATCGAATTCACGGCAGGGCACTGCAAACGGACGCCAAAGTATCCCCGGTGAATTACGGTGGCCCACTGATCGATTTGTCTGGCCATGCAATGGGAATCCTTGTCCCGCTTTCCCCGCGCGGACGCGGCACCGCTGGCTCGGGCCTTGAATGGTACGATTCCGGCATCGGTTTCGCAGTGCCAATGCAGGATGCGCTCGAATCCGTCGAACGGTTGCGAAAGGGAAATGATCTGCGCCACGGGCTGATCGGACTGCGACTGGAAGAAACAGGAGCCTTCAGTTCTCAGGTGGTCGTCGCTGATGTACGGCCGGGGAGCCCAGCCGCCACCGCCGGACTTGAACGCGGTGACCGTATTCTGAAGCTGGGCGATCGATCAATCGAACGCCCCGGGATGGTGGAAGAGTTTCTGCTGGCGCGGTATGCCGGTGATACAGTGCCCGTCCTGATAGAGCGGGGCGGAGCCCAAAAATTATTGACAGCAACGCTCGCCGCAGAGTTACCCGTGAGCTTTCCCGGCTTTCTGGGACTGCTTCCGGTTCCCGTGCCCCCCGGTCCCGGAACTGGTGGAGGTGCGGATCTGCTGCAGAGGATGCTCCAGGGCCTGCCCGGTAGTGGGGCCCCACGAAAGCCCGATTCAGCCACTGCGCCCCCTGCCGCTGATTCAACGCCAGCTCCCGTCCGAGTGCTGATCATCCCCGGCTCGCCTGCGGCAATGGCAGGATTGCCGGCTGCGGTTGATGTCGTGGCGGTCAATGGTAAATCCATCAATTCAGAAAACCAGCTGAGAGCACGACTTGGTATTCCCGCTGCGGATGCAGTCGTCAGGCTGAAGTGGCAAAACCCAGGGACTGATAATGTCGAAGAAACCGAGCTTCAGGCTGTGCGTCGATCCGATCGACTGGAAACGCCTGCTGCGGAGCTCTTGAACGTGTTCAGCACAACAGCAGTGGAATTGGCCGCAAAGGTAAAGGGGAAAGACAGCAACAAAGATCAGCAGAATGCCGCCCCGACACCAGATGAAGCTGTCAACCAACCTCAGCCAGCCGGAATCCGACGTCAGGAAATCGATGTACCGGAAAAAGGACGAGTAATCCTGCTGGAATCAGGCTCCTCCGCCCAACTGCCCCTGGCTCCTGTGGTGCTGCTCTCCGCACATGGGCAGTCAGAGGAACGCATCCTGTCGTCGTGGAAGGCAGCAATAGAACGCTACAGCCTTGTGCTGATGATCCCTGTGAATCCCGAGAACGCTGCATTGACTGATGCGGATGGATCACTGGTTGTGTCCGGACTTCAGGCCACCGCTGCTGCTTTCAAGTGTGATTTGCGACGGGCAGTCGTGGTGGCCGGAAACGAGCAGTCTTCGCTTGCCTGCCAGCTGATCACAGACGCTGCGTCGCCAATCAAAGGAGCTGCTGTCTTCGGAGGGTGGATTGATGAGACGGCGATCGAGGATGCCGGGTTTTCGGGACGATCGGTGCTGTTCGACGCCGTGGGTAATCTGTCACCAACACAGGCCGCTTTGAGAAACCGTTCAATTGAGCAACTGAAGAAGGTTGGGGCCTGGGTGCCGGAAGCTGATTCAGAGCAGACATTCCCCGAGATCACCGGTGCCTGGACGTTGTGGCTGCGATGCCTGTAGGACCATCCAGCAGAATTGTCAGGGCTTTGGAAAAAACGGAAACAACTCCCGAATCTCACTCTCAGAAGGCTGGCGGCCGTATTCGCAGATCTCGAAGACCTCGGCGTACTTCACGCTGCGGCCCCGATCTTCACCGTACCAGCGAATCAGGGACTGTCGGTAGTCGCGAGCCTCAGCAGACTGACGTCGATCCCAGCGTTCCCGAAGCCACGCTTTTCGAAGTTCCGGCTGCGAAGCGGGAGGTGCCGCCGCAGCAGATTCTTCGGAGCCAAGTGCGCCTCCTTCGAACGTTTGTGATTCCAGCGCCAGCAGAGCGTCCACTTTTTTGTCAAAGACTTCATCGACCGCAACCGCAATGTCTGCCCGGAAAGGATAAGGCTTCTGGAAACGGTCGCTGCTGTAAAGGAACACAGGGTTCTTTCTGAGTGGTGCGGTGTCAGGGCAGAAAAATGGAACTGCCACCATGTAGGCTGCATCCTGCACCAGCACACCAACGTAGCGGTGATCAGGATGGTAATCCCATGGCCTGTGCGCAATCACGATGTCGGCGTTCCAGCGGCGGATCAGACGCGTGATCAAGCGACGATTTTCCAGTGTCGGTTCAAGCTCACCGTCGTGAATATCCAGCACCTCGTATTCGATGCCAAGACGACGGGCCACTTCTGTGGATTCGGCCGTGCGACGCCTGGCTAGTGGACCTCCAGCCATGTTCCAGTGACCAATGTCGCCGTTCGTGACCGAAACCATCTTCACCTGATGCCCGCTGGCGGCCCAAAGCGCTGCAGTCCCACCACTTTTGTATTCAGCGTCGTCTGGGTGGGCTCCGAAGCAGATGATTCGCAGCCCGGTGTTTGCAGACAAACCCGCTGCGGAATTCACAGCCTGAAACGCGGTCGCTGTACCGGAACCTGCAAGGACAAGCACCACAGTCAAACAAATGAACGAAACAAACTGAAGAATTCGCATCAATCAATCCTGGTAGCAGAGGACAGAAACATGGTTACGATCGCGCCGAATGGCGACGGGACTGCCGATGATGACGACGAAGACGCGAAACGGACTGGAGCGTCTCCGGGCGACCGGCTTCCGTGGGGAATCGACGGCGGAAGTTTTTAACGAGGTCCATCCACGTTTCGAAACTGCACTCGAGACGCGCCAGAATCGGATCAAGCTGCGGAGGGATCTGGCCGAGTTTATCCAAACGCAACTGTCGACCGGTCCAGTCAACCAGCTGCAGATACTGGTCGAGCGACATGAACAGACAGCCACGATTGGTGAGCCGTCGCTGAGCGGGATCATCAACAGACTGCTCACTCTCGGAGGTGAGCGCGATCGGAGCCAGCCACCCGGCCCTATCACCGTCGATAACCTGCACCTGGGACGCGACCATGGAAGGATTGAATTCGACAACAGCCTGCCTGTCGCTTATGCGATCATGCAGACTGGTGAATTCACTGGTTTCCGGCGTCTGAGCAACCGCGGCGCGAATTGGATTGAGATCGACGTAGGACATGCAGGCGGCGATCGCAGTTTCGTCCAGCAGCGGCTGAGCCTTGAAACGAGCTTCCCAGAAATGGCCCGTCACGTCATCCTCCCGGTTCGCTCGCTTGGCTATCGGCTCAGAAATACACTTCATGAACCATGAAACACTGGATAACCGCCGACGCTTGTCGGCTATGGCAGCAGGACTGCTTTGAATGCAACTCAGCTCTTCCGGCGTGGGCTCCGCAGGAACACCAGCGGGCGTGCGACGCTGAGGAAAGAGCACCCACCAGCGACGCGCAACCTGCTCGTCAGTCCATCCCGCAGCAACGTCCGGACGGGTACGAATAACAAGATGCATGTGGTTCGCCATGAGCGCATAACCCAGCACCTCAATGGCAAAGATCCCCGCCAGCTCTTCAAGGCGATCACGAACCCACGCGCGACGATACGAATAATCCCGACCAGACCTGCGATCACGACCACACAGATGATTGCGACGAACACAGCGACTGATCAGATGAAACACCTGAACGTCTGTTTCAGAAAAGATTTCGCGACGATTTACGCGGGGCATAAGCAAACCTTTCAGCAAGTCTCTCCCCATCATACAAAACCCCGCAGAGCTGTCAAGGTGCATGGCACCTTAATTTGGAAAGTTACCTTTTTTCACAGGATTTTTCCCGAATTTTCAGTACACTCCCAAGCTGCCTGCTCCCCGCACGAACTGGATCCCGCAAGCATGAAAATCTCCGCCCGTTCGATTGGCCTGTGGCTGGGCCTGCCGTTTGCACTCCTCCTGCTGATCGCCGTCGCCTTCTGGTGGTACTGGTTTCGCGCCCCGTTCGAACAACTGCCACAAATCCATTACGGCAGCCGCGACGGCAAACCACTGGTCCTGGATGTTTTTCGTCCACCACGACAGAACGGTGCCGGAGTACTGCTGATGGTCAGCGGAGGCTGGAAGTCAGGTTCCGGTTCGATCCGCCCCGAGCTGTTTGCTCCTTTCATTCGCCGCGGCTACACCGTCTTCGCGGTCCAGCACATCTCACAGCCTGACTGCACCATCAGCGGAATCGTCGAGGACGTAACCCAGGCCGTCCGTTACGTTCGCCATCATGCCCAGAAGTTCGGCATTGACGGCACTCGCCTTGGAGTCATCGGTGGCAGTTCGGGTGGCCATCTCTCACTGATGCTGGGCACCACCGGCTCTGCCGGCAACCCTGCCTCCGCGGATCCCGTGCATCGCGAATCCGCCGCCGTGCAGTGCGTCGCCTGTTTCTATCCTCCCACTGATCTGCTCAATCTGGGGTCTTCCACAGAGAACCCCGGAGACGGCGGACCTCCAAAAAGTTTTGTCGCCGGTTTTGGTCCCCGCGCGAAGCCGCACGCAAGCTGGCGAATTCTGGGACGAGAGCTCTCACCGATCTACCACATCAAAGCCTCCATGCCGCCAACTTTTATTGTCCACGGCGATTCAGACACGCTGGTACCACTGGATCAGTCGCAGCGATTCACCGAAGCCGCCCGGCAGGCCGGTGCAACAGTAAAGCTGGAAGTTCGACAAGGGCAGGGACACGGCTGGCCGTCGATGATTTTTGACATTGTGCGATTTGCGGACTGGTTTGATCAGCATTTGATCTCGAAACCCTGAGCTTCAATTCAAAACAACTGGAATGTGCAGCCCCCATGCAGCTTCGTGAAGACGCAATCTCAATCTGGCGAGCCGGCCTGGCCGCAGTGGATTCTTCAACAGCGATTCGCCAGGTCATCAGCCATCGTGACGGCCAGCTGAGGATCGCCGGCCACCAGCTCCAATACAACTCAGGCGGTCGCATTGAAGTGCTTGGTGCCGGCAAGGCGGGTGCGGGAATGGCGGCAGGCCTTGAATCCGCACTTGCGGGTTCTGAAGGGTTCGAACGCCTGTCGGGCTGGGTCAACGTCCCTGCAGACTGCCTGCTCCCGCTGCAACGCATCCACCTGCATCCCGCCCGCCCACCCGGCCGAAATGAACCGACTCCAGCGGTGGTCACCGGCACCGAAGAGATCCTCCGAAGAGCTCGCAGCCTGCGGCCAGACGACGTTTGCATTGTGCTCCTGTCCGGCGGTGCCAGTGCCCTGCTCTGCAGCCCGATTCCAGGCATCACGCTGCAGGACAAGCTCGAAGTCACTCGATTGCTGTCCGCATCCGGAGCCCCGATTCAGGAGCTCAATCTGGTCCGTACGCAATTGTCACAGGTCAAAGGCGGTGGCCTCGCAAACGCGGTCACTGCCGGCAGCCTCGTTGTCCTTGTGATTTCCGACGTGATCGGCGATCCGCTCGATGTGATCGGTTCCGGCCCGACGATTGCAACGCATTCCCGAAAACAGGAAGCCATCGAAATTCTTCAGAGAAGGTCACTCTGGGAGCATGTGCCGCAGGCCGTCCGCCAGCTGCTGCACGGTTTATCTGCATCAGACCATCCAAAGCCCCCCGCTTTCAGTCAGGCAAGACTCGTACACCACAGGATCGTAGCCAGCAATTCACTCGCCCTGCAGGCAGCGGCCACTCGCGCCCGTGAACTCGGCTATCACGTGCTCCCGATTCAGCACGGGATTCGGGGTGAAGCAGCGGATGCTGGCCTTGCCTTTTCTGCGCAGCTTTCCTCGTGCTCCCAATCCAGTGGCCGCTGGTGCCTGCTGGGCGGTGGTGAAACGACGGTGAACGTCACTGCGGCCGCTGGTTTGCCCGGCCGTGGCGGTCGCAATCAGGAATTTGTGCTTGCCGCCGCTGCAGCGGCACCTGCCGCGTCCGCCTGGACGCATCGAGTACTCCTCTCAGGTGGTACGGACGGTGAAGACGGCCCGACTCCCGCTGCTGGCGCTTTCTGCGACGCAGAAGTTCTTTCCAGAGTCGCTGCCCTGAATCTTGATCTCTGCGACTATCTGGCTCGCCATGATTCCTTCAGCCTGTTTGAGCATGTCGGCGGACTGCTCATCACCGGCCCAACTCAGACAAACGTCATGGATCTCGCCGTGGGTCTTACGGTGAACAGCTGATTACTTTACGGGTGGCCGGTAGGCCGGGCAGAGTTTGGGATCCGTCTGAATTTCCGGTCCTCCGATCAGCTGGATGCACCAGGGGATAGCAGGCATCACGGCCTGCAGACATTCGCGGATCGCGCGGGGCTGTCCGGGGAGATTGACGATCAGCGACCGGTCTCGAATCCCCGCAGTTTGCCGACTCAGGATCGCTGTGGGTACTTTTTCGAGCGAAGTTTTCCGCATCAGTTCGCCGAAACCCGGAAGCAGTTTTCGGCAGACAGCGACAGTGGCCTCGGGAGTCACATCCCTTGGGGCAGGCCCTGTACCGCCGGTGGTGACAACCAGCGAACATTGGTGCCGGTCGCAGAGTTCGATCAGCGCAGACTCAATCGCCTGCTGGTCATCCGGCACAATTTGCCGAACGGGATTCCAGGGGTTGAGCAGGATTTCACGAAAGTAGTCGGCTATCGCAGGACCACCAAGATCCTCGTATTCACCTCGACTTGCGCGATCCGACACGGTCAGAATGCCGATTGTTGTGGCCGTATTCATGTGTTTTGAAATGGAGTGGGTGTCAGCCTGAATCGGCGGATTTTCGCCGATTTTCTGGCAGAAACGGATAAAAAAGCCAAACGGTTCAATTCAAACTCAGCGCAAGATTGATACATCTCGCAGACTTCTCATTACCAGCGCCGAAACTATGATCCTCCGCAGCCACGAATCTGTCCACGAATTCAGTTCGGTTTTTTTCCAGTTGTTTGCTAAGATCCGCGCCCAGACATTCTCCGTTCACGCTCCTGTGCAGGCTTCCTGACCACCCACGTTGTCAATTCAACTCCTGCCCAGCGATCACCCTACGGCATTTTCCACCATGTCCCAATCAGCGTCTCTGCCTTCTTCAGCACCTCCATTCCTGCAATCCCCGGCGACCACGGAGGCAGTCCCTGCCCGTGTGCCACGTGACCCGGCCAGCCTGGGTGTCACCAATCTCGAATTTGCGGAATCGCAGCTGGAAAGCTACCTTCGTGATCGCAATTCCGTTTCACCCGACTGGCGCGATTACTTTGACGACATGCGAGTAGCCGATTCCGGGCTCACTCCGGAAAGCCTGACAGCCCCATTCCAGGCAGAAAGCATCTTTCGCCGCTCCGGGGGAAGTTATCCTGGTTCTGCTTCCGACGAAGCCGTGCTCCAGGAACGTCTGGAACAGCTCATCCGCAGCTACCGCGTTCGTGGTCACATTGTGGCAAAAATCGACCCACTGAACGCCGAGCGTCCTCAGCCACCGGAACTGGATCCGGCTTTTTACGGGTTCACGGAAGAGCACATGGAGCGTCGTTTTTCGACGCAGTGGTCTGGAGGCCCAAACGTTCGCACGCTCCGCGAAATGCTCCGCTGGCTTCAAACCAC